>CACYDP010000058.1 GCA_902773135.1 uncultured Ruminococcus sp.
ACTATCTAATTCCATTGCTATTATCAACTCTTTTCTTTGTTCGACTGATTTGATAATAACATAGATTATTATTTATGTCAAGGGAAATGTCAGCCTTACGGCTGACGGGCAATTCATCCCACCGCCTAAGAGGCGGGGGACTTCTTGCCCATTTAGGTTAAAAACAAACGAATTTTATGTAGATATATTATAAAATCTATGCTATAATAGATAATATCAATTGATTCTATACGAGGAGATGTTAGTATGCAAAATATATGGCATGATATGGATTCTGCCAGAATCCATGCAGAAAATTTTATGGTTGTCATCGAAATTCCCAAAGGAAGCAAGGTCAAGTATGAACTTGATAAACAAAGCGGTCTGCTGAAACTTGACCGTATTCTCTATACTTCCACTCATTATCCCGCCAACTACGGTTTTATTCCCCGTACCTATGCCGATGATCTGGATCCGCTTGACGTACTGGTACTTTGTTCGGAAGTCATTAACCCGATGACAATCGTCCAATGCTATCCCGTAGGTGTGATCACGATGCTTGACAACGGCAAAAATGATGAAAAAATTATAGCGATACCTTTTAACGACCCCAGCTATAATGCTTACAAAGATATTTCCGAACTGCCAAAACACATTTTCGAGGAGATGACACACTTTTTCTCCGTCTACAAAACCCTTGAAAATAAAGAAACTGTGGTTGACGAAGTAAAAGGCAGAGAAGATGCTATCGAAATCATCGAAGCCGCTATCAGCAACTACAAAGAAAAATTCAGTTCTGTCTGATACGAATATCATCGATTGAAAGGAAATTTTTGTTTTATGACAAAATCAAAAGAAAATAATCAGGATAAGGAAAGTACCGGAAGCAGCAAACCCACTATGAAAAAGGCTGTTTCCAAAAACGTAAAAGTCATCAACGTCCCGCATAAGAAAAAACCGCTGCGTACACCATCGCATATTCTGAGATTGTGTATTGTATGGGCATATGTGATATGCATTTTTCTTCTGACATCATCATTTATGGAGGCACGCATCTATATCACTGATGATCTCAAAACCACCCTCAATCCTTCCGAAGCAAATCTGACACCGGCATCTCAGGAAGAGATTACAAAAGCGGAAGAAAAACTGCAATCTGCCATTGACGGTCTTGAAAAGAAAAAAGACAAAGATCAGGAAGACACTGCTGTGATAGAATCCATCGCAACCGCCAATTATAACTGGCAGTATCACGTTGCGGACGGTATCAGTTACAGGGATCTGATGAAACTGATTGATCAGGCAATGGATATTGACCGCAGCAAATACACCGAAAAATCCATCACTGCCCTGAATGAAGCCACGATCTATGCACATAAAACACTCTGTGCCAGTGTCAAAATATCTCAGTCAGCTTTTCAGATGATGCTCGGCGGTGCCATCAGCGAGTCATACGGCTATGAAACAGGTGCTTCTGCGGTAACACATTCTTTTTTCTCTTTTTCACTCGCTGTTATCCCCACGATATGTTTCTTTGCGGCAACATTTGACAAAAGAAGGCATATCAAACATATTATTGGTCTGGTAGGTTCTTTCCTTTGTCTTGCGGATATAATGTTCACGATTTATCCGTATATAGGCATAGGTGCTACACTGTCGATTATTCTTTACTTTTTGATCTGCGTAATGAATATCGCAAGTATATATGCGAAGCAGCAGGAAGACTACATTGTCAAACACCCGGAACTGGAAGCAGAGTTCGGAGCAAAACACCCCCATTTTGTAAAAGCATTGATCAATGAAAAAACATTCGGACACGTATCAATGCCCACCAATCACGAAAAAGAACTTTCATCTGCCAAAAATGCCAAAAAACGCGGACATCGCAGAAAAAAATAATTATTTCACAAAAACATCAAGTACTGTATATTGACGCTGAAAAGTCATATACAGTACTTTTTATTTTTCATACACTGCACCCGATCACTCTGTTATGTCGTTATTAATATTGGAAGCGGTCATCATACTGTTGATTTTCCCGGGAACAAAATCAACTGCCGTTCAAAACGGCAGCAATATCAGTGTATACGGCTAAAACACTTCCGAAAAGAGGAGATACATATTTTAGACACTGAAAAGCTTGCTAATGATTTAATCAACCACAGCGAAAAAGCTTTGGAAAAAACCATCGAACATTTTACTCCTATCGTTTCAACCATTATCTACAATGTTTCCGGCGGAAGTTTATCCTCGGCAGACATAGAAGAAATCACAGCCGATACATTCATCACTTTATGGAACAACAGCAGCAAAATACGTCCCGACAGGCTGAAAGCCTTTCTATGCTGTATTGCCAAGAACAAAGCAAAGGATAAAATCAAATACCGCAAAAAAACCGTTGTGAATATTGATGATGTCATTATAGAGGACGGACTTCTTGTATCAGAAAAAATCGAACAGGAAATCATCAATCAGGTTCTCACAGATGCCATCAACAGTCTGAAAGAACCGGACAGAGAAATTATTATTCGTTACTATTACTACTATCAGAAAACAAGCACTATTTCAGACATAATGAATATCAATGTTGAAACGGTAAAATCAAAAATTCGGCGTACAAGAACCAAACTGAAAAAAATACTAAAAGAAAGAGGGTTTACCGAATGAAAAAATATTTTGTTTTTGACAAACTTGACACCGATGCCATCAATCTTGATGAAAATACGATCAATATCCAGACAGGTGTCAGCACAGACAGAATCAAATCTTCTGTCATGTCCGGAATAAAATCCAGACACCGCTCCAAAAGAAAATTAGCCGTTCTGCTTGCCGCAGCTGTTTTATCCTCTGCGGTTCTGGGAACTGCCGCAGGAGCATCAGGAGCTTTTGATTCTATATTCGGAGATTACTTTCAGTCCGATACATCGCAGGATATATACATCAGCAGCAACGCACAGCTTCATATCAATGAGGGATATAATGGACAATTTCTCGGCACAGCAGGCGATGATACCAGTGCGTTTGCGGCTGTTACGATCAGCAAATCAGACGGCAGCAATATGGTTGATGATATCAACAACTGTTTCATAGAGGTCGATGACGGAATGGACCTCAGCAAAAACCAAAAACATCTTGCTCACCCGCCACGCTCAGGATTTACGATAAAGACTGACCTAGATGATATTGTTTTTGACGAACTGAATATTGATTGGTACAGTGCCAATTTTGACTGTATGATGACTTCCCCCGATACGATGAAAGTGATTTTTTCATTAAATACAGGCGAAACAACTATTCTCAACAGAGATGTAGAGTTTATCCTTGGTCCCTATCTACACATATATCACATTGACGAAGTAGTGCAGAATTTGAATGTCGATGACAATGTATCTGATATATTGGAACAGAAAAAAGATTTATGTTCTTCCTTGAACGATGATCAGGTTCTCAGAACCTATTATAACCGAGATACACAAGAATACAAATTAGTCATTGCAACCAAAACCACCATACGCCCCCATATCAAACTGAATGTTCATTTTGATTATGAACCTTCCTCACGCAGCATTGATGTTACAGAAGAAGATATTTTTGAACATAATGGAAATACAGCAGCATTTACAGACATATCCATCGGCAAATTTACAACCAAAATCAAAGTCAAGTCTGAATTTCAGGATACGGAACTTTTCCGTGCCATCATTAACTGTCAAGATGTATCTCTTACAATGAAAGACGGCACAGAGATTAAATGTACCAGTCGAGGCGGTGGAAGTCCTGTATATAGTAACCATAACTATTATTACACATTTACAGGACACAGCGGCGGTAATCTCAAATCCAGGATAGAAGAAAACGGATATATTAATGGTTATGCACACTTCACCTATACCGATGAGTCCGGAAATTATGTTGTCATTAACCCTGACGATGTTGTATTAATCACCTTTGGAAAAACTTATATTACCTGCACATAAATAAAAAAAGAAAATCCACGGAAAAAATTTTACTGTGGATTTTCTTTTTTTACATTTTAGTCATCGGAAATAATTTTAGATATATCCTCTTCGCTCATACCCAAACGACGCATTTTGGCAATCAATTCGTTTTGCCGCAGTGTGCTGCCTTCGGCTAAT
>CACYDP010000059.1 GCA_902773135.1 uncultured Ruminococcus sp.
TACTCCCTCCAACGCTGCCAACAAAACAGTAACGTGGAGCACTTCCAACAGCAAAGTGGCAACTGTATCAAACGGTAAGGTTACTGCCATAAGTGCCGGTACAGCGACTATTACCGCAAAATCCAATAACGGAAAGACAGCCTCCTGCAAAGTGACCGTCAAAGCTCCCACTGTTCCCAAAGATAATGGTTCTCAATTGGTTGATAACGCAGGTGTTGGCGGAGGAAGTGTGTCTACTTGGGTCAACTGGAACAACATCACCGCCAAATCCAATTTCAAAGGTGAGGGCGGTTGGAAATATAAATATTCCTATAAGAATGACAAAGACAATAAATGGGTCGATATGACCGGCTATATCACCAGCAGCAGTTACAGATTGCCGAAATTCACCACAGCAGGCAACTATACGATTCGTATTGCCGCTATCGACAAATACGGACAATATGCGTCAAAATATACTTATCTGATGGTAAAGCAGGACAGCAAAAAAGCCCTCAAAGATAACGGCTCAAAACTGAGTGCCATAACTGTATCAAAAGGACAGACCATCACGATGTCTTCCAAATTCACGGGCGGTGTCGTACCGTATAGATACAAGTATGCATACAGGAAAAACGGCGGGGCTTGGGTTGCCATTGCACAGCCGAAACACGACAATACCACAGGTTACTCGACAGATGATAACTTTAGTTTTAAACTTCCGTCGCAGTCGGGCACGTATACTATTAAGGTCGTTTGCCGTGACGGCGTTGGCAAGACCTGTTCCAAAGATATTAACGTGACAGTGAAATAATCATCAGCCAAGCCGGAGAAATGTTTTGGCATTTTCTTTATGATGGTTGGGACTGATTGTTATTTTTCGTTTAATTCAACAAAAAATATTGACATTACATACATATATATGTATAATAGTGTTATACTTTTTGAAAAATGTAAGAGGAGGTCTTATAATGTCAATTTATCAGAAATTTTTGAAAAAAGTATTGTGTGTCAGTCTTGCCGCTTTAACGCTTGGTGCTTATGCCGGTACAGCACTGCCACAGTATGTGGGTACGGAAATAACGGCTAATGCGGCAAGTGAAGTCAGCTTCACTTATATAAAGAATGGTGACGGTACTGCTACCATCGTAGGCTGCAGTGGAGTAGGGGATATTGTTATCCCTGAAAAAATAGATATTTATACGGTTACGGCTATTGGATATGATTATTCCAGTAATAGTTTTCATAATACATCTATACGTTCGATTGTGATTCCTAAAACTGTGAAAACGATTGGGGCAAATACATTTGAAGGCAATACCGGACTTAGAAGTGTTACGCTGAATAAAGGTCTTGAAACGATCAAATCAAGTGCATTTAAAGGCTGTACATCGCTGAAAGAGATCAATATTCCATCTACTGTCGAAGTGATAGGTGATAATGCTTTTTACGGATGTGCACTTTTGGAAAAAGCAGTGATAGGAGATGATGTGACGAAAATAGGCGATGAAGCGTTTTATAATTGCGTACGTCTGAAAAATCTTACCATCGGTGATTCTGTTCAGAAAATAGGCAACAGTGCTTTTTCAGGCTGTACCTCTCTTGAAAAGGTAGTTATTCCTGATTCAGTGCTTGAAATGGGGCATTCCACATTTTCAGGCTGTACCTCTCTCAAAACTGTTAAGCTTGGCACAGGACTTTCAGCAATACCGAGTAGTTGTTTTCAGTCTACTGCTCTGTCAGACCTGCCGGAAATGCAGTATATAACGGTGATAGGATACAAGGCATTTTACGATTGTGATAATCTGACAGGCTTTTTTATTCCCGATTGTGTTACAGAAATAGGCGGATTTGCATTTGAAGATTGCGACAATTTAAAATGGTTAGTCATATCGGATACAGTTCAAAAGGTTGGTACGTCGCCGTCGTCTTATGGTTCTAAGATATTTTGTGATGATAGTTCGACTCGCTTATATTCATTTACTCGTAACAAAACTCTTAATTATTATGGTTATGACTATGAAATCATCAATGCTTCGGATTTGATTACGCTGAATAAAACAACACTGACAATGCGTAATGGTACAAGTGAAACGCTGGCAGCATCAGTAAGTACAAAATTTTACAAAGACCGTACAGTAAAATGGAGCTCCTCTAACAGCAGTGTTGTCAGTGTCAGCGGCGGAAAGCTCACGGCAAAAAAGACCGGACAGGCTGTTATCACTGCTGCGACCGTAAACGGCATTGAGGCGAAATGCACCGTTGCTGTCAAGGCTGATCCAACATCGATCAAGCTGAATAAAACATCGACTACGATCGATCCTCGTAAAACCGAAACACTCAAAGTAACGCTGAACCCCGTCAACGCCTATGATGTTCTGACGTGGACAAGCTCCAATACAAAGATCGCTAAGGTATCAAACGGCAAGATCACAGCAATTGGTCCGGGAACAGCTACCATTACAGCGAAAACAAATAATGGCAAAACAGCGTCCTGTAAAGTGACGGTGACAACGCCCGTGTCGAGTGTAAAACTTTCCAAGACATCGCTGACTTTGCCCAAGGGTGCAAGTGAAACGATCACAACGACAATTGCTCCCTCTAATGCGTCTAATAAAACAATCACGTGGACAACAAGCAACAGCAGTGTCGCCACTGTATCAAACGGCAAGATCACAGCCAAAAGCAATGGTACAGCCACTATTACCGCCAAATCCCATAACGGAAAGACAGCGTTCTGCGAAGTGACCGTTATAACACCCGTTGCACCTGCTGACAACGGCTCAAAACTCGTGAACAATCAGGGTCAGGGCGGCAACAATACATCGACGTGGATCAACTGGAACAACATCACCGCCAAAGCATACTTTAAAGGCGAGGGCGGCTGGAAGTATAAGTACTCCTATAAAAATGACAAAGACAACAAATGGGTCGATATGACCGGCTACATCACCAGTAGCAGTTACAGATTGCCGAAATTCACCACAGCAGGCAACTATACGATCCGTATTGCCGCCATCGACAAATGCGGACAATATGCATCAAAATATACTTTCCTGACAGTCAAGAGAAATACCAATACCACATTGAGAAACACTTCTTCCGGACTGAGTAACACCTATGTATCAATAGGACAAACGATTACTGCCAATGCAAATTTCACAGGCGGGGTTATTCCTTACCGATATAAATATGCGTGCAAACAGGAAGGCGGAATGTGGATGGAAATTCCACAGTGGGAACACGATAATGCAATTTATTCGACAGATAATCGTTTCCAGTTCCAATTTCTTCGGTCGGGCAGATATACGATTAAAATCGTATGCCGTGACGGTGCAGGCAAGACCGCATCAAAGGATATTAACGTGACCGTCCGATAAACATACAAGAACCGTATACTCACAGCAGTATGCGGTTCTTTTGTTTGTGTGCGGAATCATATTCGGAGAATTTGGCGAATACACTTCAATGAGGTGATGACGGGTGCGGAAAAATGCAGTACAAACCGATAACACAAACAGCCATATGTCAAGAAGAGTGAAAGCCGAAACAGCAGGTGTGCTGACAGGAACAGTTATTTCGGTGTTGATAGTCGCTTTGATGTCCTTTATATTTGTGAAAATCGGAACAGTGCCTGATACGGCGGCTGTGCCGTGTGCATTGGCAGCGTTGTGTATAGGAGCATTTCTGGGAGGCTATATTTGTGCAAAAACAGCCGGAAGTTTTGGAATGATGATGGGAGCACTCAGCGGTTTTTTTCTGTTTGTGATTCTATTGGCGGCAGGCTGTGCCGCGGGGAGCGAACCGGGGATCGTATCACTGCTGAGGTTGGCGGCGGCTGTTTTATGCGGTGCATTGGGCGGAATCGCAGGGGTCAATAAGAAGAAACGAAGAAAATAATTATTATTTGTGTATTGTGCTTGAATTTAATTTTAAAATATGATATGATAAGAATATATCAATGTGCCGTAATGTGTCGAATTGGTGACATTATGGTGAAAGAAAGGATGATTCTGATGAAGGCAGGAAAGCA
This sequence comes from uncultured Ruminococcus sp., assembly GCA_902773135.1. Lineage (GTDB taxonomy): Bacteria > Bacillota > Clostridia > Oscillospirales > Acutalibacteraceae > UBA1213. Next base: position 4,013 of record CACYDP010000059.1, read on the forward strand.
TATCAAAACTCTTAACAGTGCAAATCTCAGAGAATCTGCTGCAAAGGGCGGCTGCGGCGAATGCCAGGCTTCATGTCAGTCTGCTTGCAAGACCTCTTGTACGGTTGCAAACCAGAAGTGCGAAAAGTAATTTTCTTACATCGCATTAAAAAGGTAAAGGGCGGATATTGTGTCCGCCCTTTATCATTTACTTGGTTGGTATAGTCAACGATATGAAAAATCACTTGTTTTATTTAGAGGAGTTAAAACAAAAAATGATACATAAATATAAACTGAACGGATATAATATCTGCCTTGATGTTCACAGCGGTGCGGTTCACGTGCTGGATGATGCTGCTTATGACATTCTGGATTACTGTGATGAAAATATGACGGAAAATCCGCCCGAAGCAATGTTCTCGGCACTTTCAGGGAAATATGACAGAGACGAATTGACGGAAACATATGAGGCTCTTTATGAACTGTATGAGATGGGTCAGCTTTTTTCACCTGATGATTATGAAAAATTTGCCGATATGATGACAAAAGCTCCTGTTAAATCAATGTGCATCAATATCTCGCACGACTGTAATCTTCGCTGTGAATACTGTTTTGCCGCAAAAGGTGATTTCGGACAGGGCAGATGTCTGATGTCGATCGAAACTGCTAAAAAAGCCATTGATTTTATCATTGCCAATTCGGGTACAAGACATAATCTGGAAGTGGACTTTTTCGGCGGCGAACCGCTGATGAATTTCAAAGTGGTACAGCAGACAGTGGAATATGCCAGAAGTATAGAAAAACAGCATCATAAGAATTTCAGATTTACCCTGACAACCAACGGTCTGCTGCTCGATGACGAAAAAATGGAGTATCTCAACAGAGAGATGGCAAATGTCGTACTTTCTCTTGACGGAAGAAAAGAAGTCAACGATAAGCTCCGTGTTACTCCCGGCGGAAAAGGCTGTTATGATATTATTGTTCCGAAGTACCAGAAACTCATATCGCAGAGAAGCAAAGATAAGGATTACTATATCAGAGGAACGTTTACCAAGTATAATCTGGATTTCACCAATGATATTCTGGAAATGAGAAAACTCGGTTTTGATCAGCTTTCTATTGAACCGGTAGTATCCGACCCGAAACTGGACTACTCTATCAAATATGAAGACTTGCCGGTTGTATTTGAAGAATATGAGCGTCTTGCCAACACCATTATCGAATCACGTCGAAAAGGTGATTATTATAATTTCTTCCATTTTATGATTGATCTGAATCAGGGACCCTGTGCCATCAAACGTCTGAGGGGCTGCGGCTGCGGCAATGAATATGTAGCGGTAACACCTCAGGGGGATATTTATCCTTGTCATCAGTTTGTCGGAAATGAGGACTATAAAATGGGTAACCTGAACGACGGTACCTTTAATACGGATATGAAAATGCAGTTTGCACGGGCAAATGTGTATTCCAAAGATAACTGCAAGAACTGCTGGGCAAAATTCTATTGCAGCGGTGGCTGTAATGCTAATAATTTCCAGTATGAAGGCGATATTAAAAAGTCGCATAAAACCTCATGTGAACTAGAAAAGAAACGTCTGGAATGTGCGATTATGATCAAAGCCGCTCTGGCAGAATCGGGCGACAGCAGTGCTTGTGACGGAGAAGACTGCATCGTTGAAGTCTGTCACTGATGCTGAAAGGAATATGATGATGTATCAAGTCATAGAAATAATAGAACCCGATTTCGGCTGTGAGGGAATTCCTGACGGAGAAGAGCCGATGTGTGATGTTGTACTCGAATCAGAAGACAAAGAAAGGTTACACATTCAGATTCCTGATGCAGAACTTTATCGGAAGAATATCTGCGAAGGAACAATGGTAACACTGATTGACGGAATGGCAGAAAAAGTAGATTGATTCTCCTGATGTAAAATCTTGGAAAAGGAAGGCACAGGACAAGCAAATTTCTTTGTTTCTTGTTAAAAAACGGGTTGACAAATCGGTGTCAGGGTGTTATAATAGCGAAGTAAAAATAAAGTAAGGCTCAGTGCTTTCACCTGTATGGTACCGTCTGTTACAGGTCAATCGTTGATACGGAACATTGATGATAAGCAGTGTTTCGTTTGTTTAGCTGTTGATGCACGGACGGTCGGTGACGGTTCGTGCTTTTATTTTTCATATTGTTCCGCTTCTGGAACAATATGAGGTTCATTTACTTAATATGCTTTGGAGGTGCTCACCATTAGCAAGCAGGAACATCAGATTAATGACGAAATTCGTGATAAGGAAATCAGAGTAATTGATTCGGACGGAGGACAGCTCGGTATTATGTCCGCTTCACAGGCTCTTGATAAGGCGGCAGCTAAAAATCTTGACCTTGTTAAGATCGCACCGCAGGCAAAACCGCCTGTGTGTAAAATTATGGACTATGGCAAGTACAAATTTGAACAGGCTAAGAGAGAAAAAGAAGCCCGCAAAAATCAGCACATCGTTGATATTAAGGAAATACGACTTTCTTTGAATATCGATACGCATGATTTTAATACAAAACTGAAACATACACAGAAATTTATCGCTTCGGGTGATAAGGTAAAAGTTTCTATTCGTTTCAGAGGCCGTGAAATGGGTCATCCCGAACTCGGTACGGAGATTATGAAAAGATTTTCCGAGGCTTGTCAGGAATTTGCAGTTATCGAGAAGCCCGCAAAGCTGGAGGGACGCAGTATGATTATGTTCCTCGCACCAAAACCAAACAAATAAACAAAATCAAGGAGGTTCTTAATTATGCCTAAGATTAAGACACACAGCGGAGCAAAAAAGCGTTTTAAGCTCTCTAAAAACGGTAAGGTAATTCGTGCACACGCAAATAAATCACATATCCTTAACAAGAAAACCACAAAACGTAAGAGAGGTCTCAGAAAGACTGTTGCTGCCGATAAGACCAATGTAGCAGCTATCAAGAAGCTTATTCCTTACAAATAATTTTTTAATTCTTGTTTGACTGAAATATAACTTTTATCGGAGGTATATCAAATGGCACGTGTAAAGGGTGCGTTGGCAACACGCAAAAGAAGAAAAAAGATTTTAAAGCTCGCTAAGGGCTATTGGGGTGCTAAGAGCAAGCACTTTAAGATGGCAAAAGAAGCCGTAATGAAAAGCGGTAACTATGCTTATATCGGCCGTAAACAGAAAAAGAGAGATTTCAGAAGACTTTGGATCACTCGTATTTCCGCAGGCTGCAAGGCTAACGGCACAAACTATTCAACATTTATGAACGGTCTGAAAAAGGCAGGCATTACGCTTAACAGAAAGATGCTTTCCGAAATTGCAATTTCAGATGCAGAGGCTTTTACAGCTCTCGTTGAAAAGGCAAAGGCTGCTCTTTAATTAACAAATCACCGATGCACCTGAGTTTGATCTTGGGTGCATTGTTTGCGTTTGCAATATTGTTGATGTTCTTATTACAGCAGGCTGCGAAGGATAATGGTCGTATAGAATCTACGGAGGGCAAAATGAAAAATGTGGTATTGATAGGAATGCCCGGCTGCGGCAAGAGTACGGTCGGGGTGGTTCTGGCAAAAACATTGGGGTATCGGTTTCTGGATTCGGATCTGGTGATTCAAGAAAGCGAAAACCGGCTCCTCAGCGAAATGATAGAAGAAGACGGACTTGTGAAATTTCTGGAAATTGAAAATCATATCAATGCATCGCTCAATGTCAATAAAACCGTTATTGCAACAGGCGGCAGTGTAATTTACGGCAGAGAAGCGATGGAGCATTTTCAAAAAACGGGCATCATTGTTTATATCAAACTTCCGTATGAGGAGATTCGACATCGTCTGGGTGATCTGGCAAAACGGGGCGTTGCCATAAAAGAAGGTCAGGAGCTCAGGGGTTTGTACGAAGAAAGAGTGCCCCTTTACGAAAAATATGCTGATATTATTATTGAAGAAAACGGTATGACCATTTCGCAGACGGCATTGGAAATTAAAAAACAAGTGCTTGAGAACGGAAAATAATATGATGATTACAAGTAAAGACAATGAATTGATCAAGAGCCTGTCAAAATTGTTGACAAGCCCGAAATACAGGCGGGAACACTCCGAATTTGCTGCTGAGGGGGTACGTCTTTGTGCAGATGGTGCTCAGTCGGGAGCGGAAATCAGCTGGTTTATTTATACGGCAAGAGCAGCAGAAAAATATGCTGCCGAATTTGCATTGTTACATTCGTGTTGTCAGAAAAGCTGTGAAATCAGTGAAAGTCTGTTGAAAAAAATAGCCGATACAAAATCACCCCAGGGATTTATATGCGTTTTTAAGATGAACAGCAGCTGTTTCCAAGTCAAAAAACAGGAAAGATACCTTGCCCTCGAAAGTATTCAGGATCCGTCCAATATGGGAACAATATTGCGAAGTGCGGAAGCATTCGGCATAAGCGGAGTGATCGTATCAGGAGATTGCTGCGATATTTATTCGCCTAAAGTGGTAAGAGGAAGTATGGGAGCGGTGTTTCGGCTGCCGATCATACAGGAGGAAAATTTCAGTGAGTATATACGTGATCTGACCGCAAAACGTATTTTTACCTATGCTTCGACCCCACGCAACGCCGATGATATAGAAACAATCGATTTTTCAAACGGGGGAGTTTTGCTGATTGGCAATGAAGGAAACGGTCTGAAAGAAGAAACCATCAATGCCTGTTATCAGCGTATATGTATACGTATGAACGGAAGAGCAGAATCACTGAATGCTTCGGCAGCTGCTGCGGTACTTTTGTATCGTCTTTGTGTTGACAAGGCTTAAAAAAAGAGGTATGATAAAATTCATAAAACAGCCGTTTTTGATGACAAACGGTTGTTTTATTGTATATTGAATGTTGAAATATAACACATATTATTCGATTTTTGAAAGCAAAAAATGCAGAAAGTGATCTGTCAAATTGCAACGGAGTACATTTATGAACGAAAAAATTTTATTATGGCTGTGGCTGCAGTCCTGTCTGGGATTTGAAAATAACCGCATTATTAAAATTCTGGAAACATTCGGCGGTCCGGAAAATATTTATGAGACAAACGAACATTTCCTGACGTACAACGGTTTATTTACACCAAAGGAAGCCGAAAAATTGAAAAATAAAAGGCTTGATTATGCCAAAAAAATCTATTTGGATTGTCAGGCACTGGAATATGAGATCGTTGCTATGAATGACGAAAAATATCCCAAAAGACTGCTTACCATCAAATCACCTCCGTTGGTACTGTATATCAGCGGAAGCCTGCCGAACGAAAAAAAATTGCATACGGCAATCGTCGGCAAACGGCGGGGAAGTGAATGGGGCAGAAAGTTGTCTTTTCAATTTTCTTATGAATTGTCAAAAAGCGATGCCGTGATTGTAAGCGGCGGTGCAATGGGGATTGATACACAGGCACACAAGGGTGCTTTGCAGGCAGGACGTCCTACTATTGCAGTGTTGGGATGTGGTATTAATGTTGACTATCTTCATTGTAATAAAGAACTTCGCAGCGAGATTAAACAACACGGAGCGTTGGTTTCGGAATATCCTCCCGGGTATACCATACAGAATGCTTCTTTTCAAAAAAGAAACCGCATTATCTCAGGAATATCACATTGTACGTTTGTCGTTGAGGCAGGAAAAAAAAGCGGTTCTTTTATTACGGCAAATTATGCCAAAGAACAGCATAGAATGATATTTGTCGTTCCTCATAATGACAAGATGATCAATTACGGCTCTGATACGCTTTCCGGTCAGGGTGCCGCAATCGTGAAGCGGCATGAAGACATTCTTGACTGGTATCAGGAGCACAAAAACGATCTTGATCAAAGTCTTTGTGGTCGGTACCGGTTCGGAAAAAGTAAAGAAGCGGAACTTCCCTTGAGTAACGGTCTGGTTTGTTATCCTTATGACGACAGAATTATGTTTGTGATGGGTGAAAACGAGAAAGAGGAAACGATTCCGCTCAATGATGAAAGTTTTGGAGAAGCGATTGATCCACCTGAACAAAATTCCGATACCAATACGGAAATGTCTGAATTGCAGAACTTTTTTGATCATATAAAATATGAAAATACGGATTCCGTATCGCAAAATATTGATGATGAGGAGTTCAGAAAAAAATATCTCGCATATATGCGGCAAATCGGAGCAGTCAGACAGTGGAATCCGAGCAGATATGATTTCGCAGAGGAGAATGACAGCGACAAACAAACGCTGAAAAAGGAACCGATCAAAAAGGAAAATGTGACATTACCCGTGGAAGAAACATTGCAGAAATTTGATCAGACGAAACAAAAGAATACGGTGGAAACGCAAAAAAACAGTATAAAATCTGAAAATGAGTTGAAAAGTATGTTGACAGAAAATGCTTTTATGGTGTATCATACAATTTCAGATAAACCTGTTCATGTAGATGAGATATGTGCCGCTTCCGGAAAAAACATCAGAGAAGTCAATATGGCACTGTCGGAACTGGAAATGACAGGCTGTATTCAATCTGTATCAGGCAGAAGATATATCAGAAAATGATAGTAAGAAAAAAGGAATTTTTGATTTGACGGTTGACATAAACCGCCTGATCGTTTATTATACATTTTGCATAGCAATGTTGATTCGGAGGAAAGACAATGTCTAAATTAGTCATAGTTGAGTCGCCTGCAAAGGCAAAAACAATAAAAAAATATCTCGGTCCGGGTTATGAAGTGGTTGCGTCTATGGGACATATACGAGATCTTAACCCCAACCGTTTGAGTGTGGACATCAAAAAGAAATTTACACCGAATTATCAGATTATCAAGGGAAAAGAAAAACTTGCCGATGAACTGGTTCAACTGGCGGATAAAAGCGATTATGTCTATCTTGCAACCGACCCTGATCGTGAGGGTGAAGCGATTTCGTGGCATCTGGCTTATTTGCTGAATCTTGATCTGGAAGAAGACAACAGAGTTACCTTTAACGAGATCACCAAAACCGGTGTGAAAAATGGTATGGAATCGCCCAGAAAAATAGATATTGATCTGGTGAATGCCCAGCAGGCAAGGCGAATATTGGACCGTCTGGTAGGCTATAAGCTCAGCCCGTTTCTTTCTGCCAAGATACGAAAGGGTCTTTCGGCAGGACGTGTTCAGTCCGTTGCCGTTAAAATCGTGGTTGACCGTGAAAAGAAAATCCGGGCTTTCAAGCCGGAAGAATACTGGAGCATTGATGCGAAGTTTATCCCGAAAGGAAGCCGTAAGGCATTTACTGCTGCTTTTTACGGCGATAAAAACGGTAAAATTAAAATTACCAATGCTGAACAGGCACAAAGTATTCTCGACAATATGAAAGATGCTGTGCCGACAGTAGAAAAGCTACGGCACGGTACAAGAAAACGTCAGCCGGCTCCGCCTTTTATTACTTCTACACTTCAGCAGGAAGCATCGAGAAAACTTGGTTTTCAGTCCAAGCGTACAATGAAAGTAGCTCAGGAACTCTATGAAGGTGTTGACATTCAGGGAATGGGAGCTGTCGGTCTGATTACCTATATGAGAACCGACTCGCTCAGACTTTCGGAAGATGCCCTCGATGCCGCAGAAAAGTACATCAAAGAAAAATGGGGCGACAAGTATGTTCCGGCAGGGGGACACAGACATTTCAAGTCCCGTTCCAATGCACAGGACGGTCATGAGGCGATACGTCCTGCAACGGTTGATCTGGACCCTCAGAGTGTGAAAGACAGTCTGACAAGTGACCAGTATAAGCTGTATAAGCTGATATGGGAACGTTTTATTGCCTGCCAGATGTCCGAATGTATACAAAAAACAACGCAGGCTGAGATAGCTGTCAATGATTATATTTTCAAGGCTTCGGGTTACCGTGTGGATTTTGATGGTTTTACGGTTCTATATGTGGAAAGCAAGGACGGAGGCGACGATGAAAAAGAATCGGAACTGCCGCCGCTTGAAAAGGGAATGACACTGCGTGTCAAAGAGATGATACCAAATCAGCATTTTACACAGCCACCGGCACGATATACGGAAGCATCGCTGATTAAGGCATTGGAAGAATATGGTATCGGCAGACCGTCTACCTATGCGGCAACCATCTCTACCATTACTTCCAGAGGATATGTTAAAAGAGAGAGCAAAACTTTGTTTCCGACAGAATTGGGAGAAGTGACGACTAAATTAATGGAAGAACGTTTTCCGAAAATCGTCAATGTCAAGTTCACCGCCCAGATGGAAACGGAACTGGACGATGTAGAAGAGGGAAAGTACAAATGGATCGAACTTCTGGGCAATTTTTACGGCGATTTTAACGAAACGCTGAAAAAAGCAAGAAAAGATATGGACGGCGTAAAAATCGAACTGGAAGAAGACAAAACGGATTTGGTTTGCGATAAGTGCGGTAAACCTATGGTAGTCAAATACGGACGTTTTGGAAAGTTCATTGCTTGTTCGGGTTATCCCGACTGCAAGAATATCGTGAAGATTGTCAATCGGCTGAAAGATGTCAGCTGTCATTTGTGCGGCGGCGATATTATTGTACGAAAAACAAAAAAAGGCCGTGTATTTTACGGCTGTTCCAATTACCCCAACTGCAACTTTGTTTCATGGTATGAGCCTACTAACTATCAATGTCCTCAGTGCGGAGAGTTTCTGTTCAAGAAAAAGGGAAAGCAGCCGAAATTATTCTGTACGGCAGAGGGCTGCGGATATGCTAAGGACGATGACACCGAAGAGGCAGAGGTGATTTCCGTACCTGTCAGTATTGCAAAAAACGATGATGAAAATACAAGCGAGGAAAAATAAATTTTCAATGATATGTTTGCCTTCCCTCTGTTAATCGTCGGGACTTTGGTCAGCAAATCAATATTTGTGCAGAGAAGTATTACAGTGATCTGTCAGATTCATCAAAAGTTCCTTTTTAAAATGTGCTTTTTGTGAGTTTGTTGCTGTAATACTTCTCTGCTTTTGTTTTTTTGATTTTCTGTTGCTATCATTCGCAATATGTGGTAAAATAAATAAGATAATCTGTAAAAACAGGTGGTGATGTCAATGTATATCAATGTACTCGGTGCAGGTCTTGCAGGCTGTGAGGCAGCCTATCAGATTGCCAAAAGAGGTATCAATGTAAGACTTTTTGAAATGAAACCAAACCAAAAAACCCCGGCACATAAAAGTAATGATTTTTGCGAGCTGATATGTTCCAATTCTCTGAAAGCCGCAAGGATCGAATCGGCGGCGGGACTTTTGAAAGAGGAAATGCGAAGAATGGATTCACTGCTGATGTATTGTGCAGATCGGTGCAGAGTGCCTGCCGGAGGTGCTCTGGCGGTAGACAGAAATTTGTTTTCGGCGATGGTGACGGAAAAAATCAAACAGCATCCGCTGATCGAAGTGATTGAAAAGGAAGTTACCGAGATACCCGATGATGCGGTGACAGTGATTGCCACAGGACCGCTGACAAGTGATGCACTTGCCGAAAAGATCAGTTCTCTCTGCGGAGGTTCTATGCATTTTTTTGATGCTGCAGCACCAATCGTAACTGCCGAAAGCATTGATATGAACTGTGCTTTTGCAGCATCGAGATACGACAAGGGCGGTGACGATGCTTATATTAATTGTCCGATGAACAAAGAGGAATATGAAGCATTTTATGATGAACTGGTCACTGCCGAAAGAACCCCCCTGCACAATGTCGATGTGCAGAATCCGAAAGTATATGAGGGCTGTATGCCTGTTGAAATACTTGCCCAGAGAGGACACGATACACTTCGTTTCGGACCAATGAAACCCGTAGGTCTTCGTGACCCCAGAACAGGTCATCGTCCGTGGGCGGTTTTACAGCTGAGAACAGAAAATTCCGCAAAAACAATGTATAATTTGGTAGGTTTCCAGACGAACCTCAGATTCCCCGAACAAAAGAGAGTGTTCGGAATGATACCTGCATTGAAAAATGCTGAGTTCGTACGATATGGCGTAATGCACAGAAATACATTCCTTGATTCTCCCAGACTTCTGAATACCGATTATTCGCTGAGGAGCAATCCGGCTATTTTCTTTGCCGGTCAGATGACGGGCGTGGAGGGATATATGGAATCGGCATCGTCGGGAATGATGGCAGGAATCAATGCCGTCAGACATATACAGAACGCCCTCCCTGTAATATTGCCGAAAGAAACAATGACAGGTTCGCTGGCACATTATATCAGCGATGAAACAGTAACGGATTTTCAGCCCATGGGAGCTAATCTCGGCATACTTCCTCCGCTGCAGGAAAAAATCCGTGACAAAAAACAAAGGGCAGCTGCTTATGCCGAACGGGCATTAGAAATTTTAAAAGAATATATGACACAGTGATCATATTCGGGAGGTTTTTATGAAAATTTTAGTTGATGCATTTGGCGGAGATAATGCACCGCTTGAAATTCTCAAAGGCTGTGTACTCAGTGCGGAAAAATACAGCGACACGGAAATATTCTTGGTAGGCAATCAAGAAAAAATAACACAATGTGCGGAAGAAAATGAAATTGATATATCCGGTTTTCAGATCTATGATGCTCCTGACATTATCACTATGGAGGACGATGCAGGAGAGATTATGAAATCTAAGAAACATTCTTCGATGGCAGAGGGATTAAGACTTCTTGCAAAGGGAGAAGCAGATGCTTTTTTGTCGGCAGGCAACAGCGGTGCTTTGATTATGGGTTCGACTTTGATCGTGAAACGCATTAAGGGAGTGAAACGCCCTGCCTTTGCTCCGGTGATGCCTACCTCCAAAGGTCCTGTACTGTTGATCGACAGCGGAGCTAATGTGGAAGTTCGTCCGGAAATGCTCCGACAGTTCGGTATTATGGGTTCGATCTATATGGAAAATGTCCAGCATATCAAAAACCCCCGTGTGGCTCTTGCCAATGTCGGAACGGAAGAACATAAAGGCGGTGAACTTCAGCATGAAGCGTTTCGGCTTCTGAAAGAAAGTAACCTGAATTTTATCGGTAATATGGAAGCCCGTGATATTCCGGCAGGTGAAACGGACGTCATTGTTGCGGACGGCTTTACGGGAAATATTATCGTAAAAATGTATGAGGGCGTTGCAAAGGAACTGTTCAAAAAGGTAAAAGAAGTCTTTTATAAAAACGCCAAAACCAAACTTGCCGCTTTGATGATCAAAAAAGAAATCTATGAACTGAAAGAATATTTTGACTATAATCAGTATGGTGCCGCACCTGTGATGGGCGTTGCAAAGCCTGTGCTGAAAACACACGGCAGTGCCAAGGCAGATGCGGTGGTGACGGCGATTAAATCTGTCATTGATTTTACAAGTACGGATGTCATCGGAAAAATCGAAAAAAATATTTCATCTTATGGGAACCTCTGAAAACCTCCTTCACGGCTTTTAGAGAATCCCTTATCAAACTACAATTGAAAAGGAAGAAACTTCATGAAAGAGCTTGAAAAAAGAATAGGGTACAGATATAAAAATCTTTCCTATCTTGAAAATGCACTGACACATTCCTCTTATGCCAATGAGTCACGCAGCGGTGACAAAAGCAATGAAAGATTGGAATTTCTGGGAGATGCTGTACTTAGTATTGTGGTGTCGGATTATATATACAGACATTGCCCGGAGCTTCCGGAGGGAGAACTGTCCAAGCTGAGAGCATCGCTGGTCTGTGAAAAAAGTCTTTGCCGTTTTTCTAAGTCACTCGGAGTGGGAAACTATCTCCGGCTCAGCAAAGGGGAAAGAAATCTGAAAGGTCACGAAAGACCTTCTATTCTCGCCGATGCATTTGAAGCAATTATTGCTTCGATCTATCTTGACGGCGGAATGGAAAAAGCAAGGAGATTTATCTTATCGTTCGTAGAACCTGAAATCAAAAATCCGAAACCGAGGGCTTTTAAGGACTATAAGACAACTCTTCAGGAAATTATACAGAAAAATCCCGAGGAACATCTTTCTTATGTTCTGACGGGAGAAGAGGGACCCGACCACGACAAACATTTTTTTGTGGAGGTTCATCTGAATAATAATGTCATAGGAAAAGGCGGCGGCAGAAGCAAAAAAGAAGCAGAACAGCAGGCCGCAAGAGAAGCGTTGGAGTTGATGGGATATTGAAACATTCAAATATAGCATTGTTTGTACCGCATAACGGCTGCCCTCATCAGTGCAGTTTTTGCAATCAGAAAGAAATTACGGGACAGGTTTATCAGCCCGCACCCGAAGATGTTGTTTCGGCGGTGAATACCGCAAGAGAAAGTCTGGGAGAAAAAACCAAAAACAGTGAAATTGCTTTTTTTGGAGGCAGTTTTACGGCAATTGACCGTGAGTATATGACAGAACTTTTAAAAGCGGCATCGCCTTTTGTTGCCAACGGTGAATTCGCAGGAATACGTTTGTCGACTCGTCCCGATGCGATTGATGACGAGGTTCTTGAAATTTTGAAGAAATACCATGTTACCTCTGTCGAACTGGGAGCACAGAGTATGTGTGATGATGTTCTTGATGCCAATCAAAGAGGACATTCCGCTGAAGATGTTATCAAGGCATCCGGATTGATTAAAGAATATGATTTTTCTCTCGGACTTCAGATGATGACGGGAATGTATAAGAGCAGCCATGAAAAAGACAAATATACCGCACGGAATATTGCAGAACTGAATCCGGATACAGTGCGGATTTATCCTACCGTTGTGATGAAAGGAACAAAACTTTTTGAACTGTACAGACAGGGCGAATATATGCCCGAAACATTGGAAGATGCCGTACAGCTTTGTGCGGAACTTCTGCGTTTTTTTGAAGAACAGAATATCAATGTGATCCGCATCGGATTACATTCCGGGGACAGTCTTCAGGAAAATATGGCAGCAGGTGCTTATCATCCGGCATTCAGGGAATTGTGTGAAAGTGAAATTATTTACGGCAATGCTCTTCAGGAAATTAAGAACAAGGGAATCAAAAACGGCACGGCAGAATTTTTTGTCAATCCTCGTTCGGTATCGAGATTTATCGGACAAAAACGCAGAAATTTGAACAGACTCAAAGCTCTCGGGATTATTGCTGTGGTTCGTCAGGATATTTCTTTGGAAAAATATCAGGTTCGCATCGGATTATAACAGATACCGCTGCCATTACACTATTTGATCAATTGACAGGGTATCAAAGTCAGAATTGAATACTATTGATATGTTGGTGAGAAAGTGAAGTTAAAAGCTCTTGAATTACAGGGATTTAAAACATTTCCCGATAAAACAAAACTCGATTTTACCAAAGGGATTACTGCCGTTGTCGGACCTAACGGAAGCGGCAAAAGCAATATCAGCGATGCGATACGATGGGTTCTTGGCGAACAGTCTGCCAAATCGCTGAGATGTTCCAAAATGGAAGATGTTGTGTTTAACGGTACACAGCAAAGAAAAAAAACAGGTTATGCTCAGGTAACGCTTTCAATCGACAACACAGACAGAACATTGTCTTTTGACGGTGACGAGGTCGCCGTGACAAGACGATTTTATCGTTCGGGCAACAGTGAATATCTGATTAACAATACTGCCGTAAGATTGCAGGATATACACGAACTCTTTATGGATACAGGACTCGGACGGGACGGATACTCTATGATAGGTCAGGGAAAAATTGATTCTATTGTATCCACCAAAAGCGAAGACCGGCGTGAAATTTTTGAAGAAGCGGCGGGTATATCGAGATTCCGGTACAAAAAGGCAGATGCCGAAAAACGTCTGGACAAAACAGAAGAAAATTTGGTGCGGCTGCGTGATATTATGACAGAACTGGAAGGACGTGTGGAGCCGCTGAGGATACAATCCGAAAAAGCCAAGGCGTATCTGGAGTATGCGGAAGAAAAAAAGGGACTGGAAATAGCCTTGTGGCTGAAAACACTGGAAAAATCTTCCCTTACCATTCGTGAACAGGACGATAAAATCACCGTTGCAAAAGCACAGTACAGCGAAGCCGAAACCGCCCTTGAACAAATACGTACGGAGAATGAAACTATATTTTCCGAACAAAACGGACTGAATGCCCGTGCTGATGAAATCAGACGGGAAATTTCTGAATCGGAAGAAAAAAGTTCGGATAAAAAATCACATATTTCCGTTATGAAAAATGATATTCTTCATAATCAGCAGACAGTGGAACGCATCGAACTGGAGATTCAGCTTACAAAGCAGTCCGGAGAAGAGATGCATCAGGAAATTGCTGAGAAACAACAGCAGATAGAACAGTATCAATCCGAACTGATGCAGCAGCGTCAAGAGTCGGATCGGTATACCGCCGAACTCGGTACGCTGAAATCGGGAGAAAGCACATCTGCTGAAAAAATTGATGAGATCAACGCTGTGCTTGCGGAACTTTCGGAAAAGACTTCTGATGCCAAAATACGCTATATGACTTCATCGTCCTCTATTGATGAGCTCACCGGAAGAATGGACGTCGTTGAAAATACTGTGAAGGCGAGAAATTCTCAGATCAATACACTGGAACATATTATTTCGGACTACCGTCAAATGTATGATGACTGTGTTACAAATGCAGATGAAATTACCGAGGAAATGAATCGTCTTCAAGTTAAGGCAAATGAAGAATCCGACCGGTGCAAAGAACTAAAAGCCAAAGCAGACAGACTGCATCTGGAAAGCGAAAGGCTTTCGGGAAAGGCACGAATGCTGGAAGATCTGGAACGCAATCTGGAGGGCTTTACCAAAAGTGTCAAAATCGTGATGCGTGAAGCAAAAAAGGGCACTTTGAACGGTATACACGGTCCTGTTTCCCGAGTGATCAAAACACCGTCGGAATACAGCACCGCAGTGGAAATTGCTCTCGGTGCGGCAATGCAGAATATCGTTACGGCAAGTGATGCAGATGCCAAACGTGCCATTGCCTATCTGAAACAGCACGATGGCGGACGTGCCACGTTTCTGCCCATGTCTACTATCAAGGGTCGTGAACTCAATGAAAACGGTCTTGAAAACTGTAAGGGATTTATCGGAATCGCATCCAAACTTTGTTCGTGTGAAGATTGTTACAGAGATATTCTTTCCAACCTTCTCGGAAGAATCGTCATAGCCGAAAATATAGACTGTGCGGCGGATATTGCCAAAAAATATTCCTACCGTTTCCGAGTGGTGACGTTAGACGGTCAGGTTGTGAATACGGGAGGTTCCCTGACGGGAGGTTCTCTTGCCAAAAATGCCGGACTTCTCGGACGTGCCTCGGAAATCGAAAAAATCAGGCAGCAGGCACAGAAAACGTTGGAAGAAGCGATACAGGCAGGAGATCTCTTTGAAAAGGCACAAAAGAAATGGCAGAATTCTAATGATGAAACGGCAAACCTGAAAGAACGGCTCGCTGTCACCAATGAGAATAAGATCAAAATAGAAGCTGAGATCAAAAGCAGGAATGCGGAACTTCAAAATACCCGAAAATCGCTGAAAGAAATTACCGATGAACGTGCAGATGCCGCTGCAAAACTCAACAGCCTTACCGAAGCAATGAACCATGCCCGTAAAGAGATAGAGGAATACAGCGGAAAAATCAGACAAAACGAAGATATTGTAAATGCCCTCTCAGGTTCACGTGATGATATTATACGCAGGCGTGAAAGTATTACGGATAAACTCCAGGAAATCCGCATTAAAACGCTGTCACTTGAAAAGGACATTGCCAATGCGAACAATGATATTGCCAACGCAAAGGCACGCTCCAGTTCTTCCGAAGAAAAAATACAAAAAAATCGTGAAGAAATTGCCGGAATCATTGCCCGGAACGAAGAGATACAACAGCAGATTGCAGTGCTTGAAAAAGAAGCAGAGGCATTTTCGGAAAAGATTCATAACCTTCATTCCGAAACGGAAGCAATCAATGCGGACAGGCTGAAACTGGAGATGAAAAGTACACAGCTGCGTAAAGACGAAAGAGATAAAACCGCCGAAAGAGAAAATATAGGCGGTGAACTTGCCAGATTGGAAGAAAGACGTGTCAGTCTGCAAAAACAATATGATGAAATTGTTGGTAAGCTGTGGGAAGAATATGAGCTGACTAAGCGTGAAGCCGAAAATGCAGCGGTGGAAATTCCCGATGCTGCCAAGGCTCAGCGAAGACTTGCTGAACTCAAGCAAAAAATACGTTCTCTCGGCAGTGTCAATGTTTCAGCAATTGAAGAGTATAAAGAAGTACGGGAAAGGTATGAGTTTTTAAAAGTTCAGATAGGTGATGTCGAAAAGTCGAAATCCGAACTGCTGCACCTTATCGGCGATCTTACAAAACAAATGCGTGAAATTTTTGTGGAAAGGTTTAATCTGATCAATCAGCATTTTTCATCAACATTTGTGGAGCTTTTCGGAGGAGGCAAGGCATCTTTATCGCTGACCGATCCCGAAAATGTCCTTACGACGGGTATCGAAATATCCGTTGAACCTCCCGGAAAAATTGTGTCGCATATCGAACTCCTTTCCGGCGGAGAAAAGGCACTGGTTGCCATCGCTCTGTATTTTGCTATAATGAAGGTAAGTCCTGCACCGTTCTGTGTCATGGACGAAATAGAAGCGGCTCTCGATGATGTAAACGTATACCGCTTTGCCGCTTATCTCAGAAGAATGAATGATAATACACAGTTTATTTGTATTACCCACAGACGCGGCACGATGGAAGAAGCAGATGTTCTCTATGGTGTTACGATGCAGGACAGGGGTATATCAAAACTTTTGGAACTTCGTGCAAGCGAAGTGGAACAAAAACTCGGAATGAAAGCATAATTTCGTGTGAATGACAGGAGGAATTATATTGGGGTTCTTTTCAAAAATCAAAAACGGATTGAAAAAAACCAGAGATGCCATCGTCGGCAGAATAGACGAAATGCTCAAATCGTTTACCAAAATTGATGATGAGCTTTTTGAAGAACTGGAAGAACTTCTTGTAATGGGTGATGTGGGAATCTATACAGCAGAAAAAATCTGTGATGAACTCAGAGCAAGAGTCAAAAAAGAGGGGATCACCGATCCTAAAAAAATACACGGTCTGCTTGCCGATGTAGTCAGCGAAATGCTCAAGGGCGGTCAGGAACTGAAAGTAGATACAAAGCCTTCCGTCATACTGGTGATAGGAGTCAACGGTGTCGGCAAAACAACCACTATTGGTAAAATGGCAGCAAAATTTGTCAGTGAGGGAAAAAGAGTAACTCTCGCCGCTGCGGATACTTTTCGTGCCGCTGCCATAGACCAGCTCGGTATCTGGGCGGAACGTTCGGGTTCGGACATTATTAAGCAAGGAGAAGGGTCCGACCCGGCAGCCGTGGTATTTGATTCTATTTCTTCCGCTAAGGCACGAGGCAGTGACATTATTCTGGTGGATACCGCAGGCAGACTGCATAATAAGAAAAATCTGATGGCAGAACTGGAAAAAATCAATCGTATCATCAACCGTGAACTCCCCGATGCCGATAAGGAAGTATTGTTGGTTCTTGATGCAACAACCGGTCAGAATGCCGTGAATCAGACAAAGGAATTTAAAAATGCCGCAGGTATCACGGGCATTGTTCTTACCAAGCTGGACGGCACGGCAAAGGGCGGTGTGGTACTTGCCATCAAGGAAGAACTGGATGTTCCCGTCAAATATATCGGCGTAGGCGAACAGATCGATGATTTGCAGCCGTTTGATCCGGACGAATTTGCAAAAGCATTGTTTGCAGATGATTATGACGATGATGGTGTACTGATTGCCGAAGAAGCTGTTTCGGAAGAAAGTGCTTCCGAAAATACAGCAGAGGAAAATACAGAAACTCCCGAAGAACCGTTGTCGGAAGAAGATGAGTGGCTCAGAAGCTGGAGAAACGGCGAACAGGACGAAAAGGAACCTGAACCCGTAAAAGAAGAAAAGGAAGAAAAAACAAAAGTAAAAAGAACCGAACGCAAAGCCAAAAAACAGTTTAACTGGTCAACTGCTCCTGCAACTGAAACAGAAGAAGATGACGAGTGGCTTAAAAATTGGCGTGACGGCAGCAATTCATCAGAAGATTGATTGTCAGCATTTACTATTGTAAAGGAAAGGGATAGATATGACATTTGTTGTTGCATCGAATAATCAGAATAAAGTGGAAGAAATTTCAAGAATGTTGAAACCGTTGGGATTGTATGTCAAAACAGCCGCAGAGCTGGGTACAAGTCTTGACGATGTAGAGGAAAGCGGAGAAACTTTTAAAGAAAATGCCGAGATCAAAGCAAAGGCTGCCTGTGAAAAAACGGGTTTGCCTGCTATTGCGGACGATTCGGGACTGGTGGTCGATGCTCTTGGCGGCAGACCGGGTGTTTATTCGGCACGTTATGCGGGCGAAAACGCCAGCGACGAGGACAGAATCAATAAACTGCTGTCAGAACTTTGTAACAGCGGCAGCAGCGACAGAACGGCACATTTTGAATGTGTAATGTGCTGTTATTTTCCGAACGGAGAAAAAATCTTTTCTTTCGGCAGCTGTGACGGTACGATCGGCTATGCTCCCAGAGGTACCGACGGATTCGGCTATGACCCGATTTTCTTTACCGATAACAACAAAACCTTTGCTGAATTGACGGATATTCAGAAGGATGCCGTAAGTCACAGAGGAAGGGCAATCAGAGATCTTGTTGAACAGCTCGGAAAAAAATTCAATCACTGAAAATGTTAAAAGGAGATATTTATGCTTACAAGTAAACAAAGAGCGTTTTTGCGTTCACTTGCAACAGACATAGATACAATTGTAATGGTAGGCAAAGGCGGTATGAGCAGCCAGATCGTCAAACAGGCAGATGATGCTCTTACCGCCAGAGAACTGATTAAAGGAAAGGTGCTTGAAACAGCAGGTGTTTCATCAAGGGAAATCGCCGAATTGCTGGCATCGGAGACCGCTTCGGATGTGGTACAGGTAATCGGTTCCAAATTTGTTCTTTACAGACGAAATGTCAAAGAGCCAAAGATAGAGCTTCCAAAAGCAAGAAAAAGAAGATGAATTTCAAATAATATTCTGCTATTACAACTGTCTGCCCGTTTGATCGAGTCCCTATGAGATACAGCAATGAAGCGGTGCAGACAGCCGCAGGAGGTGTTTTTTATTATGTTGAAAATCATTGCCGGAAGAAGCGGCAGCGGGAAAACATACGAAGTATTTCAAAGAATATGCGATTCCGAAAATACTAAAAATATCATACTGATTGTACCTGAGCAAAGTTCTTTTCAAAGTGAAAGAACTTTGCTTAATATGCTTGGTGCCAAAAAAGCAGCCCGTATCAAAGTATACAGTTTTAAAAGATTGTGCAATATTGTGTCCGAAACGTATGGAGGACGTACGGGTAAAAGAGCAGGTGACGGCGATAAGGCGGTTCTGATGTCAATGGCGATTCATCGTATTGCCGACCGGTTGGTGCTGTACGGCAGCAGAACGGGAAAAAATGATTTTGTGGAATTAATGCTGAATGCAGTGAATGAATATAAAATGTGTGCGGTCAGTCCCGATATGCTTTTTGCGGCAGCTTCTGTTGTTTCGAATTACCGCTTAAAGCAAAAGCTGATGGAAAGTGCCTATGTGTATCAGGCATATAATGCCGTTGTCAGCCGATCTTACATTGATCCCGATGATGATCTGACCTATCTTTATGAGGTTCTGAAAGAACAGCCTTTCTTCCGGGGAAAAACGGTCTACATTGATTCGTTCAACGGTTTTTCAGGACAGGAAATCAAAATTCTGGAATGTATTATGCAGCAGGCAGAGGACTTGTATATGACACTTGGCTGTGACAGGATACCTTGGACCGATGTGAATCATTCTTTTTTTGCAGAACCGTGTAAAACGATGTATCTGCTGAAAAGCCTTGCTGAAAGAAACGGTATCGAAATTGCCGACACCTTATGGCTCGATACGCCGAAAAGGTATCATTCATCTGCTCTTGCTGATGTGGAAGAATCGTTGTTCCGTTTTGACGGGGATTCCTATGAAAATGACGGTTCGGTAACGATTTACGATGCCGAGGATAAATATGACGAAATACGCCGCATTGCAATGTATATTTCCACACTTGTCTTTGACGGCGGATACGCTTACCGTGATATTAATATATTGTGCAGAAATCCCGATGATTATAAAAACATTATTGATATGGAATTCGGTAAGTTCCATATTCCCTTTTTTATGTCGGACCCTCAGCCGCTGGAAAGCAAGCCCCTTGTCAAATTCATACTGGGTGCCTTTGATACCGTACATTCTTCGTTTGATACCGGAAAATTGTTTTCCTTCTTAAAAACCGGTCTTTGCCATATAGAAGACCAGGAAATATTCTTGCTGGAAAACTATGCTTATTTGTGGGATATACGAGGAAAGATGTGGAAAAAACCGTTTACGCTCAACCCAAACGGTAATTCTGAAAAGATAGATCACACACAACTGGAACAGCTGGAAAATATTCGCTGCAAAATTGTGAAACCGCTTGAAATATTTTCCGAAACTCTTAAAAAAGCCCAAAACGGTGCGGAAATGTCCCGTGCGGTATACGGACTTTTGGAGGATATGAATGTCAAAGAAAAAATCAGAAGTCTGACCGAATATTATGAAAATCTGGGTGAGATCAAAGCAAAAGAGGAACAGATTCGTATTTGGAATGTGATGATGGATATTCTTGACAGAATGTACTTTATATTATCCGATACGGTGATCGACAGTAAAAGATATGGTGAGCTGCTGCGTTTGATGATCAGTAAAAACCCCGTTTCAGACATTCCTCAGACGCTTGATCAGGTGACAATTGGGGAGGCAGGAAAATTCCGTACCGAAAATCCAAAAGCAGTTTTTGTCATAGGAGCAGTAGAAAATGTGTTCCCGGCAGTTGTCAGTTCATCGGGAATGTTTACCGATAGTGAAAGAGAAGAACTGATCAATGCCGCTCTGCCGCTTTATGATACCCTCTACGCAGCATCGCTGAAAGAAAAACATACGGCATATGCGGCGTTATCTGCACCGACAGAAAAATTGTTTGTCAGTTTTTACCGCTCCAATACAAGCGGCGACATCTGTGAACCGAGTATGATTGTGCGTGAACTGCTTGATATGTTTGAAAATATCCGTCCGCAGACCAAATATCATACCAACGAAACAGAAATGTTTTTTACAGAGAAACAAAGTTTTGATATATGTGCGGAAGAATGGAATGACCATACGGCAAGATCCGCAACATTGAAACAATATTTCTGTGAAAGCGAAAATTTCAGCGGCAAAATCCGTTCTATCGAACGGGCTGTCAATGATATGGATTTTGAAATTGTCAGCAAGAATGTTCCTGAAAAATTATTCGGCGAAAAGCCCGTATTGTCAGCATCGCAAATCGATACCTACTACGAATGTCCGTTCCTGTATTTCTGCCGATACGGACTTCATATTTTAAAACCTAAAAAAGCGATTATGGATCCAAGTCTTTATGGCAGTGCTGTACATTACATATTGGAGAAGATACTGAAAGAACAGGATTTTGAGGAAGTCAAGCAGAGCAGTGTACAGGTGCTTGAAGAACTCACGGAAAAATATCTTCAGGAATATATCAATAAAATAGGTGGCAACGAAGAACGGACAAGCCGATTTATGTCACAGATGAAAAGTATGAAGAAAAATATTGTCATTATACTCAAGCGGCTCGTAGACGAATTTCTGGAGAGCAGTTTTGTGCCGAGTGATCTGGAACTTTCCATTTCCGATGACGGAGGAGAAATTCCGTCTTATCAGCTCCAGCTTCCAAACGGAAGAAACGTATCGGTTGTGGGAAAAATAGATAGGGTAGATACCTTTGTCAAAGACAATGAAAAATACATTCGTATTGTGGATTATAAAACAGGCAATAAAAAATTCAAACTTTCGGAAGTGCTGTACGGTCTGAATGTACAGATGCTGCTGTACCTTGCGGCAATAGAACAAAACGGCGGAGAATATTATTCCGAGAACGGAACGAAAAAATTACTGCCAGCCGGAGTTCTGTATATGCCTGCTGCGGCGAAAAGTACTTATGGCAGTGTTAATTCGGAAAGTGAAAAAAACAGTATGCTTGCCGAACGTACAAAATCACTGAAAATGAACGGCATCATCATCAATGATACCGAAGTTCTGAATGCGATGGAAAACGGCATCAAAGGAATTTATATTCCCGCAGGGCTAAAAAAAGACGGAAGTTTTTCTGCTGCTTCCAGTATTACCAGTCTGGAAAATTTTGGGCATATCTTCCGGTATATCGACAAGAAAATTATAAAAATGGCATCTTCGCTGCTGGATGGAAAAATAGAACGCTGTCCCTCAAAAGGAAAATTTGATCCCTGTCAGTATTGTGATTATAAAAATGTATGCGGATATGAAAACGGCAAACCCTACCGCAAAATTGAATATTATAATACTGACGAAGTACTTAAAATGATGAAGGACGGTGAAGAAAATGAGTAAAATGCAGTTTACACCGGCACAGCAGGACGCTGTGAACGCCTTGGGCGGCTCGATAATTGTTTCGGCGGCTGCCGGTTCCGGCAAAACGAGGGTGCTTGTGCAAAGAGTGATTAAAAGACTGACGGATAAGGAAAATCCTGTCAGTGCGGACAAACTGCTGATCGTTACGTTTACCAAAGCAGCGGCCGCCGAAATGAAATCTCGTATTTCATCGGCGATTGAAGAAATGCTGTATCACGATCCGGGTAATGATGATCTTCGCCGTCAACAGCTTCTTTTGCCCAAAGCGGATATATGTACGATCCATAGTTTCTGCAACAGAATCATCAAGGAAAATTTTTATGCCCTTGATATTGATCGTGATTTTAAAATCGGTACCGACAGTGAAATGGCTGTGATCAAACACCGTACCATATCGGATATGATCGAAGAAAAATATGCTGACGATGATGAAAATTTTATCATTCTCAGCGAAATACTCTCCGGTACCAGATCTGATATTGAATTTGAAAAAACATTGCTTTCATTGTATGAAACCGTTTCGTCAAGGCCTTTTCCGTCGGACTGGCTGATGCAGGCTTCTGAAAACTATTGCCCCGATATTCCGCTCGGCAATACTAAAACCGCATTGCTGGCATATGATACCGTACAATCCGTCATACGAATGTCCCAACATCTTTTGGAGCGTATTGATGAAATTATATCAGGCAACGAGGCTTTCCAAGCAGGAAATAAAACTTCGGCAGATACCAAGTATGATTATCTGTGCGGTTTTATCCGTCAGTTGGAGAAGGCTGCGGAAAGCAGAGAGTGGAACAATATTTATCACGTTGTCCATTCATTTTCCAAAGTTACATATAGGCGTCCCACAAGTAAAAAAGTAAGTGTTGAGGAATATGAACACAGAACGCTGAAAAGCAGTTTTGATGCTATTGATAATGCTGTTACAGGAAAACTGATGGTGATTTTCGGCATTGATGAAGAAACCTATCTCAATGACTGCCGCCAGCTCTATCCGGTGGTAAAATGTATGTGCGAATTTCTTACTGCGTTTGACGATCGCTATCTTGAGGCAAAAAAAGAACGTTCCCTGTTTGAATTTTCCGACTTGGAACATTTTATGCTGCGTCTTTTGTATGAAAAGCATAACGGAGAATATGTGAAAAGCAAATTTGCCTGCGACTTGTCGATGCAGTATGACGAAGTGATGGTAGACGAATACCAGGATACCAATGAAGTGCAGGAAAGAATTTTTTCGGCGGTATCAAAAGACGGCTCCAATCTGTTTGTGGTGGGAGATGTTAAGCAGAGTATTTATCGTTTCAGAGAAGCCGAACCAAAAATATTTATCGGCAGGCGTGACCGTTCCTTGCCTTATGACAGAGAACATCCCGTATTTCCGTCCAAAATCATTCTGGATAAAAATTTCCGCAGCCGTGAGGGAATCATTGACAGCATTAATTTTGTGTTTCAGTGCCTTATGTCCGAAGATGTGGGAGATATAGAGTACAATGATGAGGAAAGCCTCAAAGCAGGTGCCATATATCCTGAAAGTCCCGATGGTACACCGGAAACGGAAATACACATTATTCAGAAAAAAATTGATGACGATCAAGACGCAAAAAAAGAATATGAGTCATCAGAAGAGGAATTATCGGACAGGGAACGGGAGGCTTGGTATATTGCCAGACTGATTAAAGAAAAGGTACAAAATAAAGAAATGGTTACCGACAACGGAACACTAAGACCTGTCAGATACGGTGACTTTTGCGTTCTTATGAGAAATCTTTCAACCCATGCACACACGTACTGCGATATACTGAACAGGCACGGAATACCTGCCTATACGGATAAACCGTACAGTTTGTTTGACTGCTATGAAGTCAATGTACTGATTTCTTTTTTAAAAATTGTCGATAATCCAATGAGAGAAATTCCGCTGCTGTCCTTGCTGCTAAGTCCGACAACAGGATTTACACCCGATGATCTTGCTTTGTTGAAAACCGAAACGTCGCAAAAGAATTTTTATTCAAAAATCATTGAGTATTCTCAAAAGGAAGATACTGATATTTCTTTGCCGCTGCGGGATAAATGTCGGGAATTTATGGCATCGATGACGTATTACCGCAGTATGTCTGTCAGTATGAATGCTGACGGGGTATTGGAACTGTTCTTTGAAAAAACAGGCTATATTCCCGTGATGAGTGCAGTGGAAAATGGGGATATCAAAGTACGGAACATACGAAAGTTTATGAACTTTGTGCGGCAGTATACGGAAAATTTTACAGGTTCTCTATCCGAATTTGTGCGGTATCTCATCTATCTGGAAGATAATGGAACCGAAATAGCAGCAGGCGATACAGTACCCGAAAACTCCGTGAAATTTATGACAATACATCATTCCAAGGGATTGGAATTTCCGATCTGTATACTGGCTTCGCTCAGCTCAAAAGGTGACAGCCGCACCCCTGGCATACTTTGTCATAATGAACTTGGGTTCGGTTTTAATACCATTGACCGTGAAAATATGTTCAAATTTTCTACTCTTCAGAAAAATATCATTCATTTCCAGAGCAGCAGGGAAAGCCTGAGTGAGGAAATGAGAATCCTTTACGTTGCAATGACACGTGCCAAAGAAAAACTGATACCGGTGATTTCCATCTCTTCACGTTCCCAAAATGCGTATTCGATGTTGATCAATAAGATAGGTTCGATGATTCATACTGAAAACGGAAGATTATCCCCCGATTGTGTGGAGAGTGCAGGCAGTTTTGCGGAATGGCTGCTGATGTGTGCCTTTGTACATCCAAGAGTGTCCTTGCTGAGAGATGATTCGGGTATCAATGATATTGAAACAATACCCACCAAAGCTCGCTGGTCACTGACGCACTCCTTTATTTCGTCAAATACGGAAGAGATTTTCAATACGGTGCAGGAACAGTCTTCCGAAACAGAAACAGTTGAATGTGACCCGGCATTGATGAACTTATTTTATGAGCGATTCGGGCAAAAATATCCGTATGAGGAACGTACGGCGGTTCCGGCAAAGGTAGCTGCTTCCAGATTGGCTCATAAGAACAGCAAAGAAAAAAACAGTGAGATATTGCTTTCAAGACCGGGATTTATGCAGGACAAACGTATGAGCGGTGCGGAAAAAGGCACGGCAATGCATCTGTTTTTGCAGTATGCGGATTTTGCGAATTTATCGGCAAATCCCGGGAAGGAAAAGCAGCGGTTGGTTGATAAGGCTTTTATGACAACCGAACAAGCAGCGTGCATCAATGAGGAAGATATAAAAGGCTTTACCGACAGTGACATCTATCAGAAAATTATTAGTACGGACAAAGAGAATGTGTACCGTGAATTCCGGTTTACCGTCAATATTTCAGCCGGTGATGCAGACGAAAATTACCATTGTGATGATGAGATTATTCTCCAGGGAGCAATGGACTGCTTGATTGTTGAAGAGAAAGGCATTACCGTGATTGATTATAAAACTGACAGGGTCAAAGATGTGTCGCAGCTTGCAGAAAGATATGCCGAACAGTTGATGCTGTACAAAAGAGCAGCGGAGCAGATTTTTGAAAAATCGGTCACAAGATGTGTGATTTATTCCACGCACCATCGTACAAGTATTGACATAGATTGTTGAAAGTCAGGAATGATCGTTATTTGACAGACTTATAGGGATTTGATAAAATAAAAGTTGTTATCAATTTTGATTTTTATTCTAACAGAAAATGGGAGGTTCATCAATGGAACATCAGGATATTATTGCTATGGCAAGAGAACTCGGTAAGAAAATACAGGAAGAAGAATCTTATCTGAAATACCGTATTGCCAAACAGGCGGCAGACGAAGATGAGGAACTTCAGACGCTGATCGATGAATTTGACAGAACAAGAACACGTGTCAGCATAGAGGCATCTAAAAATGAAGAGGAACGTAACCCCGAACAGATTCGGGAACTGAACAGAGAAATGCGTGCCGTCTATGCAAAAATTATGACAAACGAAAGAATGATCAATTATAATGAGGCCAAAGGTGAATTTGATGTTGTCGCCAAAAGAGTGCTTGCCATTATACAGCAGTCCGCAGAGGGCGAAGATCCCGAAACAACCGACTATACACCGTCCTGTTCGGGAAGCTGTGCGAGCTGCGGCGGCTGCGGCTGATTTTTCGGGAATGATCAAGAGCGGGAGGAATCAAAATGGCAGGGCTTTCACCGTTGATGCAGCAATATTGCAGCGTGAAAGATAAGTATAAAGATACGATCGTATTCTTCAGGGTAGGCGACTTTTATGAAATGTTTTTTGACGATGCGAAACTCGTATCAAAAGAACTGGAACTTACGCTGACAGGCAAGGAATGTGGTCTGGAAGAGCGTGCCCCTATGTGCGGTGTGCCGTTTCACAGTGCCGAAACCTATATCGCAAGGCTGATTGCCAAAGGCTATAAAGTGGCAATATGCGAACAGACGGAAGAAGCATCAAAAGAGAAAAAACTGGTGAACCGTGATATTATCCGTGTCGTTACTCCCGGCACGATTATGGAATCCAGTATGCTTGATGAAAGCAGCAATAACTATATATGCTCTATGTATACGCAGAAAAATAAAACAGGTATGACATTCTGCGACATTTCGACAGGTGAACTGTATGCCACCATTATCGAAAGCGAAAATCAGGAAAACGGTGTGAAAGACGAACTTCTGAAGTATTGTCCCAAAGAAATTCTCATAGGAGGAGAGGCCGTTCAATTTAAAACGCTTGCCTCCTTTATCAAAAACAGATTGTCGGCGTGTGTGGATATGCTTGATGACGAAAATTTTTCCTATGCAGATTCGGAAGCACTCCTGCTCGAAAAATTCAAGGCTCAGAATCTGGAAGAGCTGCATTTATCCGACTGCAACCAGACCGTATCGGCACTGGGAGCAATGCTTTCATATCTGATGCAGACACAGATGGGCGGACTGGAACGCATTTCCAAAATAGAATTTTACCGTGAAGAACAATATGTGCATCTTGATTTTAACACAAGACGTAATCTGGAAATCACCGAACCGCTGAACAGCAAAAACAAATCAGCTTGTCTTCTGGCGGTTCTCGATAAAACTAAAACTGCTATGGGCAAGCGTATGATGCGTCAGTTTGTGGAAAAACCGCTGCTCAATATGGCAAAAATTATCAAAAGGCAAAACGGTGTTACCGAGCTGTTTGAAAATATTATGATGCGGACAGAACTGAGGGACGCACTGGCAGGGGTCAGCGATATTCAGCGTGCGATGACACGTGTGATTTACGGTTCTTCCAATGCCAGAGAACTCCGTTCGATGTGTCTTACCTTCAAAAAATTGCCGCAGATCAAACAAAGTATTGAAAACGCTCAAAGCGGTATTATACGTGAAATGTTCCGTGATATAGATACGCTGGACGATCTTACGGATATGATCGATCAGGCAATTGTTGATGATCCGCCTTTTTCGGTTCGTGAGGGCGGTATGATTCGTGACGGGTTTAATAGGGAACTGGACGAAGTTCGCAGAGATATGAATGACAGTTCAAGCATTATGGCACAGATAGAAGCCGGTGAACGGGAACGCACAGGGATTCCGAAATTGAAAATTGGGTATAACCGTGTTTTCGGGTATTATATAGAGGTGTCCAATTCGTATAAAGAAATGGTTCCCGATCATTATATTAGAAAACAAACACTCGTCAATGGCGAAAGATTTATCACACAGGAACTGAAAGACCTCGAAAAGCGTATTCTGGGAGCAAAAGACCGCTCCGCCGAATTGGAATATGCGATTTTTGATGCGGTCAGAAAACTGGTATCCGATGCTAACGAACGTGTCGGCAAAACGGCTAATGCCATAGCGGTTCTTGACGTTCTGGCTTCTTTGGCACAAACGGCATTTGAAAATGATTATTGCTGTCCGACAATGACCGACAGCGGAAAAATTGTTCTGAATGACAGCAGGCATCCTGTTGTGGAAAAAATTATGAAAGATGTTCGTTTTGTCCCGAATGATGTTTCTCTGGATACCGACAGCAACCGTGTGATGATCATCACCGGTCCGAATATGGCAGGTAAATCAACCTATATGCGTCAGACGGCACTGATCGTTCTGATGGCACAGATTGGTTCCTATGTTCCTGCCCGAAGTGCAGAGATCGGCATTGTTGACAGGGTGTTTACACGCATCGGTGCATCAGACGATCTTTCGATGGGACAGTCAACATTTATGGTTGAAATGAATGAAGTGGCTTATATCCTGAAAAACGCCACCAAAAACAGCCTGCTGATTCTTGATGAAATCGGCAGGGGTACATCAACTTACGACGGAATGAGTATTGCCCGTGCAGTTCTCGAATATACTGCCGATAAGAAAAAACTCGGAGCAAAAACACTTTTCGCAACGCATTACCATGAATTGACCGTTCTGGAAAATAACATCAAAGGGGTCAGAAATTATAACATAGCTGCCATTAAAAAGGAAAATGATATTACATTTTTAAGACGGATCATTCCCGGTGCAGCAGACGAGAGTTACGGTGTCGAGGTTGCCGGATTGGCGGGACTTCCTCAAAGTGTGATCGACAGAGCAAAAAAAATTCTTGCAGATCTGGAAAGCGGAAAAACAAAATCTGTCCGCAGCAAAGTTAAAAAAGAACAGACCCAACTGATGCTTGAACCCGAAGAAACGCCGTTGGTCAAGCGTATCAAATCAATTGATATTAATACACTTACTCCGATGGATTCGATGAATATCCTTTTTGAGCTTGTAAAGATGGCAAAAAATGAATCATAATGAACGGAGGAATCAGATAATGTCAGAAAAGATAGATAATGAACAGGCTGCCGGACTGAGCAGAGAACAAAGAACGGCTGTGATTGACTGGATTAAAAAGAAAACCGAAAAACAGGCGATCTGCATTAACATTGTTTTTGAGAAACAACCGTCGCTGTTCAGCAGTAAAATCGGCGGTGTGCCGTATTGGAATCCGGATATGCCTTATCCAAAAGCAAATACGGGAGAAAAACTGACACTTCTGGCACAATTCAATATGAGCGAACTTCCCGAGAATAATGTATTTCCAAAAGAAGGAATGCTCCAGTTTTTTACATTGGCAAACGATTTGTACGGTATGCCGTTTGAAGATTCGGAATACGGCAATGCTGGTTACAAAGTGGTGTTCCACCGCAGCCTTAGAACTGATGTTTCGCAGGAGGAAATTGAAGCACTCGGCATTACCACATCGTTCAATTTGAATGAAGAGCGGGATGAAATTTATCCTGTCATCGGCGAGTTTGCTGTTGATTTTAAAACAGAATCTATATTTATGAATGATAATGATATACAATTCAGTTCACTGATGTACGAAGCCGCCGAGAAACTTGGCATCGAACTGGAAGAAGATACAGATCTTTACGAATTATTTGAGGAAGACGAGGAAGAATACGACCGCTTTCATTCAGCAACGGCAGGTCATTGGCTGCTGGGCTATCCCTTCTTTACGCAGTGGGATCCCAGAACCACAGAGGAATTGAGAAAAAAATACGATACTGTTCTTTTTCAATTGGATTCCGACTGGAAACAGGAGTATCCGGAGAAAGAAATTTTATGGGGCGACAGCGGTGTAGGGGCATTTTTTATTAACAGCGAAGACCTTGCCCGAATGGATTTCGATGATGTTCTTTATAGCTGGGACTGCTGTTGATTTTCGGCAAAAAATATAACGATAAGGAGAGGTTGTCGTGGGAGCAATCAATATACTTTCAAAACAGGTTGCGGAGCTGATTGCAGCAGGTGAAGTAATAGAACGTCCGGCATCAGTGATTAAGGAACTTGTTGAAAATGCCATAGATGCACATTCCACGGCTGTCACTGTGGAAATCAAGCACGGCGGTGTAACCTTTATGCGTGTATCCGACAATGGAAGCGGTATTATGCAGGAAGATGTCAGGAATGCTTTTCTGCGTCATGCCACGAGCAAAATTGCCGCTAAAGACGATCTCGACAGTATCGGAACGCTGGGATTCAGAGGGGAGGCACTTGCCTCTATTTGTGCCGTGTCCAGAGTGGAGCTGATGACAAAACATATCAATGAAGAAAACGGTACCAGTTATTGTCTTGAGGGAGGTCAGGAAACGACATTTGAAACGATAGGCTGTCCGCAGGGTACGACATTTGTGGTGCGTGATCTGTTTTTTAATGTTCCCGCAAGAATGAAATTTTTAAAGAAAGATGTTGCCGAATCCAATGCGATCGCCAGTCTGATGGACAGAATTGCTTTGTCACACCCGGAGATTGCCTTTACTTTTATTCGTGACGGCAAACAGGTAATGAAAACAATGGGGGACGGCAAATTGGAAAATGCTGTTTTTCAGGTTTTCGGAAAACAGTTTTATGGAACATTGATTCCTGTTTCCTACCAACACAATCATATTACCGTGACGGGATTTGTGTCAAAACCTGTCAGTTCCAACCGTGCCAGCAGGAGTATGCAGGTGTTTTTTGTCAATGGTCGCTATGTGCGTACCAAAACCGCTATGGCAGCTCTGGAACAGGCGTATCAGGGAATGATTATGACAGGAAAATTTCCTGCTTGTGTTCTGAATCTCGAGGTGGATTGTTCTACGCTTGATGTCAATGTACATCCTGCCAAACTGGAGATAAGATTTACAAACGAACGCCCTGTATATGAATGTGTATATTATGCGGTGAAATCGGCGATTTCTCAGTATGATCCGAGAAACAGCACAGAACCGGCTGTTGACTTTGTGCCGACTGATCCAAAAGTGATTGGACCGGCTGCGGATAAAGGAACGCAGCTCGGATTTATGTACGAGAAACCATCTGCAAAAGGCAATGATGAACCACAGATATTTTCACCGCCGTCCAGCAGCTACGGAAAATCTTTATCGGATTCCGCAGCCGCAGCTGATTACTATTACACAAATCAACCCGTCAGAAATATTAATCTGGCGGATTATAGGCGGGAAAAAGAAGCAAACCGTTCTTCCGAAGTTCTGGACAGAGCAAGGGAAAAACTGCTTGATGCTTATTCCCAATCCGACGATCCCCCTTCGACAGACACATTACCGCCTGAAAGCAGCGATATGGAGGAAAGTGCTGCTGTTGTTCCATCGCCGGTTCTTATGGAGATCACTGCATCTGAAGTGCGTTCCGAAACGGCTGTCAACAAAAATGACAGCATCAAAACAGAAGAATCTGTCAGTGACGAACAGATTGTCATCACTGATGCCGAACAAAGAGCCGGTGCGGCAAAGTATATAGGGGAGGCTTTCTCGGCATATATCATTATTGAATATTCCGATGACAGACTGATGTTTATTGATAAGCACGCTGCACATGAACGTTTGCTGTATGAAAAACTGAAACGGGAAAGAGATACTTCTTCTGCCCAGATGCTGATCGAACCTGTCACCGTTGTACTGGATCAAAATGAGTGCAGCATTGTTCTGGAAAATAAAGAGATTTTGCAGCAGGCAGGATTTGAAGTGGATTCGTTCGGCAGCGGCACCATTATTATACGTTCTGTGCCGTCTCTTCTCGGTGCAATGAATGCAGCCGAGGAATTTATGGAAATTGCTGATTATCTGGTGAAACACAGAAAGGTCATTTTTTCGGAAAAAATGGAGTGGATCTACCAGAATACGGCTTGCCGTGCTGCCATTAAAGCGGGTAATATCAATCATCCCGAAGAATTGATTGAGCTTGCGGTTACTCTTGAAAAAAATCCTGACATCAAATATTGTCCTCACGGAAGACCGGTCTATTTCCTGATGTCGAAATATGAAATTGAAAAAAACTTCAAGCGTTTATAGAAAATTATAAAATTCATCAAAAATCGTTGATTAATGATATGGATTTGTGGTATAATTATTAATCATACTGTAATTCCGTAAATATTCAAATTGAAAAATGATTTACATAATGATATTGAGATATTGCTTTTGAAATATTATTTTTGTTTTGATCGGAAACGGACAGTAAAAACTAACCTAATACATTCTTAAAAGGGGGCGTGGAAAATGTCTGAAACAAAAGATACTTTAATAAAAGAAAACTCCAACCTTCAGAATCAACCGGAAGAAAAGGGGTATGTCAGCAAACTCACACCTGAAGAAGAAATTGAGTTTCTGCAAAGAAAACTGGAGTGTGCGGAACTGGAAGCAACCGATAAAAATATTGCGTTGATCGAGATGACAGCTGCCAGAAATGCACTGTACAGATCACTTCAGGAAACACAGATGCGTCTTGCAGAAACGATGGGGCAGCGTGAAAATGACATCGAAGCATACCAGAAAGAACTGGATATGCGTTTGAAAGAAAAGCGTGCTCTTCAGGAACAATATGATGAGGTGCTGATTAAAGCCAAACGTTATGACGAACTGCAGGAAAGCTTGATAAAAATCAAAATGAATGCCGAAGTACGTGCTCACGGTGTGATCGATGAGGCTCAGGAAAAAGCAATGGATACCATTATGCTGATAGACGACATCGAAAAAGAGATCAAACTGTTTGAGGAAGACTTGAGTTATCTCAGACGTGATATTAAAATTGGAACTGTAACGTTAGATGACAGACTTGAAAATATACACATCAGGCTGTGTAAAAATCTTGACAGGCTGACCGAAATCAAAGAAAAATTTTATATCAAAAATTCCTTACCAATGGAAGATGATAAAAATCTTGTATCGGACGGTGCAGCACCAAAAATTGTTTATCCCTCGGAAATGGATCCCGAATTGAATGAACTGTCGGACAATGAACCAACTTAAAAATCAGCGGTCGTTTTGACCGCTGATTTTTTTGTCTTCCAAAGTATAATACCTCCTGGGGACGACATATAATCAATCAGGTGGTGATAATTTGGAGAAGATAAAAGTTTATTTGATTTGTTCCGCAACGCTGATGTGTGTATTTCTTTTTGGAGGACTTTTGTATACTGCTTTTCAGAATGAAGCAGATGTCAGTACGGCGGCAGGTACGGACACACAGCAGCGTGTTTTTGTGATAGACCCCGGTCACGGCGGAGAAGACGGAGGAGCAACGGAAAATAATATACTGGAAAAGGATATTAATCTCAGCATTGCCTTGAAACTACGTGATATGCTGACTGCCGGCGGCTACGAAACGGTTATGACAAGAGAAACCGATGAATCTATCTATGACAGTAGTGCCGGTACAACCAGGGAAAGAAAAGTATCAGATTTAAAGAATAGAGCAGAAATTATCAACCGTAATCAAAACAATATATTGATAAGTATTCATCAAAACAAATTTGAACAAAGCAAATACAGCGGGGCTCAGATTTTTTACTCTAAAAATAATCCCGAAAGCGAAAGGCTTGCCGAAGAAATACGAAAATCAATCACATCATTGATACAGCCCGAAAATAAAAGAGAACTAAAGGCCGCCGATAGTTCGATTTATATTCTTGACAAAGCGGAAGTTCCTGCTGTGATTGTTGAGTGCGGATTTATTTCAAATACAGAAGAAGCAAAAATGCTCTCCAATGAAGATTATCAGCAAAAAATGGCGTTTGCCATTTTCGCTGCGTGCATTGCATGACGGAAAGGAGTGAGTCTGTTTTTATTCTTAGGAGCCGGTTTGATTTTTCCAGCACTGCTTGACACTATCCCAATTTTTGCTGCTATTTGACAAATGTTGAATATTGGTGTATAATACTGATTGTATCCGTTTCGGAGAAATTGAATTGGCTCCATTTTTCAGATGTATGAAGAATCCCTTTTCATTTTTTGTTTTCAATTGAATAAATGCGGGTGTGGCGGAATTGGCAGACGCACAAGATTTAGGTTCTTGCGGAGTGATCCGTGCAGGTTCAAGTCCTGTCACCCGCACCAGTATGAGTGTTCATAACGGATTTAAGTTATGGACACTCATTCTTTTATTCAATTTCTTCCGTTTGTATTGGGTGAGCAGGTGTTGTGCCTGCTCACCTTTTCTCTTATGCTGTTTTTGTTGTGGGGATATACTCCACATCTACGCCTTTACGGGTGTTTACTTTGTAGTTTTCATCCTCAGATGTCGGCAGTTCCAAAAATCCTATAAAGCGATAGTAGATTACTATTCGCTGGGTGTAATTCTTTTTGCCGCCTTCTCTTTCGTACACGTCGATATGGTCGATTAGCTCTCGGAGCATGGGCACGGTGAGAGTTTCCATTTCCATAAACTTACGGACAGCTTTGATGAAATCATCTTTGTTCTGCTCCATCTCGCTGATTTTCGCAAGGCGTTCTCGACAGTCTTGAATTCTCTCTTTTAGCTCCATTCGCTCAACCTCGTATTTATGGGATAGCTCCATAAACATCTCGTCGCTCAGTTTGCCGCTGACATTATCCTCGTAGAGTTTTGAAAACAAAGCGGTAACATTCTCGTTTCGATACAACGATTGGCTCAATATTGTTTCTAAACGCTTTTGCTCAGCTGTCATATCTGCATTAGTTTTCTTGATTAGCAGCTCTGCAAACTCGTCCTCGTGAGATTCAAGATACTTTGCCAAGCGACGAAGCTCCAACATTACCACCTGCTCAATAGCGTCGGCTCGGATATAATGGCGGGATTCGCAATTTCCTCTTGTGTCCTTCTTGTAGTTGGAACAACTGAAATAGTGGATTTCCTTGTTGACGGTATTCGTATGATACCATAGCTTACTCCCGCAATCGGCACAGTACAGAAAATCACAAAACATATTCTTCTCGCCGTTATCCTCTTTTGGAGTGCGGCGTTTTGTTTTGACCGCCAGATTTTGTACCAACTCAAAGCTCTCACGGTCAATAATCAGCTCGTGAACGCCTTTGAAGATTACCCAATTCTCTTTGGGATTATCGTAACGTTTCTTATTCTTATAAGATTTGGAATAAGTTTTGAAGTTGATAATATCATCACAATACTCTTGCTGTGTAAGAATTTTGGTAACGGTGGTTTTGCACCAACGATATTTATTAGGCTGTGTTACTTTACCGCCTCGGCGGAAACCTTTTTCCTGCCAATATGCCATAGGTATCAGCACCTTACGCTCCTGCAAGATTCGGGCGATAGTTTCATTACTTTTGCTCTCTAACGCCATTTGGAAAATATCCTTTACGACTTGTGCCGCTTCGGGATCAACAATCCACTTCTTTTTGTTGTCTGGAGCTTTCATATATCCGTATGGCGGTTGAGATAACGGCTCGCCTATGCTGCCACGAATTCGATATGATGAACGACATTTCTTGCTGATGTCCTTTGCGTACCATTCGTTGATGATATTCTTGAACGGAGCAATTTCATTCTCGCCCTCGTCACTGTCCACGTTATCGTTGATAGCGATGAATCGAATATCACGGTCAGGAAAATATGTGTCGGTGTAATATCCGACGGTATCGTATCTTCTGCCTAAACGTGACAGGTCTTTGACTATGACGGTTGAGATATAGCCGAGATCGATATCCTCTACCATCTTCTGAAAGCCCGGGCGGTTGAAGTTTGTGCCTGTGTAACCGTCATCAACATAATAGCGGGTATTTTCAAGCCCGTGTTCTTTGGCGTACTGTTTTAACAGTTTCTTTTGATTAGCAACCGAGTTACTGTCACCTTCCACGCCGTCATCACGGGACAGGCGGCAGTAAAGTGCAGTGATGCCGACTTTAGGTTGTTTCTTCTTCGACTGCAATGTTATCCTCCTTTCCGACAGTCGAACACACATTTTTTACGATAATTGTATCATCTTCCTCGGTGATGCTCAAATGTGTAAAATCGCTGTTCAATATTTTCTTGACGCAGGTAGGGAAAGAAGTGTTATTCTCTTTCCGTCCTGTATGCTTAAACGCCGCTTTGTCACGGCTAACGGGACGGATAAAGGCAGGAACCGTTGTAAGTCCCGCTTTCTGAGCCGCACGGAATCGGCGGTGTCCCGATATTATTTCGTACTCGTCTGTTGTGCCTTCAAGCAGACGGACGATCAGCGGCGACATAATGCCATGTTCCTGAACGCTTTCAATTAAGCTGTTCATCTCGTCGTTGTCCAGCACATTGTAGGGGTGGTCTTTAAATTCGTGCAGTTTAGTGATTGATATATTTGTCATCGTTCATAACTCCTTTGTTTTGAAATTGTTTTTGGTTTGATTCCGCGTGCAAGGTTTTGAGCTTGCATTTCTATGCGGATGTTTTCTTTTATTTTCGGCTCGTCCTCAATAATCGTTTCGGCGGTCCGTTTCTCCTTGCGGAGCTGCCGTAAAAGCGTTGTGCAATCATCACGGCTCTGTTTCAGCTCTGACAACCGCTCATCATTATCACAGCGACGCATTTTGTTATATAGCTTTTGGCGTAGCTCGGTGACTTCTCTGATATCCTGATCGGTTTTGGTGATAAAGCTCTGCACATCGTCGAGCGTATTCAGATTCTTGTGAGCGACCAAAGTTACCTGTCGTGAAAATCTGTCTAAACGTCGCCACGCTTCACGCATTTCGGGTGTTAGCGGTCTGCGCTGATTCCACTTCGGCAGCTTACCCATAAGGTAAAGGTAGTGAAGATAGGTAGCGTAAATCCCCGTGTGTCGCTTCACCTTCTTTAAGCTGCCACGGAAAAATAATCG
The DNA here is from genome assembly GCA_902773135.1 of uncultured Ruminococcus sp. Classification (GTDB taxonomy): domain Bacteria; phylum Bacillota; class Clostridia; order Oscillospirales; family Acutalibacteraceae; genus UBA1213. The sequence continues at coordinate 41,079 of CACYDP010000059.1, forward strand.
TTTTGGTTGAAACAGCTTCATTTGCTTTAGCTCATATTCGTATTTGCCAGAATTACGCCAATGCTCATCTTTATTGGTATAAATCCTGCGCCTGATAGCTTCATTGCAGTATTCCTCGCCCAAGCGGTACATTCTCACAGCCTTTTTGCTGTTGACGGAGCGAATTGTCCAATAGCGGTGCTTTGGATTCAGATTCAGCACATAGCCCTGATTTTTCATAATCCACTTGAAATACTCAAAGCTCCGTGAGCACTCTATGGCGTAGTCTATCGCTTCACGCATTAGATTGAAGGTGGTCGGCTCTCCGTTCTTTTCGGCAAAGTAAATATTACGGGGAGTTTTGCCCTTTGGATTCTTAATAACTGTCAAGCCGTGTTCGGCGCACAGCTCATCGGACAGCCCTGGCGAGGGTATGATATCATCTCCGTTATCTGCGGAGCGTTCCGCCTCGGACTGAACGCTTTCTTCCGTATCAGATATGGATTCCTTCGGCTCTGACGATTTGGATGAAGATTCCGGCTTGGATGATTCTTCAGGCAGGGCAGCAGATGATAGATTTTCACTAATCTCCTTCTCAGGTTCGGATACCGCTTTATCGGAAGTATGTGACTCATCCGTTTTTTCTGTGCTCTGCTGTGATACCGCAGATATTTGTTCCGATGTTTTTGACTCGGTACTGATATCTGCAGCTGCACTGCACGATGACAGAATCGCCAACGCACAAACTGCAGCAAATATACATTTCAACTTTATCTTCATTATCTTTGATTTCCTTTCGCTTTTTTCACCGGAATGTTCGGGCAGCCTTTCAGGTATTTACAATTCAAGTATGTTATAAGTTTTCTACCATATACCGGACGATTTTGGCACACCTTGCAGCAGCCTTTGCTTCAAAGGTTTGATAGTCAACGATCTCCGTTTCGTCAGGCTTGTCCGAGATAGCACGGATGACCACAAAAGGAGTATTATTCAGATAACAGGTCTGTGCGATAGCAGCCCCTTCCATTTCGCAGCACATTCCACCGAAATCGGAGATTATCTTATCCTTCTGCTCCTTTTTGGAGATAAACTGATCGCCTGAGCAGACTCTGCCCTCAAATACATGAATGTCAGGAGCAGACTCCGTTACA
>CACYDP010000060.1 GCA_902773135.1 uncultured Ruminococcus sp.
ATTTAGTTAATGAAGAGAAATCAATGTGTAGATTCTAAAATAACTTGATCAGAGTAAATTGTCCTGTGCGGTCACGCACCACTCCGCTTCATTTTAAAAGAAATTCACCGATTTCTTCTCTGTCACTGCATATGATGGCGTAGGGACAGTCTTTTAAGTCATCTTCGCTCTTAAATCCGAATCCGTAGGTGACCGCTATAAAATCTATGCCGGCTTCTTCTGCCCCTTTGCCGTCATATATGCTGTCCCCTATCAGAACCGCTTCGCTTTTGTCATAACCTGACTGCTCTACACAATATTCTAACAGCTGTGCTTTTGTCTTCGGATTCTCGGGGTCTACTCCGGCTATAATGGCAAATTTGTCTTTTAAACCGAATTCTTCCGTGATCTTGACCGCTGTACTGTGTGCTTTCAGCGTGGCGATCGCATTGATTTTTCCCGCTGCTTTCAGCTTGTCCAACAACTCGGGGATTCCTTCGTATACTTCCAGTTCCCTGAATCCCTGCTTCATTGCATATTCTTTGTGATAGGAAACAGCCTGATTGAGCTTTTCTCCGCTCAGCCCGAAATTGCGGCTGTATGATTCGTGCATCGGCGGTCCTACGTGAGAATACATCTGCTCCAAGGTTATTTCGGGAAGATTCATCATCTTTTGGGTATATCTGATACAGTTGAGAATTCCCGGCGATGTATCTGCCAGTGTTCCGTCCATATCAAAAATGATCAGCTTATAATTTTTCATTTTTAACCTCTAAATCATAAATTGTCGGTGTCAGGAATCTGATGTCCAGTGTTTTCTTTGCCTTTGCAAAATAATCAATGATTGCCTTGTTGGTAATATTCAAACGATCGTAATCCAGACCCGTTATCATCTTTTCGTCAAAATAGTTTTTGGTAACAGTATCGTCAAAACCATCATATCCTGCCAGTACCAGCGAATTAACACCTGCACGTTTCAGAACATTGATGATCATCAGTCCCGAGTTATCGCTGATTGCTTCATTATCGTTGAGATAACTGGTATAGTTCACTGTGCAAATATCCGCACCGGAAGAAATATTGGAAGTGCATATCAGCTTGTCGTTGATTTTTGAAACCGCATCATCAAGACTTCTGAAACGTTTAAGATTTCCCATAAATATCTTGTCATATCTGTACTGCTGCGGTATGTAGTTGATGGCAAAAATCACCGGGTTATTTTCGGCGATAAATTGGTCAATTTCCTCTTTGTAAGCAATGATGCTTCTGCCCGGAGCAAGAATCAGCACTTTTCTGTCTTTGCAAAGCTGTGCAATTTCCTTGATAACCTCTGTATCATCTACATTTTGTGACTGATACTCTATGTAAAGTTCATTGATCAGTTTCTTGTCAAACAAGTGTTTTTTGCTGTCAGGAATCATGCGGATAATGGTATTAATATCCCTGATACAAAGCGTCTGCCTGTTGATGAGAGCCGAAGCATAATTCGGATGACAGTCATTGACAGCAGCAATGTAATATGGTGCAGAATAACCCCAGTCAAATTTCCTGCGTATGGGCATAATCCACTCGTCCATAATTTCAAGTATGGGAATCAGTTCATACTTGTCCTCAATATTTTCGTTGATATACTGTGTGATCAGCTCGGTACAGAGATTTCCGGCACCTCTGCCCATACCGAAAACAGAGGAATCAATGATAATATCCCTCTTGGCGTTCATCAGTATCAGTTCCTGAGCATTGGAGAACGAGAGCTGGAGATTGTTATGCGAATGGAAACCTACTTTAATGCCCGGTTTCAGATTGTTATCCACCAGATAAAACATACGGAGCAGATCATTCTTGTACATTGTGCCGAGCGTATCTACTAAATAAAAGGCAAACGGGTCAATGTTGTTGACTTTTTCAATCAGGTTCAATAATGCACGGTCGGTGTAAGTCGCTGTACCAACCGGTTGGATAAACACCTTGTAACCTTTTTCAATGAGCTTGCCGGCATATTCAAAAGCTTCATCAATTTCCGCTTCGTGAAATGTCAGTCTGATACCCGTCACAGAGCGATGATTACATGGTTCTACTTCTTCAATCGGAATATCGCCGTATGCAATCATTGCCACATACATATTGTTAACAGAGGGGTCATCAATGAACTGCTCGATCATAGACACACTGCCAAACAGCGATTTGTTCTCGTCAAATTCACCGCTCTTTAAAAATCCGCATTCAATAATTTCAATTCTTGATTCTGTCAGTTTTCGGACAATATCCCTGATACACTTTTTACCGAAATCAAAACTGTTGATATATCCTCCGTCACGCAGTGTACAATCCAAAATATTAATCATATTACTATTACCCCGCTGTCTATTTGTTTTTTGACTTCTTCACGAACGAATTCAAGGTCTTTTTTGGTGTCGACCGAGATCGACTCGGTATCAACTTCGGTATAGTAAAGTGCAATGTCATTTTCAAGGAATCTGAGATGATCGATGTCCTCAATTTTTTCCAGTCTGCCCATCTCGGCGGAAACAAAGAAATCCAGTGCCTTTTTGTTGAAACACTCTATGCCGACATATTTGAAATACGTAAAGTCCAGTGTTCCTTTTGGGAACGGTACGGCACTTCTCGACATATACAGACACCTGTTATCCCGATTGAGCGTGAGTTTGATATTGGCAGGGTCTACCACTTCGGCAGCATCGCTGAATCTTCTGGTTGCCCCCATAAAATACGGTTTGTCTTGCGGAATCGTGTCGGGAATCACGTGATCGATCAGTTCTGCCTGAATCAGCGGTTCATCACCGTTGACACAAACGATACAGTCCGCATCGATCTTGAGTGATGCTTCGTGAACACGATTAATATGGTTCGGGTGGTCGTTTCTTGTCATCATATATCGAATACCCGCACCGTCACAGTAAGCAGCAATTCTTTCATCGTCCGTCAAAACATAAACTTCGTCCAGTTTTTTGGATTTGATGACACGATGGTAAACCCACCATATCATAGGTTTGCCGCATATATCCGCAAGCGGCTTTCCGGGAAAACGTGTGCTGGCATAACGTGCCGGTATAACACCTGTTACTTTCATTTTGATGAACCTCCGATTAAAATTGTTTTCTTTTAAAAGTTCCGTCTGCATTGGCGTGAGCATCATAGTTCACAGAATCGACAATACACTTGCTGTCTGTATCGTAAACAACAATATTGATACCTCTGCCGTTGCAGGAATAATCCGTCTGATCAATACGTATTCTGGACGCATTTCCGCTTTTCCACGCCATACTTTCTACCTCAAAAGATACCTGTTCCTCTATACCCTCATATCGTACAGGGTCTTTCGGGGCATCGCTGATTTTATCGCACAGCACCTTTCCCTTAACGGAAACACCCACATACATTTTCCAGAGCTCGCTGTTAAATGCGGTGAATCCTATATCGTGCAGTGCATTGATAACATCGGCTTCCAGACAATTACCGGGTGTATCCTTAGTAGAAACAATAACAGCATATTTTGACTTTACGACTTTCAGGAAGTCGAGATATTCATAGATGCCGTTGATTTTTGAAAACGTTGTCCTGTAAACCTGCGGATCGTTTCCAAAGGCAATCAGATCAGTCAGAATATCATTTCTTCTTTTCAGCGTTTCACAAGTTCTTAATAGTCCGCTGATCTGATGAGTATAACACAGTTCACTGTTCTGATAAAAAAGTTCCGTGCACTCACTGATCGTCATTGCATCAACGACCAGTTTAATTCCCGTAAAGTTCATATTTTTAACAAGCGAAAAATCCCTTGCTTCTTTGCGAACTTCCATTTTTTTGGAATAGAGCCATATGGTTTCGTTCATCAGGAAATCCGGGGAACTGCCCGATATTCTTTCTTTTTTGATCACGATCGGTACAAAGCACTCGGCAATATCTTCCTCAAAAAATTCTTTGCGGGCATCCGTATTGATAAACAGTGCTGTGACTGTCGGGTGAAGCATCGTAAATTCATATTTAATTTGATTCTGACGGTTAAAAATGACAATGGCATTTCTGTAATTTTTGAGCTGACCGGTTTTGATTTCTTCTGTTTCGATAGTCAGCCCCATTGCTTCCACCATTAGATCGATCTGACTTTTAATTTTATCCTGCGTGTAAATTTTGCTGATACCGCTGTAAGCAGCATAAAACAGCGACACAAAAATACTCACATAATAGCAGTATGTCCTGAAATAATCGTCGCCCAACACAAAAAGATGGCGGCAGATGTCAGGACTAATGGTATTTTTCAGTGAGGAAGAGGCATAGCCTATAAGGGTATCCAGTTGAATATGATTTTCTTCAAAATATTTCAGTACAAACTCAAAGGGCATATGAGAAAACGGAGATACATTTTTGCCGTAAATTTCCTGAACCAGTTCCTCTCCCATCGGATCGTTGGGGTGACTTTTGATAAATACCTTGTCTGCTTCGGGAGCATAGATGTCAAGAGCCATTTTATCAAGCATTGCATAAACGTTATGACTGTCATAGTTATTGTAGCCGTTGGAAAGTTTTTCATACTTCGATGCAAGACTGAATGTTCTCTGCGAATAGCCGTAACTGTTTTTAATGACCAATGACGAATCCCCATAACTGCCGCTTTGATCGATTTCAAAAGCGTTCGCTATCTGATTAATTTCAGACTTGCCGAGCGTATCGAGCAATGTTCGCAGGTTCCACGTGGTATACGGTTTATTTTCCTCTTCAAGCAATTCCTTCGTTTCTTCGGAAGTATCCCATATACATGGCTGTGCATACGCTGCAAGAGGAGAAAATGCCTTATGCTTCGCCATCACCGACACAAACGGTTTTGGCAGCCACGCAGCGTTTGATTCGATGACACAGTGATTTTCCACAGGCTGAAGCCATTTGTATCCGATTTGTTTCAAATTGAAATAAAGATTGATCTCGCCGTCGTGCGTATCATTCATTACATATATTTCGTCAAAAGAAGCGATCGGATAGCGGCAGTTCTCAAACAGCTCGTCAAAATGGCTGATTGCCTCCTGCTCCAGTGCGTTGTCTGAGGACAATTTTCTGTTCATATACAGATCGCTCAGTATTACATCATGAAAGATGCCCTGATCTTTCAGCCTGTCTAAAACGCCTGCCAGATTTCTTGTTTTGAACATTTTTTCATCAACCATCAGGACAACATCTTTTTCCTTATCGACAGTCAGTTTGTGGACTGTGAGATGATAGAGAAAGATCGGAAGTGATGTGCAATATAAAATCATTCAAAACGCCTCCTATCGTTATCATATTACCAAATCTATTATAATAAAAACAAGCTCCAAAAACAAGAGTTCAGAAACTTTTTGTTTACGGAGCTTGGCTTTTACAGGAATTTCAGACTTATTCCTGTTCTTTGATTGAAATGTAATCAAAGGCAATATAGGCATCTTCGCCTTTAATTTGTGATGCACCGAGCATAAACTCATCATAGAAATTAGCATTCGGCACAAAATCCTTTGTGATTTCTATCCAGTCGTTCTGGTTATAGTTAGACATTTTGCAGTACTGTATCACCTGCCAGATGTCCGAACCCGAATCTTTCAGATGGAAATTCAGCCAGTCGCTCTTGGTCTTTACTCTGAAACGGATAGAAAGTGTGTACTTTTTCCCCTTTTCGAGCATACGATTGAGCGGCATAGCAGCAAACATACCGGGTTTTGCCTGACCGTTTTTAACAGTCAGAACCACACAGTCCTTGACAATATGTTCTTCCCACACGTTCGCATCAAAATTAAAAAATTTCTTCGATTTGAAATGCAGCGGATAACGGCTGTCCGCATCGTACGTGCCGTGATTGGGTTTTAATGCATAATTGATTGCCTGCGAGAAAGGCATTGTTTTCACGGCTTTATAGAACTCATTTCTTTTCGGCGAAACAAAGTTATGGCTGTTGTTGATTGCCCAACCATTTTTGCCGAGCCAATTAAGCGGCACTTTTTTCATTATTTCGATTTCGTCTTTCGGCAGTGAATCCAAAAACGCTTTGCCTTTTGGATTGCTGCACAGTATCGCAGAAACACCCTTGCTTGTATTAAGTGTTTTTTCTTTGCTGCCGATTCCCCAGAAATCACCGATGGTAATATCGCCGAATCTCGGAACGGACTGGTAACGGCAATTCTCACAGTGCTTTGAACACATTGTATGGTTGTGGTACACACGCTGATAATCGTCATCTCTGCCGCCTTTGCGGATTTCTTCGCTGCCGTCGGCTTTCACCACTTTGACTACATTGCTGTCCCATACGAATTTTTCAGATTTGTAGCGGAACTCATATTCCCGAATTCCTTCCGGGAAACTGTCACGGAGATATTTCTTGAAGAATCCTGCCGACGGTGCATTTCCACAAAGCAAATCGACTGCTATCAGATTGTCATAATCCTTTCGCAGATAAGATTTCAGACCTGTCACCTGACACGGTGTACCTGTGAACAGCACAAAAGTACCGTTGTCAAGTTTTTCCTTAACGTTTCTGAAAATATCCCCCGTATAACTCTGAAGATATTTCGACTTCTGGAGTTTGTGAAGCTCTTCCGGACTCTCAATCATAATATGTTCCACAATGGGTTCATCGTCAAGATTTTCATTCCATGCTGCCCCGACAACCACACCATTTCTGCGGAATGCTTCATTGGCAAGAACGGTAAAAATACCGCCGCTGGAACTCTTATAAATCACTTCTTCGTCCGATGCCCTGAACTCAATCAGTTCAGGTTCTTTAGTGTTGGTGTTTTTCGGCAGTTTCCGTGCCGGACATACTGCCGCACAGACACCGCAGTTAATACATTTATTATAATCATTAGTGGAGCGGTAATAGCCGTCCGCATCAGGCTGCAAACGAAGACAGCTGACGGGACAGGAACTGACACAGGCACCGCAGCCCATACACATCGTCATATCGAGGTTGGCAGTAATCGATTTATTTTCTATGAGAATGGGAGGAAGTTTTTCAACCGGTGTTTCCACCACATTTTTGAGCCATTCGATAGAGCTGTTTCTCTCGTCCTCCATTATTTCGTTAGCTTTTTCAAAATCAATTGCTTCAAAATACTTCGGATCGTGAGGGATATTTTCGGAGTCTTCGACCAGTCTTTCGAGCAGTCCGAATTTTCCGAGCAGTTCATTAAATCGTACCGAACCTCTTTTCTGGTTGGTAATAGAAATAAACGGTTTATTAAAAATAATGGCAAACGCTGTTCCGTGGAATGAATCCGTAATGACCAGCGAAGCATTCTGATACAGCCGCAGAAAATCTTCCGCACCGATTTTTCCCATTGTATCGGGCAGATCAAGAATTTTATTATTTTTATCATACACACGAGGATCGCCGTCGAGGATATTGTAGGCTTTCATTCCCGATTCTTCACAGTAATACTGAATCGCCCTGCGTTTTTCTTCGGTAGGGTCAAGCATATATGTCACAATATACGGTTCTTCTTTTTTGATTTCGGACGTTTCGGCAATTTCTTCGTATTGTTCTTTTTTCAGACAAAATACCGGTTCCACCACCGCCTTAGCCTTCACGCCGTAAACATCACGGCAAATTTTCACGCCGCTTTCCTCACGCAGAGAAACGGCATTATATCTTCTGAGCAGTTTCTTGGTATAAGGCAGCTTTTCTTTCGGGGTGATGTCCACCGCTTTGCCGAAAGAAGTACCGAAACTGATTTTCTTTTTGGAGTCGCTGACAAAACTCTGCATAAACGTAAAATCAAAAATATTGTTGATAAAATAGTTCCATATCTGGTCTGAACCTGTCAGAAACGTATCACAGTAATTGTTCAGCTCCGTCATTTCTTTGGAGGAAAAACAAGGGCTTACTTCATCAGGAGCATAGAATTTATCGATAAATCTTGCATTATGTGTTCCGACAATTTCCCAGTCGTTTCTTACGGCATTAGGCTTGTTGATCATCAGTACTGACTGGTTGAGTGATTTAAGCACTTTATAAACCGCAAAACCATTAAGGCACGAACCGTAGTTAGAACCGAACCAGCAGCCCAGAACACCCACATCATAGTGTTTTTTCATTCTGTTGCAGGCATAGTTTTGAACATGGGTATCAAAGGCAACCGTATCGATCACCTGTGAAGAAGTTTTATCAAAGATAACAAAATTTAATCCTCTTTTCCCCATCGCATATTCTGTCCCGTCGATTTCTACTGAAGCGGTATTGCCGCTGTTGAAAGGAGCACTGACAATATGGAATCGGTGTCCGCCGATCTCTCCGTCATATTCCTCGGAACTGTTCGGAGTTTTCTTTTCATAAATCGGAACACCGTTTTCAATGATGCCGATATATCCCACCATCAACTCTTTGACAAGATTTTCTTTCAGTCCCAGTTCTTCGAGTCCGGACTGCACTTCTTCATCCAGCCAAAAACCCGCAGTATCTTTCATACATACTGTAATGATACAATTTTCAAGTTTCTTCAATTCTTCCAGATATACCAGCAGCTGTTTGACTGAAGAAATACCGATAAATTTTTCCACTGACTCATATCCTCCGTTCCGAAAATAGAATTGTCCAAAAAAGACCACTTTAATACTAATATTCTGCGGTGCTGCCGGATAAATGCAGCACCGCTTGATTGCAAATATTAATCATCAAAGGTAAATTCGCCGACATTATCGAGAGAATTGAATGCCTCAGCAGGCATCAGCTCATTCTCAAATACGAGCGGACGGCAGATCTGTTTAAATTTGGCTGAATCATGAGCCGCTCTGCTGGTAAGCGTCTGTACTTCATAGCAGAAACCGCTGTAACGTTCGGTATATTTACCGAAGAAGTAAATCGAATTATCCTTGATATAATAGTAGATATAATCAGAAATATCCGTAGTACCGTTTTCCCAGTCGATCTGATGGAGGAAGAGTGTGCGGCTTCCGCCTACATCGAACCAAGTACCCGAAATCTTAAGTATATCCGAAGTGGACGAAGAAACGTTATTGATCTTTACAAACTTGATTTCAGCATAGAAATCGCTGTAAGCAAAATCTTCGACCGTAATTTTAAACATGGTGGCACCCACATTACCCTGAATGGGATCATACGTATCTTGGAAGATACATTTTCCGTAAACCTTCTGCATTTCTTTCATCTCCTGTTTCAGTTTATGATTCTGCTCATTTGCCTCGTGAAGTTTTCTGCGAAGCTCCTCCAGTACGGGACTGGGTGTAAAGTTCGCATCATTGAGCGAAATATGCTTATGTAAAAACGCATTTTCTTTCAACAGGAAATTAAAGTCCTCCATAGGAATGGTCACGGACGCATCTTTTGAGATGCCGTAAATTTCCGAAAGTTCAGACCAATGCTGCTTCATTGTAACAAGACCGTGATGATGCTTCCAGTATTCTCCGAGATCTTCAGGATTGTCAACGAAGTGCATAATCTTCTTGTTCATATCTTCAGAACTGCCGCATTCAAAACGGAACAATTCGCTGTCGCAAAGTTCTTTTGCTCCGCCTGCGGTACTTGCCAATACAGGAACACCGAATGCAACAGATTCGATAGCAATCTGTGGCAAGTTATCTTCCCACAGAACCGGCACAAGACTAAGATGTGCTCCCTCAAAAATCCATTCGAGGTCGTCGTGGGTATATCCCTGAATCACTTTAAGTGAACGGAAATTCTTGCACATTGTGTAAATTTCGGCGTGTTCTGCCTGTTTTACGGTAAGTACAAGGTCAATTTTCGATGCATATTTCATATCCATCTGTTCCAGTGTATCGAGAAGGAAGGCATAGCCTTTTTCTTCATAATTGATGTCACTGCCGAGGAATACGATTTTCAGACCGTCTTCTGCTTTTGCAGCAGCGTGACCGATTTGTTTAGCAGCAACTTTTGTGCCGATATACTGCACTTTCATCTTGCTTTCATCGAAGCCGTTTTCTGCGGCAATATCGTACACTCTCTTTGACACTGCAAGAATATCATCACAGTTTTTATTGATTTTAGCAGTCGCTGTTTTGGCAAAGTCCTGAATATGTTCTTCGGAAACAGTCTGATCCAGTCTTTCAAAGCCGAATGCCTTGAGCCATCTGCCCTTTGAGATACATTCTTTCGGGTCACTGCCGAACAATGCTCTGTCGTAAGTTTCGTCCGCAATATGGTTTTTAATATCGCTTCTGGTACATTCCATACAATCCTTGCCGGTTCTTCCGGGTGTACAGTTACAGTGCTTATGACGCATATAGTAAATGCCCGTTGTACACATCGGCACATAGTTGTGTATTGAGAAAATAAACTTTGTATCGGTAAACTGTTCTTTAAGATCGAATACGTCAAGTGACAGACCCTCTATGTTGTTGAAATGAACGGCACTGAACGGACCGTATTCTTTCATAAACTTACCAAACAGTTCCTTGAGTGATTCGTTTTCAAGAGCAACACTCGGATTGATATACAGATTTCTCTGATCTGCCGGAACAGGTGAGTTCACAATCTCATACTGATGAACCCTGTCACCGAACATATTATCTATTTTTCTGTAATAAGTTTTGTCGGTCTTTGCGGAATAAGCAAAGCCGCTGCTGAGGAAATATACATTGACATTGGGGTCGCTTTTGAGAATTTCCTCGATGACGTTCTTACAGTAAACGGTAACGCCGCCGCCCCAACCCCACGGGTTGTCAAACGGGAGCCAGTTGTAAATCAGCACCTTGGGCGTACCTGCCTGAATATTTTTAATAGGAGAAGCATACGTATAGTATTTGAGTTGGTCCTGCAAATTAAAGCTTGAAGTGAGGGTATCCTCATCAAGTCTTCGCATCAGGTTTTTGGCACATTCGGTGATAACGGCACAATCCCTGTCATAATCAAAATCCTGTATCGCACCCGTCAGATACATCAAGGCTCTTGCGTAAGCACATCTTTTGTTGGGTTCGTCGATATAATGATTTGCTTCCAGAACATCAAGATTATCCATCATTCTGTCGAACGGCAGTCTGGGATCCATCTGAAGATTGGAAGACGAATTCGGATTGCTCTTCATATAGTAATAAAGAGGTTCTTTTGTCCACATAATGCTTTCGGCTTTGCAGAGGGTTTCATAGAAGAAGGGGTTATCTACCCATCCGCCGCCTTTAGCTTCAATAAATCTGATCTTATTGTTATTAATAAATTCACGTCTGTAAATTCCTGTCCATACAGACGGATGACCCCATGAGATCTGAGCATTTTCACGCAGTGTAAACGGCTCATCACTGTCAGGAATCATATCACGTTCCATATTTTTCTCTATTCTTGGGGGTTTCTTATCATCTACATAATAATCGTAAAAATTACCCTTTACAACATCGACTGTACCGTCAAGAGTAAGGCTGTAAAGTTTTTCATACATATTTTCAGCGATAAAGTCGTCGCTTTCAACAATACCGATATATTCACCCTGAGCGGCATCAAAACCCATATTCATAGAATTGCCGTAACCGCTGTTTTTCTTATCGATAATTTTGACTCTTGCATCTTTGCGGGCATATTCCTGTGCAATAGCAAGAGAGTTGTCTTTACTTCCGTCATTAACGCAGATAACCTCTATATCGGAAAATGTCTGCTTTAGAACACTGCCAATACATTTACCGAGGTATTTTTCTACGTTATACATAGGGATAACGACAGAAATTTTGGGTTTAGAAACAGTAATGTCTTTCGTTTTACTCATTTTTAACCAAATCCTCCAAGCATTTTTACTTTTACGAGCATATACAATCGAGGAACAATGCAGACGCACTTTTCCCGGACGATTTTATCATATCATACATTAAAAAATTTTTCAATAGGTTATATTACAAAAAAACAACATATCTTTGCCATATCTTTTCCATATTTTGTTTCACACGAATCAATTCACATTACAAATGATTGCAGACATCTAATTTGTTAATTGCGAAACACAAATGTATAATTCTAAGGCGACTTGATGAGAGCTAATTGTCCTGTGCAGTCACGCACCCGCAGTCAATTTAACTCTTATCAAGTCAATTAAGAGAATTGAATGTATAGATTCTAAGGCGACTTGATGAGAGTAAATTGTCCTGTGCGGTCACGCACCC
>CACYDP010000061.1 GCA_902773135.1 uncultured Ruminococcus sp.
ATTATATCACAAAGCTACGCTTTAGGCAACCTTGACCCACCGTCTAAAGCCGGTGGGATTGCGGTTGCCATTTTTTCAAGTTCTTCTTCATTGATACTGTCGGATTCATATCCTGATATACCGGTACCTATGGCACATAAAAGCATAAATGCTTTTTTGAATCTTGCTTTACTGTCAAGCAGGGACAATTCACGGATAATGGCATCTTCCGTAGAGGACGATCGGCTGCGTCCGAAAAGCATATCTATTGTCACTCCGAGAGTATCTGCGATAGACGGGATAAGCTCCGCATCCGGCATGCCGCCGCGTTCCCATTTTGAAACAGCCTGAGTAGTGACACCGACCGTCCGACCAAGCTCCTCTTGCGATATACCTTTTTTGCCCGATATTTTTTTATCTGATCACCTATCATTTTAAGCATCTCATTTCGTTTTTTATTTCATTATATCAAATGGCAGAATAATATTCAACGTTACGGCTATCATGGCACAGGCTTTTTGAGAAGAAAAAAGTCCCGCCGAGTGCAGCGGGACCTTTACAGAGCTTAGTAAATATTTTTTTATTTGTCACGAATGGATACCGCCTTCAGCTGTTATACCACGATTTCATCACATCAAGTATTTTTACAAGTTCCCATTCTTCAATGATATACGGGACCATTGCATACATATATTTCAGAAAAGGACGACTGAATACACCATGTTCATATGCATACTTCTGAAATCCGACCAAATCATTCTCATCGTTGACTTCAATACATACGCATCCTCCCATAATCCTGATCTCTTTTATTTTATCAGAGGAAAAGCCCCGAAGCTCACGCCTGGTTATTTCTTCTATATGTTTTATTTTTTCGAGATAGTTCCCACGTTCAAAAAGCTCGATGGATTTAAGTGCCGCAGTGCAGGCAAGAGCATTTCCCATAAATGTCGGACCGTGCATCAGGGCATGGGTTGGATCATCGCTGAGGAATCCGTTCCACACACGCCTATTTGCCACTGTGACTGCGTGTCCGATATAGCCGCCTGTCAATGCTTTGCCAAGCACAAGTATATCCGGTAACACAATATCAGCAACAAAACGGTTTCCGGTTCGTCCGAAACCTGTTGCCACCTCATCAAATATCAGCAGAACATCATTTTCATCGCAGAGCTGCCTTGCTCTTTCAAGAAAAGAAACATCGTACATTCTCATGCCGCCTGCTCCCTGCAGCAATGGCTCAACAATAAAACAGCTCATTCTGTCTGCGTATTTTCCGAAAGCGTCTTCAAGAGCGGGAATTTCAGTGGGAATATGTATAACGCCCCGTTTTTTCTCATTGGAGCTGCCGAATGCAAAATGATAATCCTCATCATCGCCGACTTCCATAGCCTTGAATGTATCCCCGTGATATGCATGTTCGAGGGCAAGAATGATATTCCTGTCAGAACCACGGTTTGTGTTGAACTGCAATGCCATTTTCAAAGCAACCTCAACAGCCACACTTCCCGAATCTGAGAAAAAACAATAATCCAGATCACCGGGCAACCACACAGCGAGCTTGTCAGAAAGATTCTGAACAGGGTCATGAGTCAGACCGCCAAGCATAACATGGGCGAATTTATCAAGCTGTTCTTTGATAGCATCATTGATCTCACTGTTGTTATAACCGTGGATAACGCTCCACCATGAAGATACAGAATCTATCAAGTCATGACCATTCTCAGTGTAAAGATGTACACCTTTGGCAGAGCTGATCTTTACAGGCGTTTCAATTGTTTTCATCTGAGCGTACGGGTACCATATCATAATTATTCTCCTATTCACACAATGAAGCTATCAATTCACCACTGACCTCAATATCAGAGCAGTCATCATCCACACAGGCGATCACAGGAATGCCTGTAAGCTCTTCACACATTGTTTTATTATCTTCTTCCATCACATCTCCGGCATGAAAATGATTGAAAATGATGCCCTTAACCGAAATACTGTGAGATTTCATATATTCCAACGTCAGCACAACACTGTTTATCGTTCCAAGTCCTGCATCAGCGACTACAAGACACGGCAAATCAAAAGTCCTGATCACATTTTCAAGAAATATCTTTTGATCATCATATCTCAAAGGACACAGAATACCTCCGCTTCCTTCGGCGATTATGAGATCATACTGTGATGTGAGCCTGTTATAGTTTTCTTTTACAACGGTCATGTCAACAGGATTTCCCTCTGTCCTTGAAGCTAAATGGGGAGAAACAGCATTTTCATAGACATAAGGACACATTTCATCAAGAGATTGAGCGATACCGGACACATTCTTTATATGAAGTGCATCTCCGGGTATAAGTTTTCCGCTGCTGTCACGTTCATTTCCGCTCATTGCTGCTTTGTAATAAGCACAGTTGTGTCCCGTTTCATTCAGTTTTTTTAATAACAGACCTGTGATATATGTTTTTCCCGTATCTGTTCCTGTTCCGGTTATAAATAGTCCTTTACTCATTGGCTTTCCTCTTTTCAATATCAAAACCCATTGCTCTGAGCATTCCGACATCACCGTTTATATCATTTCCGGATGTTGTCAACATATCACCGGTGATCGTTGAATTTGCCCCGGAATGAAACGCACGCTTTCCACATTCTTTCATCAGGTCTCTGCCTGCTGCAAGTCGTATATCTGCATTCGGCACAATATATCTGAATATCGCAACGGTACGCAGTATATCATCTTCTGTCAACCTTGCAAGACCTTCAAGCGGAGTACCGTTGATAGGCATCAGAGCATTTATAGGTATCGAATCTACACCAAGTTCTGCAAGACTTATCGCCATATCTATCCTGTCCTCCCAGGTTTCACCCATGCCGATAATGCCACCGGAACATACCTCAAAGCCCGCATTCATAGCCCGCTTGATGCATGCTATCTTGTCATCATAGGTATGTGTAGTGCAGATGTTCGGAAAATTTCTGCGTGAGGTCTCAATGTTGCAGTGATACCTGCTGACTCCTGCCTCACGAAGTCTGCGGAACTGTTCATCTGTCAGAAGTCCGTGCGAACCGCAAAGCATCATATCTGTATTATCACGAAGTGTGCTGTAAGCATCAACCGCTTTTTCAAAATCAGCATCATTGAGTGTTCTTCCTGCTGTTACAATTGAAAAGCGGTGAACACCCTTTTCTTCATTGTGCTTACATTCATTCAGTATCGTTTCCTTGTCTAAAAATGAGTACTCTTTTACCCCTGTGCAGTTGTGGGCGGACTGTGCACAGAAACGGCAGTTTTCGGAACATTTTCCGCTTTTGCCGTTAATGATACTGCACAGATCAACATGATCTCCGCAGAAATGCTTTCTGATACGGTCTGCACCTTCGCAAAGCAAATCAATATTTGCTGTAATGAAGAAATCCGTATCATCGCCCCGGTTTATACGTTTTTCTTTGATAATATCATCGACAAGTTTAAGAATATCCATTTTGAACTCCTTTAAATATTTTATGATACGGTTTTGTATGACCTCTGCAAAACAGGAAGCAGTCTTTTTCCAAGTACGGCAGAAAGAATACATAGACATATATCTCCAGGAACTGCCAACAAAAAGCAATACAGAAACAGCGGCCAAATACCTATCGGATCATTCAGCCAGAATTGACTGATCGCCCAGTAATATGCCATGCCCAAGCTATAAACCATGAACAATCCCGCAAAGCAGCCGCCAAATAACCTTGTCATGGTCAGCTTTCCTCCATGTACTATCATTCCGGTTATATAAGCTCCGCCAACAAAACCAATAAGATAACCGAATGTAGGATGTAAAATATAGCCGATACCGCCGCCGCTGGAAAAAACAGGCAGCCCAACTAATCCAAGCAGAACATATACAGAAACAGCTAAAGCACCTTTCTTAGCTCCAAGGAGTACACCGGCCAGTGTGGTGAAAAAAAACTGCAATGTAAACGGGCAGACAGGAACAGGGATTTTGATAAACGCTCCGACCGTTATCAAAGCTGTGAACATAGCTGTCAGAATCATATCTTTTGTTTTCATATTACACCTCATTTTTACTTTACCACTATACTATATCACGTCTCAGACCAATTGTCAACATATCATTATTTTTCAGGTTGACAATTTATTTCGGGATTTTTTTACAATGTATGTACTATCCGATATAAGTATTTGACAATATCAGTATATATCTTTATTAATCACACGGAACAGAAACATCTGCAAGTTCAACATAAATGTCAATGCTCATTTACTCATTTTACATAAAGTCGATTGTGGATTTTACAGGAATAATTTATAATATTTATTGTGTTCCGGAGGTGGAATAAAAAATGCTGATCTACATATTGGAAGATGATGAAAATATCCGTGAGATAGAGAGCTATACTCTGAAAAACAGCGGATATGATGTCA
>CACYDP010000062.1 GCA_902773135.1 uncultured Ruminococcus sp.
AAAGCAATTAGCTGTTCACAGCAGAAAATATAACAGTTTTCCTATGCGACCTCTGAATTGGAAATCTCCTCGCGAGGTTATTAATCATTTTTTAGAAACCGGCGAAATTGATGCTATTTAAAAATTGTGTAACACATCATTGACAAACCAACAAAGATTTTTAAAATCTTATGACAACAAAAAACATCATTCTGTCGCCATTTTCATCTTTAACAAACAAAAATACACCAACTTATATGAAACAACAAAATTCAAAACAATTTTTCATATAAAATGAATTTTTAAACAAAGAGAAATCTGCATTAATACTGACTTATCAGTATTAAGCTCATCTATTGGAAATGATTTTACCTATTATTTGTCTAAGAGTGTCCTTGCAGTCTTCCACCCAAAATGCAAAAAAGCGGCACCTCCAACGCTGCAAATTTCTTTGCTATATTATATTAAAAAACATCACTTTCATCAATATACCATTCAAAAATCATTAAAATAATTCAAAAAACTCCAGTAATTTGGTAATATAACATTGACTTCGATTCAAAAAGACGGTACAATATGATAAAAAACTTCATTATACAAGGGAGCAGAACAATGTCTGATAATCAAACTGATAATATAGAAAAAGATTATAACAAGGAATCCAGAGAGATTCTGAAAACATTTGTCGGAGAGTTGAATTCCTCCGATATTAGAAAAGGAGAATATCCGGAACTTGCTTCGGCTGATCTGAAATATACAGCATCGCTGCAAAGCAAAAGGCTAAACGAAAAAAATGCTGATATTCGTTATGATTACAACACAGATTCTGCCATTAACGGCAGTGCGATCAAGCTGGATAAGGATACTCGCTATATTACAAGAATGCCGTTTTATATTTCGGAAAGTAAAACAGAATATTCTGTTGACGGAAAAGTGAAAAAAAGGGAAAAACTTCTGAAAACATTGTATGCCAATGTGATATGGCTGATCGATCAAAATAATAATAAAGATAAATCTCACTGCTGCCCGAACTGCGGTGCAGTAAGCACCATTAAACAGCTGCTTTCCGGCTGTCCTTACTGTCAGACAAGATTTATGATGTCTGATCTGTTTCCGACAATCACCAATTATTATGACGGTGATACGAAGGGAACCATTCGTTCCACAATGCTGCCGTTTTCACTTCTGGGAATCCTGATAATGATGTGTGTTTACGGATTTTATAACTACGACACTTTAAAAGCAGTATTTTCATCCGATGATATGATCGGGAAAATCATACAGGGAGTCCTGCTTGCCGGCTGTGTGGCAGTGGGAATTCTCTCAGGATATATTCTGAAAGCAGCGGCAAATTTTTTATATATTTTGACGTACACTTCTTTTTATATTCCAAGTCTTATCCGTATGATCAAAACAAAACGCAGGCTTCCGGAATTTATGAGAGCTTTTGAAAAGAATTTTACACTGGATCACTTTATCGGAAAGCTCATTTATCTGATCAGAACAATGGTATATAGCGACGATTACGAAAACTGTGCTGTTTATTGCGGCGAACCGATCGAAAATAAGTGCAGGGACATCATTGATATGACTTATTTAGGATTTATCAATGCCAAGAATTATTATATAGAAAATGATTACGCATACATAGATATAGATGTCCATATGTTCACCTACAACTGCAAAGGACACCGTATTTCAAAAAAAAGAGATGTTTTTAATCTTCTGATATATAAAAGTATTCATACAGAAACTGATTATGGTTTTTCGATCCATAAAATTGAATGTAAAAATTGTGGTTCAAGTTTCGATGCAACAAGAGAAAAGTATTGCCCGTTCTGCCAGTCAGCCTATCATCTTCCCGATTACGATTGGGTTATAAAGAAATTCAAAAAGAAATAAAAAAACAGCTTGCAAAATATGAAAACTACGGAGGTCAATTATGAAACTTGCAGCAGCTTTCAATATCGAAAACGACAGTATAAATGAATATTTTGAGGAAACTAAATATTTCATCATTTACGAAATTGAAAACAATCAAATTGATCACAGCGAAGTGGTCGGTACAATGAACAAAGATAATGAAGAGTTTGCCGATTTGCTTTTGTTCTTGGAAGTAGATGCACTGATATGCGGTAAAATCAACGGCCGCAGCATAAGACGCATCGAAAACGAAGGCATCTCTCTTTATGCGGGCTGCTTTGGCGATGCCGACTCTGCCGCATATGCTTTTCTTGACGGAAAACTGGTATTTAATTGATACAGCAACAATCCCCTATGAACTTTCATTCATAGGGGATTGTTGCAATTTAAAGGAGGTTCTAAAATGAGAACGTTACTATTCAATTAATTCGAGAATACCTGTACCCAATATCTTCCGTTTACTGAAAGACCAACTTTTGTATAATCACTGTTAAGAATGTTAGCACGATGTCCATCTGAATTCATCCAGCCTTCCATAACATCCGTCGGTGTGTTGTAGCCGCTTGCAATATTTTCACCCACGGTTCCTTTGCAGCGAATACTGTAATCGTCCAGAACCGTAAAGCAGCTTCTGCCATCGGGACGGGTATGTGAGAATTTTGAAGCCATCTCTTCAGCTCTTACTCCGGCTGCAAAACACAGTTCATTATCCAATGTCAGCTTACCGATACCTGCTTTGGTTCTGTAATTGTTGATGATCGTCAATTCCTGATTCATTGCTGCCGGAATCTCCGGTTTGATAATAATATCTTTATAGGTGACATTATTATTCTTTTTGGTATAGATTCTTGCCGTATACGATACCAAATCACGAGGTCTGACACTTGCTGTTTTGTTGGTACTGTATGCACTGATACACTGCCAGTTGGCATCAGAAGACTTCTTGTAATAGAAAGCATATGTTGCTCCGGAACCTGCATCATCTGCGGTCAATGTTTTGCTGAAACCATATGTCAGCGTTTCGGTAGTAACACTTGTTGCTGTATTATCAATTACCTCAACCGTATAATCCTTATTGATGACTTTGCCCGTATTGTCTTTAACAGCGATTCTCAAGGTATATTTTCCGGTGCTGCTGAGTTTGAGAGCATACGATGCTGTGGCAGAATATGCTTTAGCGGTCACAAAACTGCCGCTGTTCAGCTTATAATAATAAGCATATTGATACGGCTGTGTTCCGCCGGAAGCACTGCCCTGCATTTTAACAGTACTGCCTTTTTCTACTAACGTAGAAGTACTGATATTCAGCTTAGAAGTATTAGAAAGTGCAGAACCTGTATTTTTATAAGATGTTACTGTCATCACTTTCGACTTAGTAGCACCTGTATAATCTTTCACAACACATCTGACAGAATAAACACCCGGAGATGATAACTTAAAGGAAGAGGACGAAGTTTTTGTATTGGAGCTTACCGTAACCCACGAACCATTTGCTTCTTTGTAGCTGTACTGATAGGTATACGGAGAAGTGCCGCCCGAAGCCTTTGCGGTTATTTTAACGGAAGAACCCGCATTGATTTTTGAAGCACTGATTACAGAATTATTTTTAAGTGGAGTTTCTACTGCACTGACAGTTTTCTTCAAATCACAATACAGTGATGTATTCTTTTTATCCTTGACATAGGAACGTATGGTATAGGTTCCTGCTTTCGGGAATTTAAAACTTGCGGAATTGGAAGAACTGTAATTCTTAATCGTTACCCACGAACCCGTACCGATTTTATAAATAAATTTATAGGTATAGGGACTGGTGCCTCCTTTTGCGGTTACTTTAAGACTTGCGGTTCCTCCTGTATACGCCGATGAATAAGTGACAGAAACCGACATGCTCAAATTAGCAGCATCTGTTTTGACTGTCGAAGCAGGAACAATCAACAGAATCAAGCTCAGTATTAATACCAGTGCTGTTAATTTGCTTTTTATGGTATTTGAATAGCTCATGACATCGCCTCCCTATATTAAGCACAAAAACATTTATATTTGTTTAAACTCATTATATCACTATGACGTAAAATTTTCAATTAAACATTTTAACATACTTTTCCAGTATCTTTTGTACAATATTTCTGCGAAATTTGTCTAACTTTCAACTATAAAAATAGAATCTTATTTTTTTACATACAAACTTTTTCTATTTTGTACCATTTATTTTCGTAAAACAGTTTTGATTTTTTTAAAATTGTGTTATAATATTGTATGTGTAGATCATTTATTGATGTATCATATTGAATCTCATAATTGATGTGGTGATGATATGCGTATAGCAATTTTTACTGAAGTATTTACCCCCCAGATCAGCGGCATTTCAAGTTATGTGGAAGTTCTGAAAAAGGGGCTTGAAAAACTGAATCATCGTGTCCTGATTATCACCTCTTCTCTCCATACCCGCAAAGCGATCTTCAAAAACGGTGTGATTCGCTGCCCTGCCAAAAAATGCGGCAACAAATACGGATATGAATGTAAGAATATCAATGATAAAAAAACCATCGATTTTATTAAAAGTTTTAAACCCGACATTATCCATATTCAGACAGATACCAAAATAGGATATATGGGACTGAATATCGCCGATAAAATCAATAAACCCGTTATATTTACCATACACGATTTTTATGCAGACAGATTTGCTTCCAATGAATCCAAATTGGTGTGGAGCATTAAAACTCAGATCGAAAAACAACATTTTAAAGATATGATCGACAATGCCGATATTCTGACTTCTTCCTGCCGGCGTGCTTCGTCATTTGTACAGAGTACCGGAAGAAACCGCAAGGTAGTCCTTATTCCGACAAGCACAGACACAGCAAGATTTGATTACCGAAAATCTACACCGGACTCTGCTATGAAAATGAGAAAAAAATTGGGGCTTGCCAAAGATTCCACCGTTGCTGTTTTTGCAGGGCATCTGACGGTGGCAAAAAATCTGGAATTTGTTTTTTCTGCGGTTTCCAGATATATCACAGAATATGACAAGATACAGTTTCTGATTGTAGGTCAGGGCAGTGAATTGTCTTATCTGCAATCCCTTGCGAACAAACTGGGTATCGGCAGTATGGTCTTCTTTACCGGAGCGGTCGCACATTCTATTATGCCCGAAATTTATTCCGCCTGTAATGTGTACATATGCTCTTATGATGATGGGCTTATGTCAATGTCATTCACTGAAGCGATCGCCTGCGGACTTCCCGTACTGATCAAAGAAGATAACGAAAAATATGTGTATCATATGATCGAAAACGGTCTGAATGGTTTTGTTTATACCAAACGCTCCGAATTTGCACAGTATCTGAAAAAGCTTTCTGATATAAACGATGATCAAAGAGATAAAATCAGACAGATCGTCCGCAATACGCTGCCTAAAAAAAGTACTGCCGCTATGGCAGAAAAATATATCCGGGTATATCAGAAGGCTGTCAAATCAAGAGAGCGGAAACATTTCCGATAGCCAATGTTTCCCGCAGCCACGTTCAATCAAACTTTAAATCAATATTTTTCCCGTCATAACCACATTCCGCATCGGGAAAAACTGCCTTTGCGTTCTGTATTTTGGATTCGGGGTCTTCCAGTGACGGACTGAAATGTGTGAGCCATAACCTTGTGACATTTGCCTCTTTTGCCAATGCTGCCGCTTCGGAAAACAGCATATGTCCTTTTTTGACCGCCTTTGTTATTTTATCGTCCTCAGCATACATTCCCTCGCAAATAAACAGATCCGCATTTGCGGCATTTTGCTTTATGCTTTTACCCGGTCTTGCATCTGTGCAGTAAGTGACCTTGATTCCTTTTCGTTCTTTCCCCAAAACCATATCGGAAGTATATGCTTTGCCGTTGAAAAATACTGTATCATTCTTTTGAAGTGCCGACCAGATAGGTAAAGGTACTTCATTTTTTTTGGCTTTCATAACATCAAATTTTCCTTTGTGTGCCAGTTCAAACGTATATCCTATACAGTCTATACTGTGCAGAACAGGAAAAGGAGTGATTTTCAGTTCTTTGCAGAAAATCGGACTGCTGTCCCTGACCTCTGTAAAACGAAGGGCAAAAGGCAGATTCGGTGCGACCACACACAATGATCTCACAACATATTCGAGCGATACCGGACCTATGATATGCACAGGTTCTGTTCTTCCCTCATTGCTCATCGTCAGGAGAAGCCCTGCCAGACCCGAAATATGATCGGCATGAAAATGCGTGATACAAATCATATCGATCGGTCCGCATTTTTTTCCTGCCGTTTTTAAAGCGACCTGCGTACCTTCTCCGCAGTCTGTCAGTATGGAATATCCGTTGACACTTAACATACAAGAAGACAAAAACCGTCGTTTGAGCGGCATCGTTCCTCCTGTTCCAAGTAAAGTTACGTTCAGCAAAAAATCACTCCCGTCAGTTGAAATTTTCACGGCAAATCTGCATCAATTCTTCTTTGGTCATCATACAATTCAAAATAGCAAGCAGCGAATTGGCGGTAAGATTTTCGGGAAGCTCCAAAATCTTTTTTAATCGATTTCTGTTTTCGGAAGCATTAGCGGTTCCCGTCAGTCCGCAGGCAAATAAATCCGCTTTATTGATCTCCTTTTCTGTTTTGACACGCTGATCGGATAGACTGCATTCCGCTCCCGACCGTGCGATTGCATCGCACAATATTTTTTCCGATATACCCTCAACACCGAGTTTTCCTTCTTTGGACGGTTTATCTTTACGCTTTTCTTTGCCGAATATATCAGGAATATAGGCGTGTTTGATGCGGTTCTGCGAAACTGATCCCTTCAGAAAGTTTCGTATCACGAAACCTGCACCGTCACTGTCCGTCAAAATCAATATTCCTCTTGTATCGGCAAGGCGGCGAATAAGAGCCTGTTTTTCTTTATTTTTAAAGATGCCGAATCCGTCGGTAGTGATAATCAGCCCATCAATAAAATTGGAAAGTTTTATTTTATCATATTTTCCCTCCACAATAATCGCTTCACGAACTTGAATCATCACTGCCCCTCCCTTACGGTTATCAGTAATTTTGCGATCAATGTTTCAAGAAGTACCTCGTGATCAGTACGGGTACTTTTTAATTTTATATCTGTTTCCAGAATGACGTCCAGAATTTTCCGCAGAGTTTGTGTGGAATATCTTTTGGAATGATGATAGGCATTCTTCAAAACAAATTCACGCTTTCCGTACTTGAAATCTGCCGCTGCGTCTGAAATGCTTTTGCCGCTTTCGGAGGCTGCTTTCATTCTGTACATATCCACGAAAACAGAACTCAGAACAGAAAGTATGATTTCTGCCTTTTCATTTTGCTCAAACAGCCTGTGAAGCTGGTGATAAGCACCGTTAAAATCATTCTTGGAAATGCAGTCCGACAATGCAAAAACACGAACCTCGGTATTCTTGACAACAAGCTGCCGGATCATATCTTCTGTGATTTCCTCATGATAATTGGCATAAGCCGATAATTTATCAATTTCATTTTTGAGAGAAGTCATATCCGTACCGCAGAGAGCAATGATTTTGGCAGCATTGATGCGTGTCAGCAGACAGCCGTTTTTTTCTGCCCACGATACCAATTGCGTTTCGAGTGCAATATCGCCTTTTTTGTCAAGTTTGAGAACCGTCCCGTATTTTGCTGCGGTATCCGAAAATTTCTTTTCTCTTGATGATTTGGCATTTGTTTTTTTACTTTCTTTGGAAAGCGTCGGCATAGAAAAAATCAAAATCGTTCCTTCCGGTATATCACTCATCAGTGTTTCCAGTGCCCTATAATCGCTTTCAGAAAGTCCGTCCGTATCATAATCCGATACAAGAACACACTTGATGTCCGAAAACATCGAGATTTGTCTTGCCGCCGAAAAAATCATTTCCGGCGACGCATCGGAACGGAGTCTGATCAAATCAAAATCTGATGGATTTTTTCCCAATGCCTTATTGATGAGCGTATCTGTATATTTTTTCACGAGATATTTTTCATCTCCGTATATCAGATAGATACGCTTGAATTGCCGGGATGAAATTTCCTTTTTAAAATCTTGTTCTGTCAGCTTAGCCAAGCATTTTCCCTCCTTATGACCGATTGCCCGTTACTGTAAATCCTGATGGCGAGCGTGCCGTTTCCTCCGGTAAAATAAACAGATGAATCTTCATTGCTGTTATATTCCGCATAGCGATCAATATTTTCTGCGGCATCGGAAACCAAAAAATGTTCTGCCGATATGTTCTCTGTATGATCAATTTCGCCGTTCAGAATCAGAAAATCAACATCACGAAAATCTTCCGGCAGGTCCGAACAATCAGTCTTATCAGAACATATCAGCAGTTTCTGACCGTTGGCATCGATCAGAACCGCAGCCGTATTTTTTCTTTTATATACAGTAATGCCGTCACCGTTTAAATTGAGCCTGTTCAGTTGTTGACTTTCGGAAGAAAGTGAATGATAACATTTTGATCTTTTCGCATAGGACAGAACATCTCTGTATTGTGTTTCCTCGTCATATAATTCCATATTCTGCACGGGATAGTCTTTTAAAATTGACAATGCAAACCGGGAATTTTTCATTCTGTAATCCGTCATCAGAAACAGCGTAATTTTTTCGGCACCGCTGTCATCAAGATAGTCACTGACAGTGGTGCTTCCGTCGTAATCTCCGCCGCAGTACAATACAGAAAAACTTTCATTTTTCTGCATAACAACAGATAAACCGTCTCCCGTATCGATCAGAGAAATCTTGGTGCTGTCCTCTTTGACCGCAAAATCAAAAAGATGGCAAATCACCAAAGACAGAAGTACAAAAAGTGTATAATATTTGATTTTTTGTGCCTTCTTTAAGGTAACAAACTTAGCTGTGAAAACAACGATTCCGATTATTACCACTGCCGCTGTCCAATAAGGAATGAATTCCTGACAGCATTTTATTACGGCAAAAGGAAGTGATGACATCAACGCTGCCGTTCCCGTGACAAAATCTGAAATCACCCCACAAAGCAACGCCAATGGTGCCGCCGCAAATGATACGATTCCACTGACAGTACATAAAATCATCAGCACCGAAACAATAAGCAGAACAGACACTGCAACCGATACGATCAGATTGGTCAGAACAGAATAAACAGCAATTTGCCTGAATGTCAGGAGAACGATCGGAAATGTAAACATCATTGCCGAAACGGTAACGGAAAATATTGAAATAATGCCGCAGACAACAGACGAAACGATCTTGCCGCTGCCGGCTGTCTTGATAACGGTTCTTTCCGTAAGATAAAGATGGATTTTGGAAGAACAAAGAACGATTCCGAAAGTCGCCGAAAAGGAAAGCAGAAACCCTGTATCACCTGCCGCATAGGGATTCAGAAAACAGATGATAAGGGCCGCTGTACCGAGAGAATTATAAGAATCCGCCTCTCTATAACTGGCTGTCGAAAACAACATCAGTATCTGCATAATTCCCGCACGGAGAATGGACAGCGAAAAGCCTGTTACCGCCATATACGAAAACACCAACACCGAACACAGCAAAGCAGCAAGTCGTTTTCGCCGATTGGTGATAAAACACAGAAATGTCATTGAAAACTTTGTAAGTACCGATAAATGAAAACCCGATACTGCCACCATATGAGCAATACCCGAATGGTACAGACTTTCCTTTTGCTGCTCGGACATTCCCGTTTTATCCCCCGTCAGCAATGCTGTTACAAACCCTGCCTGTTCTTCTGTCAGCAAGGTATGAACACTTTCCTGCAAATAGCGGCGAACAGCAAGAGCGTAATAAGCCATTGGTTTTGAGGAAGACTTTTCTATCACAATAGGATTGTCATCTTCCAGCCTGCCTTTTAATAAAATGCCTCTTGATACAGAATCATCGGATAAGTGATGGCTGTCAGCATAAAATTTGATGCGGGATTGTACCGTGTCATAAAAGTCCATATCAAGCAGTTTTTCCGATGATACCAATATTTTTGTATGATCAGGCAGGTGAATATTTTTAATTTCTGTCATTTCAAGTGTATAATAATACCTATCATTTTTTTGATACGGCATATCGCATAATTGTGCTGTAACATCATATGTTTTTCCCTTGAGCTGCTCAAGTGGTGTGATTTTCAGCTCTGTATAGGCAGAAGACATCATCAGGGCTGCCGACGATGACACCAGAATCATCACAATGATAGTATTTTTTCGCCATCTTTTGAATAAAAGTGACACTATCAATCCTGCCAAAAGCAAAAAAGTCAGCATCATACAAACATTTTTGCTGACAAATAAAGCGATCACTGATGCAGCTAAATATGAGAATCCGATTACCGCAAGCGACCGCTTCATTTTATTTTCCTCCGGACAACAGAAGTGATTGAATGGAAATTTTTTTTGATTCAGCACATTTCAACTTTGAGTTTTTTTCCTCCCAAAAGATGAAAATGAAGATGAAATACGGTTTGACCTCCGTTTTCGCCGCAGTTGGAAACTACTCTGTAACCGTCTTCAGCGATACCGAGTTCTTTTGCAAGCTTTGCGGCAACTTCATATATATGCGAAATCACTGCACTGTTTTCTTCATTGACATCATTGATTGATGCAATATGCTGTTTCGGGATAATCAGAATATGAACGGGTGCCATCGGATGAATGTCCTTAAAAGCATATACCGTTTCATCTTCATAAACCTTTGTCGACGGGATCTTACCGTCTATGATCTGACAAAATAAACATTCCATTGTTATGATCTCCTTTTCTGAATAAAATCGTCTTGTGGGTCAAATTATATTTCATTGTGTCAAATTTGTCAACCAATTTTCCTATGAATTTTCGGTATGATAGGTCATTGTCACTGTATTGACCCTTTGATCTTCAATGTCCGTGACGGCAATTTTGATTTCTTTATAGATAAAAGAATCCCCTTTTTTCGGAATATCACCTATCTGTTCTATGACCCAGCCGCCTACGGATTTGCTGTCTGATGTAATATATTTGGAATCCAAGTCAAGCAGTTCCAGTATATCACTGATATTCATATCGCCGTCAATTTCATACTCATTTTCACCAAGTTTTCTGAATTTTGTTTCGGCTACCTCGTCTTCGTCCCATATATCGCCCACCAATTGCTCCAGAAGATCTTCCATTGTGACAATGCCGAGTGTACCGCCGTAATCATCGGTAACCACCGCAATATTGAGCCGCCTGTATTTGAAATCGGCAAGCAGGGACGAAAGTTTTTTGGAACGATAAACGAAAAACACGGGCTGTATCAATTCTCTGAGGTCCGGAATCTGACCGTCCAGCATTTTTTCGAGATAATCCCTTGTATGCAGCATACCGATAATATTGTCGATACTGCCCTGATAAACCGGTATTCTCGAAAAACGCTCCTTCAATATGATTTCCTTGATTTTTTCGTGGCTTTCATCAACATCGACCGCTACCACATCAACACGGGGCATCAGAACATCATACGCTGTTTTTTCATCAAATTCGAGAGCCGACTGAACAAGTTCACTTTCTTGTTCTTCCAGTACGCCCTCTTCTTCAATGCTCTCTACAATGTATTTCAATTCATCTTCAGTCACAGTGGGTTCTTTTTTCTTGCCTTTGCTGGCAAAATTTTTGACCAGATCATTGATTTTCAGCAGAACATATGTAACAGGGGTCAACAGGATCATCAGTGCATACAAAATTCCTGCCGAACGCATACACATTGACTCGCTGTTTTCTTTTGCGATATTCTTCGGCATTACTTCACCAAATATCAGCACTACTACTGTCAGAACAATTGTACTGACCAAAGTACCGGAAGCATCGCCCAGAAAAGACACAAACAACAGCGTTCCCAAAGATGATGCGGCAATATTGACGATATTATTGCCTACCAGAATGGTGGACAACGCTTTGTCATAATGTTCGGAAATATAGTAAGCTTTTTTAGCTTTTTTGCTGCCGTTGTCGGCATAACTTTTCAAACGGATCTTGCTTGCCGATGAATATGCGGTTTCGGTTGATGAAAAAAAGGAGGAACACATCACCAATAAAATAATGATAGCCCCAAGAATCCAGGAATCCAAAATATTATCACTCCATTTATGAATTTGTCCGCTGATCTTTGATGATTGCCGGGCAAATCTGTTTTGCATATCATATTCATTATATTACTTTGACAGTATTTTTAATTCTAAAAAAGAATTTTATTTATATTTCTTCAAGATAAGTTCCCGCAGCTGACTTTCAAATGCCCTGTCCTGTTCCTTTTTTCTTTTTTTAGGACCTTTGGTTTTTCCGCCCGACATCCGTATTTTTTTCGATTCATATCTTGCAAACAACAAATATTCTATATTA
>CACYDP010000063.1 GCA_902773135.1 uncultured Ruminococcus sp.
AGGCTATTGAAAAAGCAAAGAACTCACAACTATGCAGAGAGGTTGAAGTTGCTTTGCCTGTTGAGCTGTCCAGAGAAGAACAGGTCAGACTTGTAAGAGAATACATACAGGAAAACTTCACGAGTAAGGGAATGTGTGCAGATTGGGCTTTGCACGATAAGGGGGACGGCAACCCTCACGCTCATATTCTGTTGACGGTCAGACCGATAAAGTCCAACGGAGAATGGGGAGCAAAACGCAAGGACAGCTATGCTCTTGACGATAAGGGAAATAAAATTCCTGTTATAGATCTAAACACGGGAAAGCAGAAAATCGGCTCAAGAGGTCGGAAAATGTGGGAAAGAATATCCATACCGTCAACAGATTGGAACGATCAAAGCAGAGCTGAAGAATGGCGGAAAGGGTGGGCAGACGCTTGTAACAAGTATCTGCAAGGAAGAACAAGGATAGATCACCGCAGTTATGTCCGACAGGGAAAGAAGCAGTTACCGACAATGCACGAGGGATATGTAGCAAGGAAGATAGCTAAGAGAGGTAAAAAATCAACCATTATCGAATACAATGCCAAAGTCAGACGGACAAATGACTATTCACAGGCAACAGAGCAGGATTTACAAGCCGTTGAAGCCGAGCTGAAACAGCTTGAAGCCGAATTAGAAAAACTAAAATCAGAACAGAAAGGACAGAAAAAGAATGAACTCAACGAACGAATCAAGAGATTACGAGAGCGAGCAAGAAGAATTGATACTCCTGATGGAGCAAATGCAGACAACGAACGAGAGATTGCAAGCCGAACTGAAGGGACTGCAACAGAAATATTTTCTGCTACAACAACAGAACAGCCAACAGGAAACTCAGATACAGATGCTCTTATCCGAGAATCAGAAGCTGTCAGAGCAAGTGCTGAAGCTAAAATCGCAAGTAGCACAGCAATCAGAGCAGATAGAGAAGCTGAACGAGAGCGACAAGCAACTCTCCGAAGCCAACAAGCAGAAGAAAGAAGCCGAGCAGAAAATGAAAGAAAGCGAAAAATTGAAGAAAACCGCAGAAGAAACAAGCACAGCTTATAATAAATTGCTGATAGAAGCTGAAAGGACAAGAAGAACCGCGAAAAAAACAATAGAGGACAGCGTTAAGGCTCAAACAAGACAAATTTGTGAAGAAGCATACAGAAAAAATTACAATATGTTTGAGGAAAAATTGGGACGCATAAAGAAGTTTGCAGTAGCTTCAATTTCAATACTTGGGATTTATGATATGTGTGTAACAGGTGCATGGATTAGCGACCATACTTCCGTTTTTGCAGGGCAGACAGGTATTGTCAGTTTCTTTGTTTCTCTTTGGAATATGCTTGTATTTATTTGGACAAGTGGGAATAATATTTTGAATATGGCTGTAAACGCCCTGAGAAGCTCTACAAGCGATTTAATAGCGGAACTTATAGTTTATGGCCTTTTTGCCGTTTTGTGCCTTGTAGGGCTTTTTACGGGCATTTACAAGGGTATTCCAAAGATTAAAAAGAATTTGAGGAAAATTATGCAAACATATAATCGAAACGGTATTGTTGGGTATAAAAAGGCGATGACGGTATCTCTTTGTGTTATTGCCTTGTGTTTTGCGATTTTGCTTGCTGAGTATGCTATGGTCAATGTTATCGGTGTTTGGCTACTGATGTCTTTAGGTTTTAATCTCACATATCACTTTGTCACATACGATAAATGAGAATAATTCTTAAATGAGTAAAAAATCCAGTTTCAGTTTTTGTGATTTACTAATGGTAGAAAATCAAATGGCTGTGAAGAATTGATGAGAGTTTCATCGTTTCTTCACAGCCCTTTGATTAAATGGAATGTATAGATTTAAGGTTTTTTAAGTGTGCCGGACTTCAATTTATTAAGCATAGTAGTGTTTTGTGCAGCGGTACCAGTATAGTTTGAAATTCCGTTGGTAGCTGCGATCTTCTGTCTGTAGGCGTATGATGAATCAGCACCTACTGCTTTCAGACCTGTTACTATAGAACC
>CACYDP010000064.1 GCA_902773135.1 uncultured Ruminococcus sp.
TGTTTTCATAATCATTTCAAGATTGCTTATGATCTCCTTTTTCTCTGTTATCAGCTGATTGACAGCTTTTATAAATATTGCCTTTATTTCATCCTCCGTGATATGCGGTGCATAGCATTTTTCTGAATCATATTTTCTGTTGCAGCGATATATGACCCGGCGGTATTTATCTGTGGAGTGCCATACCTTTGAACCGAACCACGCTCCGCAGCAGCCGCATTTTATCCTGTTGGAGAATATGCTCACTCCACTGTAACGGGAATCTTTTGTGCGTTTTCTGCGTTCCAACTCAGCTTGTACCATATCGAATACCTCAGGGCTGATGATCGCTTCGTGGTTTCCCTCAACATAATACTGCGGCACTTCGCCTTCGTTTTTCTTCATTTTCTTTTGCAAGAAGTCCACTGTAAACTGTTTTTGAAGCAGTGCGTCACCTTTGTATTTTTCATTTGACAGCATTCTGCGTATCGTTTCACGATTCCATATCTCCTTGCCGCCGGGAGTTTTAATACCTCTGCGTGTCAATTCCTTTGCTATGGTGTACGGTGTCATTCCGTCAAGAAACAAACGGAATATCAACTTTACGATTTCGGCTTGTTCCTGATTGATAACTATCTGACCATCCGCTCCTTTATCAAAGCCAAGTACCTGACTGTATGCAAAGCTGACCTTGCCGTCTGCAAACCGCTTTCTCTGACCCCATGTAACATTTTCGGAAATACTGCGGCTTTCTTCCTGAGCTATGCTAGAGATGATGCTTATCAGCAATTCTCCCTTAGAATCAAGTGTCCAGATATTCTCTTTTTCAAAATATACCTCGATGCCCATATCCTTTAATTCCCGTATTGTTGTCAGGCTGTCCACAGTGTTCCTTGCAAATCTACTGACCGACTTCGTGATGATAAGGTCGATCTTGCCTGCCTTTGCATCGGCAATCATTCGTTTGAAACCCTCACGCTTTTTGGTATTGGTTGCACTGATTCCTTCGTCTGTGTATATGCCGACAAATTCCCAATCAGAGCGGCTTTTGATGTAGTTCGTGTAATAATCGACCTGTGCTTCATAGCTGGTAAGCTGTTCCTCATGGTCTGTGCTGACACGGGCATAGCCTGCCGTTCTTCGTTTCTTTTGGCTGTTGATGGGGATAGCTGTGTACCTGCTTATCGTAGCAGGAATTTTAGTGACGCTTGACATATTTTTCTCTCCTCTCCCGTGCCTGTTCAAAAACCTCTTTGCTGATAATGGCGGCATGGTCATTTTCTATGATTTCTTCTTTTCCTGTTCCGGAGTAGACAGCAGGATAAATTCTTGTTCCCGTATAAAAGGGATTGCTCAAAATATATAGTACCATTCTTCTGGAGAATTTTCCTCTTTTGCTGTGATAGCCAAGACTCTCCATTTTTCTTGAAATTTCGGAAATGGTCATGCCGTTCAGATAGTCATCATAAACCATTCTGATTGCTTTCGCTTCCTGTTCATTTATGATGTAATTTTCTCCTGTCCGGGTATAGCCGTAAATTTTTGTGTGAGGGTCAAGAAATTTCCTGTCCTCAGTGCTATAAAAACGCACCGTTCCTTCTTTGGTGCTGCCGTCATAAAGGTAAAAAATCACTCTGCCATCAGCATAAACAAGAATATTCTGCACCGTGCGGGCAAATCCGTCTTCCGAAAAATCTCCCAACACTTCACGGCATAATTTCTTGATTCGTTCAATGGACAAGTTTTTATTCTGACATTCTTTTCTGCGGCTTTTGATCTTGCGAAAACATCCCCAGGTGAGACGGTCATAAGCAACATAATGACTGCCGCATTCGGCACAGGTGATTTTTGATGAGAAGCAGCTCACCCTCGCTACTCGGTGTGCTTCGGGGTTATAATCAAGCACAGACTGCATTTTCTGCCGGACTTGTTCAAAAATATCAGGTGATATGATCGCAGAATGATGCTCCCGAACATGATACATAGGAACTTCACCGTTATTTTTCTTCATGTGTCGTACTTTTGGAGAAAAGTGCTGTTGGAGCAGCAAGTCACCTGTGTAAGTAATATTCGTCAAAACAGATTTTACGAACTTTCTTGTTGTAAACGGACAGCCATGTTCTTTCAGCCATCGTGCGGTTTTGCCCATAGGCACATCGGCAAGAAAATCTGCGTATATTTTCCGTATAAAAACTGCTTCATCTTCATTGATGATATAATCATTGCCGACTTTTTCGTAACCATAAACAGCCGGTCCCCACGGCTCGCCCCGTTCAAATTTCTTCTGTATCGCCCATTTGAGATTTTCGCTGACGGAAATGCTCTCCTGTTCCGCAAAGCTTGCAAGGACTGTCAGCAGCAGCTCACCGTCACTGCTCATAGAATTGATATTCTCTTTTTCAAAGCGGACTTCCACACCAAGGTTTTTCAAGTGTCTTACGGTTTCAAGCAAATCTACGGTGTTTCGTGCGAATCTTGAAATGCTTTTGCAAAGCACAATATCAATTTTCCCGTTTTCACAGTCCTCGATCAGTTTCTTGAATTCCTTTCGCTTTGCTGTGCTTGTTCCCGACACAAAACTGTCGGTGTACACTCCGACATATTCCCAGTCGGGTTTTTTCTGTATCAGACTGCTGTAATAGCTGATCTGTGCCGAAAGGGAATGGAGCATTCTTTCCGACTGCATAGAAACCCTTGCATAA
>CACYDP010000065.1 GCA_902773135.1 uncultured Ruminococcus sp.
ACGAAAGGTGGTAAGTACAACAACGAAAGGTGGTAAGTACAACAACGAAAGGTGGTAAGTACAACAACGAAAGGTGGTAAGTCATTTGACAACTTACCACCTTTCGTGTTATAATAGCCTTGCGAGGTGATTTTATGGCAAAGAAAAGGCAAGAAAATGCTATAATAGAGGGGAATCTTGACCCTAAATATTGGGTTGAAAAATCAGACCCCCTCATTCTTATGCGTTCTGTACCGTTCTCTTTAGGCGAATTGAAGATACTTGACACCTACATAAGCCGTATCAATGCCAATGACGACACAAAACGTACCGTTATCTTTACCAAAGAAGAATATGAGGAACTAATGGGGCTGACTTGTGCTGACCCTCGCTTTTTGGAAAAGAATACAGAGGGCTTACTTGGCAAGATTGTAACTCTTAAAATGCCTAACAAGGATTTTTTAAAGTTTGTTCTTTTTTCAAAAGCCTATTATCACAAAGACGAATACGGAAAGCCTGTCATTGAGCTTACTTGCACCGAAGAAGCACGAGATTTGTTTTTTTGCATAGGTAAGTACCATTATTTCAAGTATGCTCTTGAAAATGTCATTCATCTTAACCGCAAATCAAGTTATTTTCTTTACTTGCACATTGTATCAAATCGTTATCGCAAAGAATGGGAAGTAGACCTTAACGAGCTGAGAGACAACGTTCTTGATTGCAAGGGGCTAAAGACATATCAAGAATTTAAAGAGTTTAAGAAAGCTGTACTTGAACCTGCTGTAAAAGAAGTAAACAAGAAAACTGATTGCGAATTTTCCTATGAAGCTATCAAGAGAGGGCGTCGAGTGGCAAAAATCAAGTTTACATATCACTCTAAGACCAGGTCTATTGATAGTCAAATGACGTTTGAGGATGTTCGTTTGCTTGCTGATAACAACGAGCAAACGCAGCAGGAGCAGGATAACAACAGAGAAAGCGAATTAAATTATGGAAGTTTGCTTGCTGATTTATTAGGCGGTGTAAGCTGTGATAATGAATTTGCTCCCGAACAAATAAGAGTGTTGCAAGATTTAGTTATACAAGTCGTTGATAGAACAGCTTGCGACAAAAATAGCTATGAAATCAAATGCTGCGACTATCTAACACGAAAAGTCCATATGATGAACGCATACGACAAAGAAAAACAAAGAAACGGAGACCTAATCGGTAACCGTTTCAAGTACCTCTGCTCGATGATACAACAAGATATTGACGATTAATGTTTTATTGCTTTCTTGAAAAAAAGACTGAAAAAACATTTTGAGGGCGTTGTTTTACTGTTAGCGGAGCTTGTTTCGAGTTGTTGTTTTATAGATCCAGCGTGTAGAGCTTGCGAGGCTTGGAGTGCTGCAGAAAGATTTGCTATTTGATCATTTTGAAATTTAATTTGCTCATTTTGAGCTTTAATTTGCTCATTTTGAGCTTTAATTTGCTCATCCTTAATGGCCAATTGAGCCTCCAAAATGGCCATTGTAGAGTTTAAACTATCTGTGTTCGGTTGCAAAGCGGTTGCAAAATCCTTTGCAAAATCCTTTGTAGCAACGTTTTCTGTCTTTTGCTTTTGTGGTAAGTCTATCGGAATGCCCTCAAAAAGCCGCAATCCGTCTGCATCAATGCATTTTCGCTTGTTTATGATTTTGCAATACATTTTAAGTTCCTTACCAAGCATTTGGTAAATCCTTTGAGTCGATACTCCTGCCCGACTTGCAAAATCTTTTACTGATAGGTAATTGGACTTTTGTGTTGTTGATTGAGTATTATCCTTCATTTTTTTATTCCTTTTCATTTTCATTTTCAAAAATTTCATATAAGTATTTGTAAAAAGTACCTCTAGATATGTCTGCTGCTCTGGCACACTGAGTATCATTAAGAGGCCCTCCGAAATGGACGGAGCTGTCTCTGATGATCTTTTGCGCAGGAGCTTTTTTCTTGACGTTTAGTTTATCTCCCCGCTGTGATCCAATTCGTTTACCGTTCCGACGAGCTGTCTCGATACCCTCTTTTGTACGTTCCTGTAGGTTGGTGACTTCCTTTTCAGACTGTCCGAAAGCAAGCTCAATCTGTTTCCTTGCAAGCAGATGCAGCACTTCATTTGTCGCTTGTATGTAAATATCGGCTATGTCGTTGCCGACAAGTTCCATGCTACCGGTCAGAGATTGCTTGTAGGTTGCCGTATTGATATGAGGTTCTTTCAGAAAGACAAGCTCAATACCTTGTTCGTACAGTTGCAAATATAACTCTATACCTTCTGCGGCATTGCGGCTCATTCTTGAAACGCTGTCAAAGACAATAGTATCGCCGTTTCGCACTTGCCCGAGAAGCTTGTCAAACTCACGGCGGGAGATCACAGTGCCGGTATATCGTTCTTTGTAAATATATGCGGTCGGATATTCCGCAAGGATATTTCGCACTTGCCTTTCGATATTTTGTTTCGATGTGCTTACACGGCAATAACCGAAAATTCGTTTCATTTCATATTCCGCCTTTCAGATTGTGCAAATCTAATGATCGTTTCTTTTATACACTATTATACCACAATAAACAGCTTATTACAAAAACTTTTGAACAAAATTTGTTATAGGTTAAATTTATACAATAAAAAAATGAAAAAAGTTATCAGCCTGTAGACAAACCCATATTCGTTTTGAATATGGGTTTGTCTACAGGCTGAGTATCTATTAAGCATATTAAAGAATACTCATATTTCTTTGTAACAGTATGTATTGAATATTAGAGAGATTAGACTGTTGTACACTGTGTATCCTATAGCGGGAAGTATTTTTTTCTTGTTATTAATACTTGAATAGAATGAACCACTCATATTGTTCATCATTGGAAAAATAGGATGGACATTTTTTGATAGTGGACTAGTCTTTCAGTACATTCCTTATAGCTTCAACAGAATTTATTCTCATTATAAATTTTGTCAATGATCCCGTACTGCAGAGCTTCATCGGAACCCATCCAAAAATCACGGTCGCAGTCACGAGATATTGTTTGTATATCCTGACCGGTGTTTTCTGATAGAATTCTATGAAGCTTGTTTTTGATTTTTGTGATATGATCGGCTGCCAATTGGATATCGGATGCCTGTCCCTGAGCGCCTCCTAAGGGTTGATGTATCATAACTTCGCTTAAAGGTGTTGCAAACCGTTTGCCTTTTGTTCCACACGATAAAATAAAAGCTCCCATACTTGCCGCTGTTCCCGTGCAAACAGTTGCGACATTGCATTTGCATCGAGTGATAGCATCAACTATTGAAAAACCTGCACTTACAGAACCACCGGGGCTGTTAATATATAATTTAATATCGTCATTACCCGTACGATCCAAATAATCAAGTTGAGCAATGATCTCCATAGCGACTTTATCTGTGATCTCAGCAAACAAATAGATCTTTCTGTTTGCTTTTAAATCATATGAAATGAAATTGTCAATAATACTTGACACATTTATCTCGAACAAATTTCAAGCAGCAATGTTAAGGCTCTCATAATAGCGTAGCCGTTTAA
>CACYDP010000066.1 GCA_902773135.1 uncultured Ruminococcus sp.
AAGGGGGGAAAGCCCTTGCAAGTTTACCATCTTTGTAGGGTAGCGGAGCGAACCGTTAAGCAAAATGGTATAACTTGCTACACCATTCTAAAATGGAGTTGCAGCCGCCGGAATTTTGTTGTATAATGACAGTGTGTAAACAGGCGGCAACGGAATTTTTGAATGGTGTTAAAGGAGGTATAAGCGGTATGGCACATCTTGAAAAGTACAGTAAAGCTGCGGTCGGACATTTGATTGCTCACTATGACCGACAAGCTGGGAATATTGGTAATGAGAGTGTTGACAGAACAAGAAGTCACTTGAATTACAATCTTGCTGCTGAATTGCAGCCAATGAAACAGGGAGATTTCATCAAGCAACGCTGTTCCGAAGTCAAAGTCCAGAAGCGGAAAGATGTAAATGTGATGTGTACTTGGGTAGTTACAGCACCGAAAGATGTTTCGGAAAATGAACAAGCTGTATTTTTCAAAGCAGCTTTTGACTTTATGGCAGATCGGTATGGTAGGGAAAATGTAATATCTGCGTATGTTCATCTTGATGAAACGACACCTCACATCCATTTTGCTTTTGTTCCGGTAGTTGAGGACAAGAAAAAAGGCGGTTTTAAGGTATCGGCAAAGGAAAGAATTGATCGGAAAGAGCTGCGTTCCTTCCATCAGGAGTTAGAGCAGGCGGTTTCTGCTGTTCTTGGACACCCTGTTGGCATACTCAATGAAGCTACCAAACAAGGAAATATGACTATTGCAGAGTTGAAGCAAGCAACCGCATTAGTAGCCGTACAAGAAGCTGAAAAAATGAAAAGTAGAGCCGACAGGAAAAAAGAAAGAGCTGAACAA
Organism: uncultured Ruminococcus sp.; assembly: GCA_902773135.1. Taxonomy (GTDB): domain Bacteria; phylum Bacillota; class Clostridia; order Oscillospirales; family Acutalibacteraceae; genus UBA1213. The sequence goes on from CACYDP010000066.1 coordinate 837, forward strand.
GAGGAAAGACTTGCTGAAATAAGCATAGCAGCAGCACACGAAAGAGTGCATAAAGCAATGATAGAAACAGGAGAAGCAATAAAAGAGTCCATAAAAACGAAAACAGTAGTAGAAACTCAGACAAGACAGTACCAACAACAGGCGTTTGACCTTGAAGCTCAGAATAAGGCTTTGCAGGAGCAAGTAGCCTTATTGCAAGAACAGGTGCAGAATTTAGAAGCCGAAAGAGACGAGCTGATGCCACGAGTTCAGGAAATGACAGAGCTGGCAGAGCAATATCAAAGTTTATCAGAACAGATAAAGACTATTCAAAAAGCAAAAAATGCTGCTGAAAGCCGTTTAAGCGAATTACAAGGGCAAGTTTTAACTGCGGAAGAAGCAGAAAAAATCAGCTGTAAGAAAGTTCCGATGTTGGGAACAGTCTATGACATAACATACAAGGAAATTTTAGACCTTAAAGCTACTGCAACTGCTGTAAGAGATGTAAGAGCAAGAGGAGTATATCTCGATGATAGGGAAAAAAGCCTTAATGAAAGAGAAAGAACAATAGACCAAAAAGAAGATGAAGTTAATCATAGACTTGCACTATTGTTTCGGCAGGCTGACGATGTGGAAAGAAATCTTATTGCTTTAGTTAGAACAGAGCAAATAGCAAGAAGAATAAAAAAAGAAGCTGAAAGTGAGGGCTTAGAGAGTAGAGAAAAAATACAAGAAAATATAAGCAAAATTCGACAGAGCGTTGAGGAGACAAAGCAACAGCAAATTCAAAGTCACCCTCAAAAACGGCACAGATAGCAAATGAAAATTATTACCAAGTTGCAAAAAAAGTAAGTCGTTATTTTTTGAAAATAAGCAACTTTTAAATTTTTTTCTAAAAGTGGCTTAGAGAGCTGTTTTTTCAAAAATAAAAAAATTCATTTGGTCTGATTTTCTGTCCAGGCAAGGATAAATTGTAAGTTTTCCTTAAAAGAAAAAACAGGAGCGTGTTTACGCTCCTGTTAATTTACCATCTGAAACTTTCGGGAATACCTTTGCTGTCGAGGTATTTTTTTCGGGCTTTTTCTCTTTCTTCTTCTGTTGGTGCTGTTTTGTAGGTTGTGTATAGCTCTCGGTCTGTGATTTTTTGCACTTTGTCTGTAAGACCGCTGAATACTCGTTTATCCAACTCCTCTGGTACTTCTTCGCCTTCGGAAGTAATGACATAGTATCTGAGTATATCGTAAAATAAAGCTTCTGGTATCTGTATATTTGCCATTTTTAGTCCTCCTCAGTGTAATCTGGGTATCTGATTTTAATTGCTTGCCAAAAGTACGGAGCATCGTTGCAAGCGAACAGGTGAACAGGGGAGTAGTATTCGCTCGGTAAGTCCTTTTCCTGCCCATCTGAGCTTATATAAGTCTTATTGTCGTAACAATAGCCATTGTAGAGATTAAACGCCATACGGGCTGTTTTAAGGCTTGTATGCGTCTGCCACGCTTTATCAAGTCCTTCTACAAGAATTATTCGCTCCTCGAAGTCATACAGATCGCTGATATGTTTACAGCAGTCCTCGTTGAGTGCCAGCAGATATGCGAGAGCCGTTCTTTCGGTGTCTGCGTGAGTGAGCTGCATTTTTTCCAAAATTTGATAAAAAGCGTTTTCGTGTTTATTGTCCTTAAAATTCATATCAATTTACCTCTCTTAATCTTAGTGGGTTTCCTTTGAGTTTTAGCATTTGTTTGAGTGTTTCATCTGAATAACAGACCATATCACCAGTATAGGTTTCTAAAGACAGTCCTAATATTTTGATTACAATAGCCGTTTGTGTTGGAGATAGCGAAAGTGTATTTGAGTTTCCGTCTCCAAAATACATTGTGAGATCAACTCCTGCAATTACTTCTTCTCCGTTAACCATCAGTTTCACTCTCCTTTATTTCCTGTGGTAATAAAGAGATTTGTTCATTTTCTTGTGTTGTGTCCTCTAATGCCGGTCTTTTTGTTCTATTCAGCGTGATTTTTGTTATTGGTTCTTCTGATTCGTAGTATGACAGCAGGATTTGTCTTTTCGTATCGTTACCTTTCATCAGGATATTGGGATTGACAAGCCATACACCGCTTTGTACTTTCTTGATGAAATTGTTTTCTTGTAGTTTCTTCATTATCGCTGCTATTGTTGGGCGAGATACACCTACATCCTGAGCAATTTTTGTATATGTGCCTATGAACATATTGGTTGATGCATTTGTATTTTCAACTATGTAGATGAATATATCAAGTTGCTTGCTGTCAATTATCCCTAATACAGTCAGAAAGTCCATTAAATAGCACTTCCAAAAGTTTTTAGTACCGTATGTACGCTTTGTTATTTGATCTACCCATATAACTTCTCCAGTTTGAGTATCAACTAATTCTCTCTTTTTCTGTCCTATTAAGGTCTGTGTCTGACTTATATACTCTAAACTCTTATCCGGATAGTTA
>CACYDP010000067.1 GCA_902773135.1 uncultured Ruminococcus sp.
GGAACCGTGGGACACACGGGGATAGCTCGTTGATACTGTACGGGTTGCCGTACTTGAGCGAGAAGCCCCCACCTCTATATGTGGGGGGAGTATGTCACTCTTCCGTAAGCATTTCTGATGATACCTCCCGAAAGAAGATGTTTTTTCATATTTTTTTGCAGTGAAGTATTTTCGGGCAAGGCAGCATACTCTGTTGAATTTGTGCGAAACAGCCACTGTATAAATTCTGTACTTGTTTCTCCTTTATCGAAAATGTCAAATCGGTCTTGAAAGTGAAGAATATTGGAACTTTTGTTCAGCATTTTTTTCAGCTGACTGTCTAACAACCAGGAATGGCAGCGATATTCAGCGTTGCTCAAATAAGGATCGTACGCAGCAAAAAAATCTTTGGCATTTTGCAGGGATTGATCAACGGCAGACGGAGAAAAATCAGCATTGGAAGGAATATGAAGTCCGATTACTATTTGATCGTCGAGATGTTTCATCTCATATTCTAAATCACCAATTCTGAACAAGTGACATCCTGCTTGACGAGTGGTCCACCAACAGCGGTCAAAAGATAACTTACCTGTCATTTTATAGGTTTCATCAATAAATCGGGTATAACATTTCATGGTGGAAAAATAAATTTCATCACTGATGCCCTTTTCTTTGTAAATTTGATAAGCATCGGCAGATGCTTTCAGCATACAAGAAAGTATTTTGATATTATTTTCATCTTCGCCGAGAATATTTTGCAATTCTATACGGGCTTCTGTCATTTTTTCATATATGAGAAATTTTCTGAGCTGTTGACTCACTGTATCAAAATCGAAAACAGCTGCAAAAGCCATTACTTGTTGTTGGATTTCTGATTGTAAATTAATTTCTTTGCACAAAATTTTCAGATTCATTTTTCATACCACCCATTTGATAGTTACAGACAAAAAACAGCGGTGAACGATTGCTCACCGCTGTCGGAAAAATTATTTTGTAATGGAAGCCCGTATGATCTTCTTTGAGGCGGTTTTTTCAAACTCCTTATCTCTGATAACAAGATTGACGATTTGTTTTGCAGCAGGGAAAGTGTCATTGACCTCGTCGATCTTTTGTTGAAGAACATCCCGGATATTGTCACATTCATAATCGGGGTTTGGATATATTTCTGCGGTGATCTGACCGTTTTTGTCGTATACCACAATTTCCTTTACAGGTTCAAAATAAGCAAACTGATTCTCTATTTCCTCGGGGGAAACGTTTTCGCCGTTGGAAAGAATGATGAGGTTTTTCTTTCTGCCCGTAATGTACAGGTATCCGTCATCATCTTTGTATCCCAGATCGCCTGTCATAAGCCAACCGTCCTCTGAAATGGTCTTTGCCGTTTCTTCGGGATTTTTATAGTACCCCATCATAACGGATTTGCTCTTTACTTGTATTTCTCCGTCAACTATGCGTACTTCACAGCCGGGGACGATCTCGCCTACGGAGTCAGGTTTGGGGCAGTTCTTTATGCCGGAGCAGATTCTCGGGGAACATTCTGTCATACCGTAGCCCTGTGCTATCTCTATGCCGAATTCGCTGAAGCCTTTTATAATATCCGGGCTGAGATAGGCACCGCCGGAATATATGATGCTGAAATGATCACCGAAAACTTCTTTGCCTACGGCAATTTTGTCACCGTCTTCGCCTGCTAACTGCTTCATTCTGTTAAGGATAGATGCAGAGATCATTGGTACAAATGTAACATCAACGGGACGGAATATTTTCAGGTTTTTTATGATACGCATCAGTGAATCATTGATGCACAGTTTCCTTCCGTACCAAAGACTGCAAAGTATGTCACAGGTAAAGCAGTATACATGATGTATCGGCAGAACGGTCATTCTTTTGTTGCCGTGATAGCCCAAATCAGGTTCACAGGTGGCATTATCAATCAGATTGCCGTTGCTGAGCATAACGCCCTTGCTCTTTCCTGTGGTGCCGGAAGTAAAAAGAATGGCGGTGAGGTCTTTTTCAGATGAAGATGCAGTTGGCATCTTATCCTTGTATTCTTCTACTATGTCACCGAGATACAGCATATCTTCGTACGGTTTGTGAATATGAAAATAATACTTTACTTTCGGACAAAGGGACTTGAAAGTGGCAAGATCTTTTTCGTGATTTTTGTCGACGAATACTATTTCTGTATCAGAGCGGTTGATCTCGTCAGCAATTTTTTCCGCATTGTTTGCATTGTCAAGGGGAACGGAAACATTTCCGCTGCACTGTATTCCAAACCATGCTACGAGATATTCATAACTTGTCAGACCGATAATGGCAGCGTGTACTCTTTCGGGAAAGTGTTCGTTGATCCATGCACCAAGGCTGTCACAGTCTTTGCGGAACTGTTTGTAGCTGTGCTCGACGAACTCCTTTTTTTTATACTCGATAACAAAGCTCTCATCTCCGAAACGATCATCTGCACGGTATACGAGCTCTTTAAGTGTTTTGATTTCATTCATCAGGCAATGCCCTCCAGATATTCTATCAGCTGGCGGACAGTCTTGCTCTTTACAGCTTCCGACTGCTCGATCTCTACGTCAAACTCATCTTCGCAGTCACCCAGCATACATATGAAATCATAGGAATTGAATCCGAGATCCTCTGCAAAACGTGAGTCCGGTGTGATGCTCTCAGCATCTGCCTCTACATAATTACAAATAAGCTCTTTCAGTTTTTCTAACATAAAATTAATCCTCCATTCAGGGGCTATCCGAAAATTCAAAATTGAAATACATCAATGAAGCATTCGGGTGTTTTTGGGGTTTCAGATATGCCCGGTTTCATTATTCGTAATGATAATATATCATAAAAGGTCAGGTGTCACACCGGCTTAAGTCATTTTTATGATTTCGGCGATGGTCTTGTCAGGATTTTCTATGCTTCTGAACAGGACACGACCGGTGAAATAATACAGGAATTCGATCTCCTCCGGTGTGGCACAATCTTTCTGATAGCCGAAATAGAATGTCAGACCGCCGTCGCCGGGTCTGTGCATTGCTGTAATATAGAAGGGCTGTGGCTGTTTGCCGCTGCAGTACCATCTGCTCTTGAACGGAATGTCTTTCAGATAGGGAACAAGACTTTTTCTTGTTGCCGGCTGATAGGTAAAACTTACACTGTCATAAACTGCTCCGGCAGGTGCGTTGTATGCTATACGCTGTTCATAATAGTACTTCAGTGTGGAATAGTCTGCATGAAGGAACATTTCCTGCTGCTCCTTGTTGATGATCTGCATTGATTCCAGTACGGTTGCTGTCGGCTCAATAATTGTCCTCAGCGGCAGACAATGCATTCGTACACCGCCGCATTTTTTGTTGAGAAGTGTAGAACGTCTGCTGACGAAATTACGGATAGTGACATCTTTTTCATTGTTGTTGAATTTTGAAAGAACGGTTCTGATCGCATGAAGTATTACGACACTTGTAGGTATGTCGTATTTTTCGGCAAAATCTATGATTTTGTTGGTGGATTCTACATCAAGGTCATAGGTAATGGTTCCGCCGGCGGCATCGGCAGAAACAAGCCGTCCCCATCGTATACTCTGGTCGTTGTTTTCATTGCGTATCTGTATCAGTCTGCCTATGCCTGTGAAATCTGTATACATTGGTTCGGGCTGTGCAAGCTTTTCGTGCCAGAATTTTTCGTCACGTTTTGCCTTCTTTGAACCTTCATACTCCATATCTTTTTTGACTGATTCAATGTATGAAGTAAGGGGAGCAGGCTGAGGAAGATCATACAGAAGATGACAATAAATGTCCATTACATCTTTGGTAAAAGCGATTACCGAGCCGGAATCTGCACAGGCATGATGCACATTGCAGTAATATCCGTTGTAGCCGTCGGGCATAGATACGATGACAATTCTTGAAAGGGGACCGCCGTATGTATCAAAAGGCTGAGAAGTCCATCGTTCAAGAATCGCATGAGCCTTTTCTTCAGTCAGAGCCGAAAAATCATAGTACTCAAAGTACTGATTCTCGTAAGGCTCGATATATTGCCAGAGCTTATCCGTTTCCGGCTCACGCCAGATACGCATACGCATCGCTTCACATCTTTCTACTGCACGGTTCAGTGCTTCACGGAGTACAGATATATTAAGATCGACTTTCAGGAATGTTCCTGTGCCGATGTTGACTATCTCGTGTGTCGGGCTAAGACTTAATGTATACATATGTACCATTTGTGCCGGGGTCAGCGGATAACACTCTCGTTTTATGCCGCCAATGATTTTTTCCATATTAAAAACCTCCGTTTCAAATATTATTTAGACAATGTTACCACATTGTCTAAAAATTGTCAATACAATTCCCATCATTTTACAAATTATTTCAAATTTATACATAATTTTTATGCAAAAAACAAATAGTTAATATGGGCATCTGTGAAATTCGTACGGAAAGCAGTTAAATCAGTTGTTTCCTGCTGTCCTGCCCGAAAATTCTGTGAATGTGTGGAATAATGCTTGAATTTATATGTATGGTTGTGTTATAATAATTGCATTAATCAAACGCAGTGACGAAGAGAGTAACCGTAAAGAATGTCCCCAGAGAATATCCGTCTTGGCTGTGAGCGGATAGGCTGACTTTTCGGTGAAGTTCACTTCCGAGCGGCTCGGCTGAACGATAGTACGATTAAGCCGTGACGGTCTGCACCGTTATATGCATAATGAGTGTTTGCTTTCGGGCAAAAATTAGGGTGGTAACACGGAATCGCATCATTTCGTCCCTGTGTTAAAAACAGCACAGGGACGCTTTTATTTTATTACGGAGGTATTATTGTGGATAACAAAATTTTGGAACTCAAAAACGAAATTGAAACAAAACTTGCAGACATCAGCGACCTTGCCGAACTTGATCATGCAAGAGTTTCTTATCTCGGCAAAAAAGGCAGTATTACATCACTGCTCAAAGGGATGAAAGACCTTGCCGCCGATCAGAAAAAGGCTTTTGGTGCCGATGTCAATAAACTGAAAGCCTTTGCTTCGGAACTGATCGAAAACAAAACCAATGAACTGAAAGAAAAACAGATCGAACTGGAAATCAAAGCAATGCCGAAATTCGATATTTCTTCTCCTGCTAATCTGAAAACCGGCTCCTATCACCCTATCACATTGGTGCAAAGACAGTGTGAAACCGTATTCAAATCAATGGGATTCACGGTAGAAGATTATGCCGAAGTCGTAACAGACTATGAATGTTTTGAAGCTGTGAATATTCCGAAACATCACCCCGCAAGAGATATGCAGGATACGTATTATCTTGAAAATGGTCAGCTGCTCAAATCCCAGACTTCTGCCGCACAAAATGCTATTCTCAGAAAATACGGTCCTGCTCTGATCAATGACGGTGTGCCGATCAAAGCAATTTTCCCGGGACGCTGTTTCAGAAACGAAGCAACCGATGCCTGCCACGAAAACACCTTCTTCCAGATGGAAGGTATGATGGTGGACAAGGATATTTCTATTTCCAACCTGATTTATTTTATGAAAACAATGCTTTCCGAAGTGTTCAGAAAAGACATCAAAGTCCGCCTGCGTCCCGGATTTTTCCCCTTTGTCGAACCGGGATTTGAACTTGACATCAGCTGTCTGATCTGCGGCGGTACGGGCTGTCCGTCATGCAAGCACAGCGGCTGGCTGGAACTGTGCCCCTGCGGTATGATACACCCCAATGTTCTGCGTGAGGGCGGCATTGACCCCGATGAATATACGGGATTTGCCTTTGGTCTGGGTCTGACACGTCTGGCAATGATGAAGTATGAAATTAAGGATATAAGAGATCTGAACGGCGGCAGCCTGAAATCGCTGTCACAGTTTATCGATGATGAAGAATAAGGGAGGAAAATACTATGCTGTTATCTATGAATTGGATTAGGGATTTTGTCGATCTTGACGGTCTTGATTTGGTGGAACTTATCAACAGATTTTCCCTCTCGACCGCCGAGGTGGAAAATGAAATTTTCTTTAAGGGCAAAGACATTTCGGGAATCGTGGCAGCGGAGATCAAATCCGTAGAGGATCACCCGAAATCAAAAAAACTCCACCTCCTGAAAGTTGATGCAGGAGAACCGGAACTGATTGATGTGGTATGCGGTGCTCCGAATGTACGTGTCGGAATGAAAACCGCCTTCGCCAAAATTGGTGCCAGAATCGGCGATATTACCATTGCTCCCCGTGAACTTGCGGGCTATACTTCCTACGGTATGTGCTGCGGTGAATCCGAGATCGGAATCAGTGATGACAATTCGGGCATTATGGAAATTACCGACGATATACCGCTCGGCACAGACATCAAAACCATTTATGATCTGGACGACATCATTTTTGAAGTGGATAACAAGTCGCTGACCAACCGTCCTGACCTCTGGGGACATTACGGAATGGCAAGAGAATTTTCGGCTCTTACCGGACGCCCTCTGAAAACGCCGGAAACAGACGATCTTTCGGTTTATGACAACCTGCCGAAAGTCGATCTCAAAATCGAAGATACACTCTGCAAGCGTTACAGCTCCATCAAAGTGGAAAATATCAAGAGAAATATCAGCCCTGTCAATATCCGTATCCGACTGTTTTACTGCGGAATGAGAGCAATCAATTTCCTTGCCGATCTTACCAACTATATTATGCTTGAAATGGGTCAGCCGATGCACGCTTTCGATGCAAGAAAAGTGGAAAAAATACGAATCAAGCGTTTTGACAAGCCCTTTACTTTCAAGACCCTTGACGGAGTTGAAAGAAATATTGATGAAAATACGCTGATGATATGCGATGACAATACGCCTGTTGCCATTGCCGGCATTATGGGCGGACTGGATTCCGAGATCGTTGACGATACCACAACGCTGGCACTGGAATCGGCTAACTTTGATGCCGCTTCTATCAGAAAATCTTCTGTTCGTCTTTCACACCGTACCGATGCATCAATGAGATATGAAAAAAGCCTTGACCCTGAAATGACGGTGCCTGCTATCGGACGTTTTCTGTATCTTCTTAAAAAATATGACGAAAATATCACAGTTGTTTCTTCTTTGACTGATGAGTATGCGGTAAAATTCCCGCCTGTTGATCTCTGCTTTGATCAGGCGTTTGTGGACAGATATACCGGTATTCAAATTGATTCCGATACCATTGTAAAAACACTCACCGGTCTGGGATTCACTGTTTCTTTTGACGGTTCGTCGTATGCGGTTTCCGTTCCGTCATGGAGAATTACCAAGGACGTGACAATGAATGCGGATATTATCGAAGAAATTACCAGAATTTACGGCTATGACAATTTTGAGGTCAATACCGCACGCTCACCACTTTATCCTGTCCGTATGTCGAACGTCAAAAGTACGGAGGAAAAAATTAAGGATCTGCTTGTTAAGAAATTCTCCCTGCACGAGCTTCATTCGTATGTATGGGCTTATAACGATGAACTGAAAGCACTGGGGATTCCTGTTGAAAAAAATATCCGTCTTGTCGGTGCCACTAACCCGAATATAGAAACCATCAGACAGTCCATTATCCCGACACAGCTTTGTCAGGTAAAGAGTAATGTTTCTTTTGCACCTGAGTTCGGTATTTTTGAAATCGGCAGAGTGGTCAATGGTGTTGATGAAAACAACCTTTGTATCGAAAATAAAATGCTTGCGGTTACGCTGTTCAGCAAAACAAAAAATATCAAGGATTTGTATTTTGAACTTCGTGATATTCTTGCCGCCGTCACAGATGACATTAAACACTGTGAACTGGAATTTGCTCCCTGCAAAGCGGAACACGCTTACGAACACCCGATTAATCTGAATAAAATTATTCTTGATGACAAGGTGATTGGCAAAATGGGAATTGTGCACCCTGTTGTCAACAAGAAAATTGACAAAAAAGCTAATATTGTTTTTGCTGAAATCGACATTAATCTGTTTTCTTCTGCGAAAGGCAATGCTATTATATATGATGAACCGTCAAAATATCCGTCTATTGAATATGATCTGAGTATGGATATTCCGGCAGAGGTTTATTTTGGAACACTCCGCTCCTGTTGGAAAAACGAGGGCGGCGATATTCTCCGCTCTGTCAGTGTTGTGGATACTTATGATACCGATACCGTACACAGAATTACGGTAAGATTTGAGTTTTCGTCCAATGACCGCACACTCTCTTCCGCAGAGGTGCAGGACATTATCGACAAGATTATTGCCAACCTTGCAGAGAAAAACGTTACCATCAAAAACGCCTGATTTCAGGGTGATTTTTATACCTTTTCCTGCTGCATTGACTTTTTATATAAAAATTATATATTTTAACTGTTGAAATTTGATGATTAGTGTGGTAATATAACATATATGGAGGTGGGATGAATGAATGATAAAACAATGATATTCTCAATATCCGATAATAAGGACGAAAGTATAAAGGCAATTCTCAATACGGTTTACGAGTCCCTTGAAGAAAAGGGCTATAATCCGATCAACCAGATAGTGGGATATATTCTGTCTGAGGATCCGACCTATATTACCACCTACAACGGTGCAAGGAACCTGATTCGCAAAATCGACAGAGATGATCTGATGGAAATTCTTTTGAAGAACTACCTTGGAGTGAAATGAACGGAGGGAAAGCATATGTCTGCTAAAGAAAATACTTTTTTCAGCTATAAAAACAAACCGCTCGTGCGAAGCGGCAATGTCCTGTATTACGGCGATATGAATGACAGTCACGTCGTTAAAATGACAATTAAATCCACACATACACAGGGCGATATGGAAATTGCCGATAAAGTAGCGATTCAGCTTCTGAGTACAGACCCTGATGTAAGCCCCCGCAAGGCGATTGTTAAATCAAGCGAAAAGCCCAGTCTTTTTCTGGCACTGGATATAGGCGATGTATGGCTTTCAAAAGCCCTGAAAGGCAGCGAAAAAAATACCACAGCCTGATTTTGTAACATAATAAAACCGATCTGCAAAATAAAACCGACCTGCAAACATTACAATTTGCAGGTCGGTTTTTTTTCAGGATTTTAAAATCAGGTTGCGTACATTCTGCATACGGCTGTCCAGCGAGGCACTGACATTCGCACAGTCTGCCAATTCGTTGGAAAGCATATTGAGCTTATCGGGAGAAAGGTTTTTCTTATAGCGAAGTTTATGTTCCAGACTTGCCCAGAAATCCATTGCCATTGTACGAAGCTGTACTTCCACCTTGACATATTTTTTCTCGTTTTCCAGGAAAATCGGAACAGCAACGATCAGGTGCAGACTTCTGTAACCTGTTGGTTTAGGATTCTGGATATAGTCTTTTTTTCTGATCAGGGTAATATCGTCCTGCTGCAAAAGACAGTCCGCAAGCCGATAAATATCCTCCACAAAAGAGCATACCACTCTGACACCGGCGACATCGTTAATATTTTCTTCAATGGCTTCCAGTGTTCTCGGAAGATCTTTTTTGATGACTTTCCGGATAATACTGTCATAATCTTTTACACGGGAACTGATATATTCAATGGGATTGCCGTCATATTTCAGTGAAAACTGCTCATTCAGAACTTTGAATTTTGTTTCTATTTCCATAATGGCACAGGTATAATTGGCAAAGAATTTTTCCACGGGAGCAATACTGTCCTCGATCAGATCGAGAAATTGTTCTTCCGTGAAGTTGACTCCGCCTGTGATTTTGACAAGTTCTTTTGCGACCTTATCGGCTGTTTCCATTACTTTTTTTTCGTCCATTTTTATCATCTCCGTTATCAATATACGAAGATTATACTACATTTTTCAACAGCTGTAAACAATACAGGGAATTTTTGTTATTGCCGGAGTTACAGAAGGTCTGTTACTAACTGCTCCAAATCTTTCATACTGTGGCTCGGTTCAAATCTTGCCAGAACTTCGCCCTTACGGTCAACGACAAATTTTGTAAAATTCCATTTAATATCCGCATTATTTTTATAATCTTTATCAATTTTTTTCATCATTGTATCGAGCATCAGAGCTTTTACGCCTTTGCCGAAGCCTTTGAAAGGCTGCTGTTCTTTGAGGTAAGAATACAGCGGAAGGGCATTTTCGCCATTGACATCGGATTTTTTCATCTGAGGAAATTCCGTATGATATTTCAGTGTACAGAATTCGTGTATTTCTTCATCTGTTCCGGGGGTTTGTCCTGCAAACTGATTACAGGGAATATCAATGATTTCAAGACCTTTATCGTGATATTTAGCGTACATTTCCTCCAGATCTTTATATTGCGGAGTAAAGCCGCAGCCGGTTGCCGTATTCACGATAATGATCACCTTATCCCGATAATCTGCCAAAGAAATTTCCTCGCCCTTAGGTGTTGTTACAGTATAATCATAAATTGACATATCTACCGCTCCTTGTATAATATATTTAATGCAATTATATTGTATCAAATATAATTGCAAAAGTCAAGTACGGAGTGCCTCCGTTGTCGATGTCAATATACAGCTTTATCCCTGTTTTAACGATGTTGGTTATCGACTATCAGTTTTTGTAAAAGGGGATAGGGAACGGAACAAATGATTTCCTTTGCAAAGAGTAATTTTTAATCGATGAGTCGGGGCGGCTCTGCCCCCCTAATCCCCCGCAAGCCTTTGAAAAGGCTTGACCGAAACTTTGAATTCCGACGCACCCGCACCGGCAGCGGTATATTTTGGGAATGGCTGCATATAAATGATAAAAACGAATGAAAGGAATTACGGTTTTATGAAATATCAGCTCAAGAATGAAAAATATCCCGTACGGGAAACCGTATCGGAATCTACCTGCGAACAACCGGTTGACCTTGATTTTACGCTGCCCGATTACTGCCCCGATATTGAAAAAATACTGAAATGCCGTATTTGCCCGTTTGTTACCTCAAAATCTGTTTCGGGTGATAAACTCAATGTTGACGGCGGTGCGGTGATTCGTCTGTATTATCTTGATTCCAAAAAACAGGCAATCAGAATCTGCGAGCATACAAGTCCGTTTTCCTGTTCCTTTAAACTGAAAGACCAATGCAGCGAGCCCACAGCCAAAGTAAAGATTCGCACCGAATATATCAACTGCCGTGCTTTGTCGCCCAGACGTCTTGATATTCACGGTGCGTTTACCGTGTGCGTATGTGTTTATGATAAAACATATGCCGAATATTGTACCGCAGCCGAAGGCAGTGACATTCAGCAGCTGGACCGCAAAGAAAATATCTGTACGCTGTGCGGTATATCCGGACAGCAGTTTTCCCTTTCCGAAGTGCTGGACATCGGCAAGGGAAAAGGTTCTCCCGAAAGTATACTGCGTTCCGAACTGGCCGTCAGCACCGGCGGCTGCCGTGCCGTAGAAGATAAATTAATGCTGAAAGGCGAAGCGGTACTGAGAATTCTGTATGTCACGGATATTGAAACAGGTGCACAGGATACAATGACTTTTCAAATTCCTTTAAGTCAGGTGATCGACGTTCCGGGAATCAATGAAACAACACAGAATGAAATCAATGTAGAAGTGATGAACTATGATGTTTCTTTGAAATCTGAATTTGACGAGAATAGTACCCTTATTACACTGGACGCTAAACTGTATGCCATTGTATGTGCCTATGAAAATAAAGAGATCAGTGTTGCCGATGATGTGTATTCAACGGAGTATGAAACGGAAATCATTCGTAAACAAACCAATTTTACCCGTCTTGTGCTGATTTCGGATGAACGAATTTCACTGGAAACGGAAGTCAATGTTTCGGATAAAGGCATTACCAAAATTATTGATATATGGAGCGACAATATCAGCTGTGTATCTGTCTACGAAAATAATACCCTGACCGTAAGAGGCAAAATCAACTGCGGTATATTCGGACTTGATTCGGACAGCGTACCATTCTATGCGGAACGTGCAGTTGAATTCACGGCAAATCCCAATGTTCCTGCCAATCTCAGAGAAGTTTCTGCGGATATTACCCTGCTGCCCGAGCTGTCTTTCAGGATAACCGACAACAGCAATATATGCATCAAGTCCGATATTGCGATGAATATCACGCTTTTTGAAAAGCACAGCGGAAAGACCGTGTCCGAGGTAAGTTCGGACGAAGACCGTCCCAGAAAAAAAGACAGTGATGCGGCACTGATCCTGTACTACCCCGATGAAAACGAAAGTCTGTGGAGCATTGCCAAAAAATATTGTACTGATGTATCGACACTTCGGAGTGAAAACAATATTGACAGCAATGTGGCACCATCAGATCATCTGAATGTCAAACTGCTGAGGATTGTCAGCTGAGTTCATAACGATGACAATAATATGAATGAGGTGTATCTATGGATATTTACAGAGATATAGCAGAGAGAACGGGCGGTGACATATATCTTGGCATTGTAGGACCTGTGAGAACAGGAAAATCTACATTTATCAAGAGATTTATGGATACGCTTGTGATCCCGAATATTTCCGACGAAACGCAGCGTGAACGGGCAACGGACGAATTGCCGCAGTCATCTGCGGGACGAACCATTATGACAACAGAACCGAAATTTATTCCGGAAAATGCTGTCGAAGTCAAGCTGAATGATAATTCGTGTTTCAGAGTAAGAATGATAGACTGTGTCGGCTATATAGTTCCGAGTGCATTGGGCTACATAGAGGACGAAGAACCTCGTATGGTGAAAACA
>CACYDP010000068.1 GCA_902773135.1 uncultured Ruminococcus sp.
CAGCGGTTTTAGGAAAGGGGTCTGGGGAATAACCCTTTTTCCGCCGGAAAAGGGTTTTCCCCGGGAAACTGCCCGACAAAATTGATTGAAACGGCGGCTTGACAAAAAAGCGGCTTTTGCATATAATTAAGGCGTACGGCAAATGATTTTTTTGCCGATTGCTGACAGTTCGTTTGCACCATCCTGTCATTAAATAAAACTAGGGCGAAATATGCGTAATATTCAGTCAATATGCAATATATTTCAGGGTGCAGCTGCGGTATCAAACAGCTGCACTTGTTTTTAAGGAGATCTTATGTATATTTTAAAAACATCCGCATCTTTTGACAGTGCACATTTTCTTTCCGGATATAACGGAAAATGTGCCAATATTCACGGTCATCATTGGGTCATTGAAGTAAAAGCAGCCGGCGAATCTCTGAATCAAAACGGAACAAAACGAGGAATGCTCATTGATTTTGGTGATATGAAACAAGAAGTAAGAAATCTTGCCGACAGTTTTGACCATACACTGATCTATGAAAATCATTCGCTGAAAGAAACCACTCTCAATGCTCTCAAAGACGAAAACTTCAAGCTGATCTGCGTTCCGTTCCGACCTACCGCAGAAAATTTCGCAAAGTATTTTTTCGACTGTTTCAAAGAAAAATCCCTGCCGGTTTTTTCCGTTGCTGTTTACGAAACGCCCGAAAACTGTGCGGTGTATGAAGAGAGTGCGGAGGGTGCAGAATGATCGTATATCCTGTAACCGAAAAATTCATCAGCATCAACGGCGAAGGCACAAAAGCAGGAGAACTTGCTGTTTTTATCCGATTCCGCAGCTGCAATCTTGCGTGCTCTTACTGCGATACAAGGTGGGCAAACGCTGCCTCTGCCCCTGCCGAAATGACAACAGCCGATGAATTGGTACAATTCTCTGAGGGTATCAAAAATATCACCCTCACAGGCGGCGAACCGCTCCTTCAGCAAAACCTTTATCATCTTATCGAAAGACTGGTCCGCCATCATCACGAAATAGAAATCGAAACCAACGGGGCTGTTTCTGTCAAAGACCTGTCATCACAGGCATACCGTCCCTCCTTTACGATGGATTATAAACTGCCGTCCAGCAATATGGAATCATCTATGCTGACAGAAAATTTTCAATTTCTGTGCGAAAAAGATACGGTAAAATTTGTCGCAGGCAGCAGGGAAGATCTGGAACGTGCCGATGAGATTATCAAAACCTATTCACTGACCGAAAAATGTTATGTTTATTTCAGCCCTGTTTTCGGTCGTATTCAACCTGCGGAAATCGTTGCGTTTATGAGAGAAAAAAATCTGAACAACGTGCGTCTGCAATTACAGATGCACAAGTATATATGGGATCCGCAAAAAAGAGGTGTCTGACTTGGATAAAGAAAAAATCAAATATCATATCAGAGGGCTTTTAGAGGCTCTCGGCGAAAATCCCGACCGTCCCGGACTTCGTGAAACTCCTCAGCGTGTGGCAAATATGTATGAGGAAGTGTTTGAGGGAATTCAATATTCCAATCACGATATTGCCGAAATGTTCGGAAAAACTTTTGATATGGAAGAAAACAGCTGCTCTGAATCATATGTGGTGATGAAAGATATAACGGTTTTCAGCTACTGTGAACATCATCTGGCTCTGATGTACGATATGACCGTCAATGTTGCTTACATTCCCTGCGGCAAAGTACTGGGACTGAGTAAAATTGCCAGAATATGCGATATGGCAGCAAAAAGACTTCAGCTTCAGGAACGTCTTGGCAGCGATATTGCCGAAATCATCTCCGAGGCAACAGGCTCCCGGGACGTTGGTGTCAAAATCACCGGCTCTCACAGCTGTATGACTGCCAGAGGAATCCGCAATGCTTCGGCAAAAACCGTTACCAAAACATTCAGAGGAAGATTTCAGACCGATCACGAACTGAAACAACTGATAGACTAAAAGATAAGAAGGGTTGAAATTTGAAAGCACTGGTACTTTTCAGCGGCGGTATTGATTCCGCTACCTGCCTTGGCATTGCCGTAAACAAATACGGTGCCGATCAGGTTCTGGCTTTGTCGATATATTACGGACAAAAACATCACAAAGAAACAGAAGCCGCCCGCAAAATTGCCGACTATTACGGCGTAACACTCAAAACACTGGATCTTGCCTTGATTTTTGCGGATTCGGACTGCTCGCTTCTCCAAAATTCCGATCAGGATATTCCCAAAGAAAGCTATGCCGAACAGCTTGCCAAAACGGACGGAAAACCCGTATCCACCTATGTACCGTTCAGAAACGGGCTGTTTATCGCTTCGGCAGCAAGCATCGCCCTTTCCAACGGCTGTGAAGTCATTTATTACGGTGCTCACAGCGATGATGCTGCCGGAAATGCCTATCCCGACTGCAGCAAAGAATTTAACGATGCGTTGAACCGTGCTGTCTATCTGGGCAGCGGCGAACAGCTGCGGGTAGAAGCTCCCTTTGTCAATATGACGAAGGCAGAAGTGATCCGACAAGGTCTTGCACTGTCTGTTCCCTATGAACTCACGTGGAGCTGCTATGAGGGCGGCGAAAAACCCTGCGGCGTATGCGGGACCTGCCGTGACAGAATCAATGCATTCAAAGAAAACGGAATGGAAGACCCCGCTTTGATAAAGGAGAATTTATGAGTACAAGAGAAAACAACGAAAAGGGCAGCATTACCCTGCTCGGCAACAACCATACCAAATACCCTACCGACTATGCTCCCGAATTGCTGGAAACATTTCCGAATAAGCACAAAGAAAATGATTATTTCGTGAAATTCAACTGTCCCGAATTCACCAGCCTTTGCCCTATCACCGGTCAGCCCGATTTTGCAGCGATTTATATTTCCTATATTCCGGGTGAAATGATGGTAGAAAGCAAATCACTGAAATTATATCTGTTCAGTTTCCGGAATCACGGTGACTTTCACGAGGACTGTGTCAATATCATTATGAAAGACCTGATCAGACTGATGCAGCCTAAATATATAGAAGTATGGGGCAAATTCCTGCCAAGAGGCGGTCTTTCCATTGACCCCTACTGCAACTACGGTATGCCCGGCACCAAATGGGAAGATCTTGCATGGCAGCGTTTGTCACAGCACGACCTCTATCCCGAATCAATCCATAACCGATAATGCTCCTGAAAAGTAACCCCTGTATGCAGGCGGTTACTTTTTATTATCGGAATCTACCGGTCAAACAGCATTAATTGCAAAAAATACAAAAATTCATTGATAAAATGCAAAAATACGGTTGTTTTTGCACTTTTTACAGTGTATAATAAAAATGAAATATTTTTATTATACTTTGTTCGGCAGCCGTATCCCCCCGGGAACGTATGGCAGGTTTAAAAATTCAGAATGATGATCATAATAGTAATAAGATAGTAATCAGATTTACTCAACAAACGCATCTACATTTTCTACTAAGTCGTACAAACTGCATTTTAAGACACCGGCTACTTCTATACTCATAGACAGCGAGAGCGGTTTTTCATTCCTTTCAAGCTGTGAAAGCGTACATTGTTTGATTCCGATTTCTTCTGCCAGCTGTTTTTGTGTAAATCCGGCATTTTTGCGTAATTTTTTTAAATTTTCACCAATTGTCATCATAATTTCTCCTTGTTTTTATGCTGAAAATATGTTAATATGATATAGAAATATTTCTATGGCAATATTTTGATTTTCGCTTGATTTATGAATAGTATATCTCACTTTAGTTGATAAATCAAGTCATTTCAAAAAATTTGTTTAAAATTTGTAATTTACCATAAAATTACAAAAAATTATAGGAGGTCATTTTATGTTCTGGGAAAGATTTTATAATCTGTGTATCAGAAAAGGAAAAAAACCAAACCCTGTCGGAAAGGAGGTAGGTCTTTCTTCGGGCATTATCAGCAAGTGGAAAAACGGAGGTATTCCGAATGGAGAAACCCTCATGAAACTTGCTAAATACTTTGAAGTTTCAACAGACTATCTTCTTGGTTTGAGCGAGTACACCGAAGTGAACGGAGAAGCCGTTAAAGTGGAGTACAGCGACCAGCTTCTGAAGAAAAACGTGATCGAGAATATGGCAAAACTGAACAACGATGGTCTTACACGTTTGTCTGACTATTCAAAAGACCTGGTAAGCAGCAAAAACTACGAAATTGAAGAAGAACTCATAGAAGAGAAATGATCGCTCATTATTTTTCTTTTTACTCTTGTTGCTTCATTTCATAAAGGGGTATAAAAGAACAAACCGCCTGTACATTCAATGGCAGCGGTTTGTTCTTTTTTCTTCCCGACCATTTCGCTGTCAGCAGCCTATGACAAAATGCAGCAGTTATTCCTTGTCATATCTTTTCCGCAGCAGTGCCAGTGCTTTTTTCTCGATTCTCGAAACATACGACCGTGATATTTTCAGGAGTTTCGCCACTTCACGCTGCGTCAGAGGTTCTTTTCCGTCCAGTCCGTACCGCAGCCTGATAATGAGTTGCTCCCTTTCTCCCAGTACTTCGTCAATGTAGCCGGGGAGTTTTTCGGTTTTCATTTTTCTATCGAGGTTGTCCACAATGTCATCGTCCACCGCCATCATATCCATCAGTGTCAATGCGTTGCCGTCCGAGTCGGAATCAATCTCTTCATTCATTGATATATCGAGTGATGTCTTTTTGGTTCCTCTGAAATACATCAGAATTTCGTTTTCAATACATCTTGACGCATAACTGGACAAACGTATGTTTTTATCACTGTTAAAGGTATTGATCGCCTTGATAAGCCCTACCGTGCCGATCGATACCAAGTCATCGGGATCGGCTCCCGTTCCGTAATATTTTTTGACAATATGTGCCACCAACCTGAGATTATGTTCTGTCAGTTTATTTTTGGCTTCCCTATCCCCTTCTGCCATTTTTTTCAGGCAAATCTTTTCTTCTTCGTCCGAGAGCGGTTTCGGAAAAGAACTCGCTCCCGTAACGTGAAGAATAAAAAGAAAGGATATTCTGCTCAGCAAATCCGCTAAAAGATTAAACATATCGATCACCCCGTATCATTTTTATGCCGTCTTCGGCAAATTATAGCACGGGTGATGATTTTAATAAGTGAAATTTATACTCCTTTGCAGGAAACATTGATCCTGATATCCGATTGTTGCAGGATACTTCTCCAATCATCTGTTTTCCGGTAAACATCGGGATACGCACAGCGTACATATTTCAATACGGAAAAAACATCACAGCCGTCACGGCGAATGGTTTTATCAATACCGGCATTCACTTTGCTTTCCACATTTTCCCTGATTTTGTCGGTGATTGTCTGACCGTAATCTTTGTCCGTAAAAATATGAATATTCAATGCAATGCTTAACTGATTGCCGGAGATTACCGGAACAATATTGGCAGCAGTATGATCAATTCCGTAATTGATCGTTTTGCCGTTATAAGACAGCGTATCTGTATAGTTCAATGCTTTTCTGCTGACAATCAATGTTCCCGCTGTTTCGTCACGGTTCATTGTCTGATCGCTGCCGTTTCTGTCAAACAGATAACTTTCGTCCGAATGGATAGATCGTGTTCCGCTGTGAATCCTGATATACGGAAAAAGCACAGCAGCATATTGATTCTGCAAAGAAGACATATAATCAATCAGCGTACAATGCACGGACGGCTGACTGACCGCCTGACTGTCCGACAGAACATTAATATATTCGGAAGTATAGTGAAATTCATTGACAGCCGAACAAACGGTCCGGCAGGCAGAATCGTCCGATACCATCAGGCTGACGGTTTTCTGCATATCATTCTGCTGTGCAAAGTACGGCAGAATATCATCACAGCTGCGGACGGCTGCTTCATTCATCATCATAAAAAGGCACTGACTCAGCAGTATCTTTTGTCCCCGCTCGTTTTCCAGGTTTTTCAGAGCAATCTCAGGGTCTTCCCCTTCGGCATACAGTATTTCCGAGGCATTCCGGTGCTCCGTATCGTCCGTATCAAGAACAATCATCGTCAGCTTGTAACGGTCTTCATACCGATCAATTCCCAGTCCCTGTATAATCAGCCGCTGGTTAAGCTGTGTTCCCGTACAGCCGCTCATCATCGGCACCGTCAGCAAACACAGCACCAGACACAGACAGGACAGCTTTTTGATATTTTTTCTGAATGATAATGACGACTTGATCTTTCCTGCCGTCAGCACCAACAGCGGAATTACGAAAATCAACAAGACCGCTGCGGCTGCCGACCAATTACGATTCAGCATTATTTCCGACACCCCCTGAACTCCCGGCAACCACAACAGCAGAACCAACATCACAATGCCCCCCGATACCGCAGGCAGTCGGTGAGAATTCAAAGAAAAGATTTTTTTGACGCATTTGGCAAAGGCGAGTACGTACAGCGAAAATCCGCAGAATACACAACACCCCAGAACCAACAAAAAAAGCGGATTCAGCCGCTGTGTGCTTCCCGAACCGTCCGTAAGTGCATAAGCCTGAAACTCTCTGGTATCAATATATTCCCCCACTGTGCCGCAGGCAAGCAGCAGCATAGCGGCAGTAAACAAAAATAAAAAGAATATCCACAAATATAAACTTCTGCCGATTTTTCCGTTGGTATTTTCCGCATAAACATTAACGGCTGCCAGCACATTCATTCTTGACAGAAAAAATATCACCCCGTCCCATACCAATCCCGAACGAATCAATTGATACGGAAGAAGATTTTCGGAAGAATAGTCCGGTATCAAAAACAAAAATACCAGCACAGAGCACAGCAAAAACATCACAATCACAATACCCGACATTCTTGACAAGGCTTCTGTGCCCTTTGCCGCCGCATAAACGGCTGCCGCTGTAAATGCCGCAATAATCAATCCTGACTGCACGGGATCACCGAGTATGAAGTTCAGAAAATATCGAAACACAAAGCCTGTCTGCAAAAAAGAAAATGCAAAATAAAGCCCGTAAAGCACCGATATAATTTTGCCGCATCTGCCGAATACCGTTTCGGCAATCTCACAGATACTCTGCGGATTTTGATCCCGATACAAGAACGTGACCGGCAGGCACAGAACCGCCACCAATACAGCAGCAATCAGCAGCGGCAAAAACATATCCCACAAATGAGCCGTACCCGATACGGAAGAATACATCACTGTCAATGCGATTTTTGCAACAAACAAAAGGGCAAACAACTGCCCGGTACTGATTTTAGGAATGGCTTTTTCATTCATTCTGATTACCCTCGCTTTGCGTATCGGCACCCGGAAGATTTTGTACATATTCGGTTTTGCCTGATAAAATTTTCCAGCCTGCCCTTACGATCACGTCACGCATCGCAGATACACCGAACGGACTGATGGGCGAAGTATACGGCACACCAAAACTGTTTTTGCCGCAGATATTGGCAAGCAGCACACAAAACACCGCCGCAATGCCCCATACCCCGAAAATACCGCCGGCAAGCGTAAAAATCAGTCTGAGTATGGCAGAGGGTGCATATAAATTCGGTATCACATACGAACAGATTGCCGTTACGGCAACCACCATCAGGGTAGGAGCCGCAATCAGCCCTGCGTTGATCGCCGTATCACCCACTACAAGACCGCCGACAATGCTGACCGCATAACCCAGCGGCTGAGGCATACGAAGCCCTGATTCACGCATAATTTCATACACTAACTGTATGAGTATCGTTTCATACATCAGCGAAAGCGGTGTGGCACTGATGGAAGCCGCTATTTTATTGAGCATCAATGTCGGAAACATTTCCGGATTGAACGTGGCAAGCGAAACATAAATCCCCGGCAGCAGCATCGAAATAAAAAAGGCACAGTACTTCAAAAAGCGTGTAAAGGTCGCAAAATACGCCCTGTTGGAATAATCATCGAGTGTCTGAAAATATTCGGCAAACAGATACGGAACAATCAACGCAGAAGCCACGCCGTCAATCAGAATGGCAATTCTTCCTTCCGTTATTTTTCCGCAGATGGTATCGGGACGTTCGGATACACCCACTCCCCCGAAAAATGAAAAGTCCTTTTTCTCTTCCAGAAAAGGCACCAGATACCCCGTTGTCAATACGGTTTTCAAATTCACTTCCGACAGACGTTTTTTCAGTTTGTGCAGGATTTGATCCGATACAACATCGGTCAGATAGCATAAACATATTTCTGTGCGGCTGACATCCCCTATGACCATCGTTTCAAATTTCAGTTTAGGATTTTTGATGCGTTTGCGGAGAAATGTCATATTCACTCTCATCGTTTCCACAAAGCCTTCTTTGGAGCCTCTCTGCACAACGTCCGAATCCGGCTCGGACACTCCCCTTGTTTCATATCCCTGAATCCCCGCCGCAATCATTTTATCGCAGCCGTCAACGGCAATCAGTGCAAATCCCGACATTATTTTGCTTTCCGCATCTTCATAGGTGTGAATGTCCAGAACTTCATCGACGTACAATACCCTATACTTAATATCTTCAAGATATTGGTCGGGCGTTCCCGAAAACGAATAGTCAAATATTGGTCGGATCACCGCAAGAGAAAGAATTTCTTTATCGGTCATATTATCAATCGCTATCACCGCCGCATTGATGCCGTTCAGCCGCATTTCACGAACCGTCAGATCAGAGCTGTTCTGGTACTGTATACGGAAATATTCTATATTGGAACGCAGCGAAAGGGAAAGCGGTGTGTTTTTCTGCCGATAAGGCGGATGGGCAGATGGTGTATAAGCCTTTTTTAAATCTTTGATAAACTGATACATTCTGATTACCTCGTCAACTTTGATTCATTTATAATATTTGACAGATGAGGTGTTTTTATACAGATAAATTGCATTTTCATTCGTCAAATCTGTCTATTTGCGGAATTTTAAAATACGGCATTGACATATGACGGTATTGGTGGTATAATTTTTTCATAATTTCATAAATCAACTTATCCGGAGTGACCGAGGGAACAGGCCCTGTGACGTCCGACAACCTGCCGTTTGTGTAAGGTGCCAATTCCTGCGGTTTAACCGAAAGATGAGAATATATATCAGCCGTTCGGTTATGCCGGACGGTTTTTTTTTCAGCTGCCTGTTTTCATCGGTTGCAGCACAAAACGGAATATCAAAGGAAGGAAGAAAAAAATGTCAAAATATTTATTTACATCCGAATCCGTAACAGAAGGACATCCCGACAAAATGTGCGACCAGATTTCCGATGCCATTCTTGACGCTATTCTGAAAAAGGATTCTCAGGCTCACGTTGCCTGCGAAGTAACCGCTACCACCGGTCTGATCCATATTATGGGTGAAATCACCACAAGCTGCTATGTGGATATTGACAAAATCGCAAGAAATGTTGTCAACTCCATAGGATACAACAATCCCGAATGTGGTTTTAACGGCAATACCTGTGCCGTGATCTCTTCGATCAACTCACAGTCACCCGATATATCCAGAGGTGTCAACACCTCCTATGAATCCCGTGACGGCAGAAACGATACATTCAACCGCATCGGTGCCGGAGATCAGGGGATTATGTTCGGTTTCGCCTGCGATGAAACCCCCGAATTGATGCCGCTGCCGATTTCTCTTGCACACAAACTTGCCAAAAGACTCACCGAGGTAAGAAAAACAGGTATCATTGATTATCTCCGTCCGGACGGAAAAACACAGGTGACGGTCGAATATGAAGACGGAAAACCTGTACGAATTGATACCATACTGATTTCTACACAACATTCCGAAAAGGCTGTTTTATCTAAAATACACGCAGATCTGACCGAGCACGTCATTGCCCCCGTTATTCCCTCCGAACTGATGGACGAAGATACCAAAATCCTTGTCAATCCTACGGGAAGATTTGTCATCGGCGGTCCTGTTGCCGATACGGGTCTTACGGGAAGAAAAATCATTGTTGATACATATGGCGGATATTCACGTCACGGCGGCGGTGCCTTCTCCGGCAAAGACCCGACAAAAGTGGACAGAAGTGCTGCCTATGCCGCACGCTATGCTGCCAAAAATGTGGTAGCGGCAGGTATCGCCAAAAAATGCGAAATCCAGCTTTCCTATGCTATCGGCGTTGCCAGACCGGTTTCCGTGATGGTTGACACGTTCGGTACAGGCATTGTCAGCGATGAGGAAATCTCCGAAGCCGTAAGTCAGGTATTTGACTTCCGTCCGTCTGCCATTATTTCTTCTTTGCATCTGGAACTGCCGATTTACAGAAAACTGTCTGCATACGGTCATATGGGTCGTGAAGATCTCAAAGTGTCCTGGGAAAGAACAGACAAAACCGAGGAACTGTTAAAACTCATTCATCAATAATCCCAATATCCAAAAAAGCCGCCCGAATAGGGCGGCTTTTTAATGTTATGGTTTTTTACGGTTTTAGTGCGGAAAGCACGGACAAATCCATTGGTTTGATGATTCCCTGTGTATCGGTTTCGGTTTTTTGTACCGTTACGATTCCGGGGAAGATTTCAGACTTCAGCGGTTTGGGCGATACATCAGGTGATTTCAGGGCTTTGTAAAGCAATTGATCCGTAATGCCCGAAGCAATCATATGATGATCAATTTGGAATTCTGTGATAGCCCGTGCGGTTTCTTCGTCAAAATAACCGTTGGGTTTCTTTTGCAGATATTTCAAATCATACAGCATTTGCTGGAATTCTTTAATTTTTGCTCCTGAATTGCCCAAACGGTAAACCAGAGAGGCTTCGTGTTCTTTTCTCTTTTTTTCAGAGGTTTTTCGTTTTTCTTCCTGTTCTTTTTTTCGCAGCTCCTCTTCCTCTTTTTTCTGCTGTGCCTTAATGAGATTTTCCGCTGCTCTCTGCTGCTGTGCTTCCATAATTTCCTGTCGCTGTGCATCAATTTCGGCTTGTCTTTCCTCATCTTCCGCTTCGGGATCGTCCGATTCGTAATAGGTATATTCCCCTATCTGTACATCGGAATAATCTGTCTGCACATAGGCTTCATTGGGAGGAAGAAGGTCCGATACTCCGTCATGGTTAAACGTATATACCACCCCGTCAAACTCACGGGAAGTATCTGTGATATACTGACCGTTCTCATAGTAAAATGCCTTACTGTCAAACAGCACCCAACCGGTATTGGGATACGATACGCCGGCTATTTTGAACCATTCTTTCCAGCCTTTGGAATACACATTATGATAGACAATATCGCTGTATCTGTCACGGGCATCAATTGCTGCATCAGAACCGATGTAAATACCCACGTGACCTCTTTGGTGCAGTCCCAGACCGTGTATATTCGGAACCCCGTCGGACACATATCCCCAGTCGGACGAAACCGTTATCATATCTGTACGATTACCGCCCACACCGTTATACGACATAATCAGACCGCTGCAGTCTACTGCTCCGGGAGAAGCACCGCCCCACACATATTGCCAGTTTTCATAATAGGCTTTCAGTGCGTGCGATGATAAACCTACTCCCGTAGAACTTTCCGCATAAACGCTGACAGGGGAACTCAGTGCAACTGCCGCAGACAAAACAGCCGCTGCAAAAACCGAAACAAACTTTCTCATAATTGACGACCCTTTCAAAAAATCAAGCTCCGTGAATAAGAGCAAAAAAATATTAACTTTCCGCATAATTTATGTTAAATTAAGTATAATGTTTTTTTGATTTTTTGTCAATGTTATTTTTTCCCAATCCACGGAAATCAATTTTGTCGGGCAGTTTCCCGGGGAAAACCCTTTTCCGGCGGAAAAAGGGTTATTCCCCGGACCCCTTTCCTAAAA
>CACYDP010000069.1 GCA_902773135.1 uncultured Ruminococcus sp.
TATCAAATTGTTATCAAAAGCAATGCAAAAGGCTCGTAAACCCGCATAAATACTGGGTTTTCAGTGTTTTACATATCACTCCCACTCAATCGTAGCCGGAGGTTTAGAAGTAATATCATAAACCACACGATTGACATTTTTCACTTCATTAATAATACGATTTGAAATTTTTTCAAGGACATCATAAGGAACTCTTGCCCAGTCGGCAGTCATAAAGTCACTTGTTGTAACAGCTCTAAGAGCGATGGTATTGTCATATGTTCTGCCGTCGCCCATCACACCGACGCTTTTAATGCCTGTCATCACCGCAAAATACTGATTTACCTGACGGTCAAGACCATTATTGGCAAATTCTTCACGCATAATGGCATCCGCATCTTTCAGAATATCAAGCTTATCCTCTGTAATATCACCCATAATTCTGATGGCAAGACCCGGACCGGGGAAAGGCTGACGCCATACTAAAAATTCAGGTATACCAAGCTCCAGACCTGCCTTACGGACCTCGTCTTTAAATAAATCCCGGAGCGGTTCGATGATACCCTCAAAACCGACATCTTCAGGAAGTCCTCCTACATTGTGATGGCTTTTAATCACCGCAGATTCACCTACGCCGCTTTCCACCACATCGGGATAAATCGTACCCTGACAAAGATATTCTATTTTTCCGAGTTTGCCCGACTCTTCTTCAAATACACGAATAAATTCTTCACCAATAATTTTTCGTTTCTTTTCGGGTTCAGTGACACCGGCGAGTTTGGCAAGAAATCGATCTTTCGCATTCACTCTGATCAGATTCATATCAAACTGCTGTCTGAAAATGCTTTCAACCTGATCTCCCTCATCTTTACGCAGCAGCCCGTGATCAACAAAAATACAGGTAAGCTGTTTTCCTACGGCTTTATGTACCAACAGTGCCGCAACAGACGAATCCACTCCGCCTGAAAGTGCACAAAGCACTTTTTTATCACCTATTTTTTCACGGAGATATTTGATCGTATCGGTTACAAAAGAATCCATCTGCCAGTCAGCCGTACAGCCGCAGGCATTATACAAGAAGTTTTTCAGATACAGCATACCTTCCACTGTATGCTGTACTTCAAGATGAAACTGTACACCAAAGAAATTCCTTTTAATATCTTCCATAGCGGCAACAGGACAATCTTTTGACATCGCCGTAATTTTAAAGCCATGAGGAATTTCTTCAATACGATCGGTATGACTCATCCAACAGATATTCTTTTCCTGTGCCGAATGAAACATCAGAGATGAGGTATCAAATTCTACATCTGTTTTTCCGTATTCTTTGTTGTCATTGACACCTGTCACTTTACCGCCGAGTGTTTCTGCCATCAGCTGAGCACCGTAACAAATACCAAGAACGGGAATGCCGATTTCAAATATTTTCGGATCACATTTCGGACCATTGGCATCATAAGCACTGTTGGGTCCTCCTGTAAAAATAACACCTCTGTAATTTTTGGCTTTAATTTCTTCAGCAGTTATTTTATACGGTTTGATTTCACAGTAAACATTACATTCACGAACACGTCTTGCGATAAGCTGAGTATATTGTCCGCCGAAATCCATAACCAATATGGCTTCATTTTTAATTTCCATATATTCACCTTTTTCATTATGTCATAGATGTCTGACCTGATTTATTTGCTGATCCGGAAACAAACGATTTTTCTGTTTCCGGATCAATATCATCAACATTTTATTCAACCGTTACCGATTTTGCGAGATTACGGGGCTTATCAATATCACAGCCCTTCAGCGAAGCAACATAATACGCAAAAAGCTGAAGCGGTATTACGGCAAGCGACGGCAGAAGCATATCACAGGTTTCCGGTATAAAAATCGTACTTTGGGCAATATTGGCAATCTCGGGATGATTGCTGCAAGCAACACCTATTACGTTGGCACCTCTTGCCTGCACTTCTTCTATATTGCTGACGATTTTGCCGATCAAAGCTTCGTGGGTCGCAAGAGCAATCACCAAAGTTCCCTGCTCTATCAATGAAATCGTTCCGTGTTTCAATTCACCGGCAGCATATGCTTCGGAATGAATATAGGAAATTTCTTTCAGTTTGAGAGAGCCTTCCAAAGAAAGTGCATAATCAATGTTTCTTCCGATAAAGAATACATCCTTGCAGTTAAAATTTTTAGAGGCAAGGTACTGTATATTTTCTTTATCCGCCAAAATCTGATTAATTTTATCGGGAAGCTGTTCCAGTTCTTTGATATAAATCCGGTATTCGTCCTCGCTGACTGTACCGAGCTTATCGCCGAAATAGATTGCCATCAGGTAGATCACAGCAAGCTGTGTGCTGTATGCTTTAGTGGTGGCAACGGCAATTTCGGGACCTGCCCATGTATAAATGACATCATCGGATTCAACGGCGATGGCACTGCCCACAACATTGACCACAGAAATAACGTGAGAACCTCTTCTCTGAGCTTCTTTCATTGCTTCTTTGGTATCTGCTGTTTCACCCGACTGACTAATCACGATCGTGAGTGTTTTCTCGTCAACGATCGGTTCACGGTATCTGAACTCTGAAGCAAGATCTACCTCAACCGGTTTTCTCAGCATTTTTTCAAACACATATTTCGCAACAACACCGACATGATATGCAGAACCACAGGCAAGAATATTGATCTTGGTAAATTTTCTGAGCTGTTCATCAGTCAGTTTAATCTCGTCGAGAACCACCCGTCCGTCTTTGATTCTCGGAGCAATGGTATCTCTGATCGCTTTGGGCTGCTCCATAATTTCTTTGAACATAAAATGCTCGTAGCCGCCTTTTTCGGCTGCACTGATGTCCCAATTGACCGTTTCGATCTCTTTTTGAATTTCTTCCTTATCAGTATCAATAATTGTAACATTATCACGTTTGATAATGGCAATTTCGTTATTTTCAAGACGATAAATTTTTCTCGTCTTGGCAAGAATTGCCGTAACATCGGACGCAATGAAATTTTCATTTTCACCCAGACCGATAATCAGCGGACTTTCTTTTCTTACGGCAATGATTTCATCGGGGTTATCCTTGCTGATAACCCCCAGTGCATAAGAACCTTCCAGTTTGGAAAGCACCTTGATCACTGTATCAATCAAATTGCCCTTATAGTAATGTTCTATCAGCTGAGCAATGACCTCGGTATCGGTTTTTGAAAGAAATTCCACACCTTTTGCCGCAAGATGTTCTTTCAGCTGAATATAGTTTTCTATAATGCCGTTATGAACTACCGCAAATCTTTCTGATTCACTGAGATGAGGATGTGCATTAACATCAGACGGTTCACCGTGTGTTGCCCATCTTGTATGTCCTATTCCTACCGTACCGCTGAGCGTTTTTCCGTTGTCGGTCAGATTTTTCAATACCTGAAGTTTGCCTTTTGCTTTTTCATAAACCAGCCGACTGCCGTCATTCAGACAGATACCTGCCGAATCATATCCTCGGTATTCCAGTTTTTCCAGACTGTTCAGCAGAAGCGGTGCAGCCTGTTCATATCCGATATAACCTACTATACCACACATGAGAATCAATTACCTCCGATTATCTGTATATAATGTCTTCTCTCTTCGGTCCGTTTGAAATCATTTTGAACGGAACACCCACCGCTTTTTCCGCAAACTCAATATATCTGCGGCAGTTTTCGGGAAGTTCGTCATAGTTTTTGATACCTCTTATATCGCACTTCCAGCCCGGGAGAACCTCAAGGATCGGTTTTGCTCTTTTCAGTTTGGTGGTTGACGGGAAGTAATCAATTCTTTCGCCGTCAAGTTCATAAGCAACGCATACGGGAATCTCATCAAGATAACCCAGAGCATCAAGAACCGTAAATGCCACCTGTGTTGCACCCTGTACCTTACAGCCGTAACGTGTAGCAACAATATCGAACCAACCCATTCTTCTCGGTCTGCCGGTTGTTGCACCGTATTCTCCTCCATCGCCGCCGTGCTGTCTGAGCTGTTCTGCTTCTTCTCCGAAAATTTCGCTGACGAACTCGCCTGCACCGACTGAACTGGAATAGGCCTTGACTACCGTGATAATATCCTTAATTTCATAAGGAGGAATACCGCCTGCACCGACGGCACCATATCCTGCAATGGTATTAGAAGAGGTAACCATCGGATAAATACCAAAATCAGTATCTTTCAGAGAACCGAGCTGACCTTCCAGAAGAATTTTTTTGCCGCTTGCTGCTGCATCATGTACGATGTCAAATGTATTGGCAACATACGGAGCAAGAGCCTCTTTATATTCCATTAATTTATGGAACATATCGTCCGCACTGATCTCTTCTTTGTGATAAACATTTCTGATCACGGCATTTTTCACTTCAAGAATTCTTGCGATTTTTTCTTTCAGAGCATCAACATCATCGTAAAGTTCGTTGACCTGAAAACCTATTTTCGAGAATTTGTCCGAATAAAAGGGGGCAATACCCGATTTGGTAGAGCCAAAACTTTTGCCGCCGAGTCTTTCTTCCTCGTAGCAGTCAAACAGCACGTGATACGGCATAACAATCTGTGCCCTGTCCGATACAAGTATATGCGGCTTCGGTACGCCTCTTTCAACCAAAGAAGCAATTTCTTTTGTAAAATTTTCGACACTCAACGCAACACCGTTTCCGATGATATTGGTGATGTTATCGCAGAAAACACCTGACGGAAGCTGATGAAGTGCAAACTTTCCGTAGTTGTTGATAATTGTATGTCCGGCATTGCTGCCGCCCTGAAATCTTATTACCATATCGGAGTCCTGAGCAAGCACATCGGTAATTTTACCTTTGCCTTCATCTCCCCAGTTTGCTCCTACGATCGCTCTTACCATTAATTTTTACCAACCTTTCTTTCTCATTGTGGCTGCTTGTATCGTCAACAATATTGATCAATGCAATGTCATTTACTATCTATGTATCATCATTTTACCTGTTGTTGTTCGGCAAGTCTTTATCAAACCCCGAAACGAAACTGTTATTCTGCTGCTCCGTCCATGAACGACGGGTTTCATATCTGTCCCGTGCGGTGCAAAGATGTTAAACCGGCTCTCAGGTAACGGGAGCAACCAGCACTCTGCCTGTGCCTCTGTACACATTTACCAGACCTTCACCTGATGCTGCCGAACCAACCAGTGTTTTTGTGGTACGCTCAACGGTAAAATTCAGCGTATGGGTCCACGCTATCGCCATACTACCGTCAATTTTAAGTGTATCATTTTCCAGATCGAAGATGAGAAGTTCTGATGCGGGAACAGAACTTTCCAATGCAAACACGCCCTTGCCGAAAAGCGTATTGTTAAACAAGCCCTCTCCGCCTGCCACTGCTGAGGAAAAATTCGATCTGGCGGTTACTTTCATCTGAACTGTATCATCACAGGCAAGAAACAGTCCATCTTCAATCGTGATCGCACCGCCCCAGTCATCGATGCTTTGAAGAATGATATGTTTATAGGTAGGTTCCAGAAGAACGTGACCAATACCGGTATATCTCGGCTTAATGCCGCTTTCACCTGTCACTTTGCCGCCTACCATTTTTTTGAAGAAATCGCCTGCACCCTGAACATTGGTGGCTGCCTGCACATTTCCTATCATCATCTGCATAGCACCTGCCTGCATAATTGCACCGGTATTTTTAAGTTCTATCAGCAACTGTCTTTTTCTGACATTCATTTTACTCATAAAATAAGCAGTTGAAGCAGAACCTCGATTTACCGATAAATCCTTTGTATATTCAATTATCGAAAAATTACCAAGTTTGTCGACCACCTGATGAGCAGGTGTATTTTCAAAAAGATTTGTCTGTATCACAATACTCACCTCATAAAATTAAACATTGATTTCAGCTGTTTCACTCTCTACATTTTCATAAGGCTTCAAAGCAGCTGCCACTGTTTCATTCAGAAAGTCTTCTGTCTGGCGGGGAGCCCTGCCCACATATTTTTCAGGAAGAAGAATGGCTTCCAATTCCTCCAGCGTCACACCGAATGCCGGGTCATTGGCAATTCTTTCAAGAAGGTCGTTTTCTCCTCCATCACGTTTCACCACAAGTGAAGCTGCCATAGAATGTTCTCTGATTTTCTCGTGAAGTTCCTGACGGTTTCCTCCTCTTTTCACTGCGTCCATCATAATATTTTCCGTAGCCATAAACGGAAGTTCTCTTTTGAGGTGCTGCGTGATGACCTTATCATAAACAACCAGACCGTTGCTGACATTCATATAAAGATTCAGAATGGCATCAACCGCAAGGAATCCTTCAGGTATGCTCAGACGTTTGTTGGCAGAATCGTCCAGTGTACGCTCAAACCACTGTACAGCAGCCGTAATGTACGGATTGAGAACATCTGCCATCACATATCTGGACAGCGATGCTATACGTTCCGAACGCATAGGATTGCGTTTGTAAGCCATTGCAGAAGAACCAATCTGATTCTTTTCAAAGGGTTCCTCCACCTCTTTCAAATGCTGAAGCAGTCGGATGTCATTGGAAAACTTTGAAGCACTCTGTGCAATTCCTGCCAGAACATTCAGTATCTGACTGTCCAGCTTTCTGGAATAAGTCTGTCCGGAAACGGCAAAACAATCAGAATAACCCATTTTTTTGGCAATCAGCTTATCCAGCTTTTTGCATTTCTCGTGATCTCCGTCAAAGAGTTCCAGAAAACTTGCCTGTGTACCGGTAGTACCCTTACAGCCCAACAACTTGGCTTTGGAAAGCTGATAGCGTACATCTTCGAGATCCATCAGAAGATCCTGTATCCAAAGGGTCGCTCTTTTTCCCACCGTTGTCGGCTGTGCAGGCTGAAAATGCGTAAAGGCAAGTGTCGGAAGATCCTTATATTTGCGTGCAAATTCCGAAAGGGAACGAATCACGCTGACAAGCTTTTTCTCAACAATTTTAAGTGCTTCCGTCATAATGATAACGTCGGTATTGTCGCCGACATAACAGGACGTTGCACCGAGATGTATAATGCCTGCCGCTTTCGGACATTGAACACCGTAAGCATAAACGTGTGACATCACATCGTGACGAACGAGTTTTTCTCTTTCTTCGGCAACTTCATAGTTAATGTCATCTGCGTAGGCTTTCAGTTCTTCAATCTGTTCTTGGGTA
Source organism: uncultured Ruminococcus sp. (assembly GCA_902773135.1). GTDB lineage: Bacteria > Bacillota > Clostridia > Oscillospirales > Acutalibacteraceae > UBA1213. Next base: position 7,127 of record CACYDP010000069.1, read on the forward strand.
ATATTCAGTCCCAGTTCGTATTCGGATTCTGCAAGGGCAATCCAGAGTTTTCTCCAGGTTCTGAATTTTTTATCGGGAGAAAACAGATATTTCATTTCCTTATCCGCATATCTTGATGAAAGCGGTGATTCATATATATCTCTCATTTAAAAAATCTGTCCTTTCATAAAATACAGGTTTTTATCCTTTTTTAATCTTCTTATCAAAATCCATTCCGCCCCGTTCTTTGCCATCAAGCATCTTTGACGGAATTTTGGTCGGGTACTTGCCGGTGAAACAAGCTCTGCATATTCCCGTTTCTTTTCCGAGCAGAAGTTCGTTCAGTTTTTCGGGCGGGAAAAATCCGAGCGTATCGGCACCGGTCAGCTGGCATATTTCGTCCACGGTGTGTTTGACTGCGATCAATTCCCCTCTTGACGGAATATCGACACCGTAAAAACACGGCCAGATAAACGGCGGAGAACTGATACGAAGATGCACTTCTTTTGCACCGGCATTTCGCAGCATCTTGACAATTCTGTCACAAGTAGTGCCTCTTACAATTGAGTCATCTATCACAACGACCCTTTTTCCCTCCAGCACTGTACCAAGAGGATTCAGTTTAAGCCGCACGCTTTTGGCACGTTCCTTCTGTGTGGGTTTGATAAAGGTTCTGCCTATATAGTTGTTTTTGACAATACCCTTTTCGTAAGGGATTCCCGATTCTTCACTGTAACCGATAGCGGCATCAATGCCCGACTCGGGAACACCGATGACAATATCCGCCTCAACGGGAAATTCTCTTGCCAGAATACGTCCTGCTTCCTTGCGTGATTCGTAAACGCTGATACCGTCAATCACCGAATCGGTACGGGCAAAATAAATATACTCAAAAATGCAGGTCGATTTTATAGTTTCGTAATCACTGATCTTTTGTACGGAATGTACTCCGGTTTCATCGGCAACTACGATCTCTCCGGGTTCTATATCTCTGACAAACTCCGCACCGCAGGCATCCAATGCACAGGTTTCGGAAGCAAAAACAATCGAATCGCCGAGTTTTCCCATACACAGCGGTTTGAATCCGTGCGGATCTCTTGCCGCAATGAGTTTCTGAGGACTCATCACAAGGAGAGAGTAGGCACCGTCAATCTGTTTCATTGTTTTGGCAACGGCTTCCTCCACAGAATCCGAGCCGATACGTTCTCTTGCCACAAGATAGGCAATGGCTTCCGAATCGATTGTTGTCTGAAAAATTGCTCCCCGCCGTTCCAGTTCCTGTCTGACGGCGTAGGCATTGGTAAGATTTCCGTTATGAGCAATCGCAAGAGTACCCTTTACATAACGCATAACAAGCGGCTGTGAGTTTTCACGCACACTGCCGCCTGCTGTCGAATATCTTGCATGAGCTATTGCTATCTGACCCTGGAGGGAGTCCAGAATTTCGTTGTTAAAAACCTCACTGACAAGTCCCATATCTTTATGACTTGTAATAACACCTCTGTCATTGACGGATATGCCGCAGCTTTCCTGACCTCTGTGCTGAAGCGACAGAAGTCCGTTATAGCAGGCATACGCAAGCGGCAGACTGCTGTTATTGCCGTATATTCCGAACACACCGCATTCTTCATGGAGTTCTTCGGAAAAATATTCCTGTGAATCGATACTCAAAGAATTCACCATCCATTTAATTTTATCAATAGCCTTTTTGTTCTTTGTCAAACTGACTGCATTGAAGTTCACGGAAATCTATTTTGTTCATCGTTTTCAGCCGAATGGAGCAAAGATGATTTCCGTGATTCAACCTTTCTGTCATCAGCCGAGACCGATTCGCTTCATCATTTCGGCATAGGCTTCTTCTACGCCGCCGAGGTCACGTCTGAAACGGTCTTTGTCGAGCTTTTCGTGTGTTTTAATATCCCAGAAACGACAGGTATCGGGAGAAATCTCATCAGCAAGTACAATATTGCCGTCCGAATCTTTTCCGAATTCCAGTTTGAAATCGATCAGTTCCACACCGACACCGGCAAAGAATTCGATCATATATTGATTGACATCAAGAGCAAGTTTGCTGATGGTATCAATATCTTCCCACGTTGCTGCACCGATAGCAACTGCGTGATAAGAGTTAATCAGCGGATCGCCGAGATCGTCATCCTTGTATGAAAATTCAAGAACAGGACACTTCAGTTCGGTACCCTCTTCCAGTCCCAGACGCTTTGCCATTGAGCCGGCAGCCTTATTTCTGATAATCACTTCAAGAGGAACGATTTTTACCTTTTTAACAACTGTTTCACGGTCGCTGATTTCCTCAACAAAATGTGTGGGTATGCCCTTTTCTGCCAGCAGCTTGAACATAAAGTTGGACATTCTGTTGTTGACAACACCCTTGCCGGTGATAGTACCCTTTTTCAAACCGTTAAAAGCGGTTGCATCGTCCTTGTATTCTACCATACAAAAATTCGGTTCTGACATTGCATAAACCTTTTTTGCCTTGCCTTCATATAAAAGTTCCTGTTTCTCCATTGTTAAAGACGCTCCTCTCATTTGTGAACGGCGTGCTGTATTCAACCGGTGAATATAGCCGCATTGTTGTTATGAACCTATTTAAAATAGACTTTTAAACCAATTTATATTATACAACCTGAACGAAATTTAAGCAAGAGATTATCTGTTTGAAATATTTTTTTGACGTTTAATATATTATTTAGTTTTTCAGGAGCGTATTTTTTGCCTTTTTACACAAAAAAGCAAAAACTCCCCCCCAACAGGCAAATTATGATTTTCTGTCATTCCGTATATGCAAATACGCCGCTGTGTTCAATCTCCTATTCCGGAACGGATATGACGGAATTTTCTCTTGAAAAGTGTGGTATTTCCTTTTCCTCAGTTTATGGGACATTCATTCGTCAAAATGTCAAAAATGCAATTTTTTTTAAAAAAATTGCATTTTCCCCTTGATTCGGATTGAAATATGTGTTAAACTGAAAAAGCGTTAGGCGTATTGAGTTATGAAACAATACGCTTGAACGCAGAATCCTATAACAAAATTATTTTTTAAGGGGTTGACAAAGATGTCATACGTTAGTGAACAAATCGAAAAAGTAATCGAAAAGAACCCGGCTCAGCCCGAGTTTGTACAGGCTGTCAAAGAAGTTCTCGAATCTCTCGAACCCGTGATTGAAGCAAATCCCAAGTATCAGCAGGAAGGTATCCTTGAAAGAATCACCGAACCGGAAAGACAGCTGATGTTCAGAGTACCGTGGGTAGACGATAACGGCAAGGTTCAGGTAAACCGTGGTTTCCGTATTCAGTTCAACAGTGCGATCGGTCCTTACAAGGGCGGTCTTCGTTTCCATCCGTCTGTAAACCTCGGCATCATCAAGTTCCTCGGTTTTGAACAGATCTTCAAAAACTCCCTCACAGGTCTTCCCATCGGCGGCGGCAAGGGCGGTGCTGATTTCGATCCCAAGGGCAAGAGCGACAGAGAAGTAATGGCTTTCTGCCAGAGCTTTATGACAGAACTTTACAGACATATCGGTGCCGATACAGACGTTCCCGCAGGCGACATCGGCGTAGGCGGCCGTGAAATCGGTTACCTCTTCGGTCAGTATAAGAGAATCCGTGACAGCTTTGAAGGTGTTCTCACCGGCAAGGGTCTGACATACGGCGGTTCACTCGCTCGTACAGAAGCAACAGGCTACGGTCTTCTCTACATCACCAACGAACTTCTTAAAGATCATAATATCGACATCAGCGGCAAGACTGTTTGTATTTCAGGTGCCGGCAACGTTGCTATTTACGCTGCTCAGAAGGCAACTCAGCTCGGTGCAAAGGTAGTAACTCTCTCCGATTCAACAGGCTGGATCTATGACGAAGAAGGCATTGATCTTGATGCTGTTAAGGAAATCAAGGAAGTTAAGAGAGCAAGACTTACCGAATACAAGAACTATCGTCCTAACTCACAGTACACAGAAGGCAAGTTCCTGTGGACAATCCCCTGCGACATCGCACTTCCCTGTGCTACTCAGAACGAACTCGATGTTGAAGGTGCTAACAACCTCGTTAAGAACGGTGCTATTGCTGTTGCAGAAGGTGCTAATATGCCCACTACTCTCGAAGCAACAAAGATTCTCCAGGACAACAAGATCCTCTTTGTTCCCGGCAAGGCTGCAAACGCAGGCGGCGTTGCAACATCTGCTCTTGAAATGTCACAGAACAGCCAGCGTCTTTCATGGACATTTGAAGAAGTTGACAAGAAGCTCGAGAGCATTATGGTTAACATCTATCACAACATTGCAGATGCAGCTAAGAAATACGGCTATGAAGGCAACTACGTTGTAGGTGCTAACATCGCAGGCTTTGTTAAGGTTGCAGATACAATGATCGCTCAGGGCGTAGTATAATTATCACTTCTAAAATCATTCTCATATTTTATCATAAGAAAACAGCGTATCGAATCGGTGAAATTCGATACGCTGTTTTTTGTTTGTCATTTTGCGGTGCGGTGTTTCTTTTTGTTTGCGATGAACGGCACGAATATGATTGCTGCAAAAAGCAGCGTTGATATTCCCGAAAAAATACCGCTGATGACAATCCATACATTATAATAAGTAATCGTCACTTTACCTTTGGGCAGATGATTCGTTTCTACAATGATATAGCCGTTTTCGTCATCGGTAAGATGCAAATTTTCTGTGATGCTTCCGTCATCAGAAACATAATCCGCACGCAGCCGGTCTTTATAGGTGAAGGATAATCGGTACTGTTCGCTTGTACCGTCTGTCCGGAACTGTATGTAATCCGTCCGGCAGTCAACACTTACCGAATGGTTCCGGCTGTTTTGGCACAGAGGCATAATACCGTCAATTTCAATAACAGAGAAGGGCTTTAACCATTTTGAAATGCTCTTGATCGTCAGTTTATCACATTTTTCAAAAATATCGGTCATCATTTTCTTTTCCTGCTCATCGTCCTCAATGATGATGTATTTAACGGAGTTGCAGATCATCTGATCTTCAAATGTTGTTATATCCAGTGATTCCGACAAATTAGTATATATCTGCTCGTTAAGATACGTAATTTCTTCATATTCCGTATAGATGGCATTGCTCTGTTCAAACGAAAGAGCCGATTCGGTCTGGTCATAAGCAGCAAGCGAAAATACTTCTGCCGAGATGGGTGTGTTTCTTGTCATTTTTTTGACAACACTGTTTTGAAACCTGTTGGAAACCTGTGTGAAAGTACAGATACGATAATGTTGAGTATCAATATTTTGATCAGCGAGTTCTTGTTTCAGTGCAGATACTTCATTTTCATATTTATCCTCATACTGATAAGAATACTCCTCTTCAATATAATGATAACAAAAGTAATTATTCACAACACCTACTACGGAAAATACAATACATATCACTGTCAATCCTCTGAGCAGGATTTTGTGCTGAACTCTTTTGAACAACCAGACTGCCGGAACAATCAGCAAGGGAATCAACACAAAACAGCCTTTAAAAGCAAAACGGAATTTATTGATTACCGGCACAATGGCAAGAATTTTTCCGACAACACCCCCAATGGATAAGGAAAAAAAGAACCATACCGCAACACCGATACTAATATAAAAAGCCCCGGATTCATTGAGATGAAACCATTTTTGAAGTTGGATATTTTTAATAGAAGATGAGATATTTTTACTTTTTTTCAGCACATTTCTGACTGCCAAGAAAAATATTCCGGCAATACAAATACCAAATCCGCCGATATAATAAACATATGAACCAATTCCCAACGGCGTAGCAGTCATACCGAACTTTCCTGACAACAGTGTTGAAGGATAAAGCGAATACAGCAGATACCTGAAAAAATTCAGCCCCGATTTCAGAAATTTGCTGCTTTCTTCCGCATAAACTGCCGATCGGGAACTTGACTGCATCAGCAACACTAATGATGGCAGTGATAATACGATTCCTGTCACACAGTTGGCAATCATTTCCCAAAAACGCCTGCGGCTGCTGAATATCGTCATCATCAACATAATGATGCAATACATTATATACTGATAGACAGTATACTGGATATTGCCGAGCGTCAGGCTGAATGCCAAAATAATGCCGCAGGCAAAAAAACGCTGTTGGGTATCTTTGAACCTAAGCATTGTATAGAGAATCAACGGCACGACAAAATAGTTGTTAAAGATATAATACCAGTAGCCAAACAGCACAAATGCCGTACAGGACATATACATCAGTACGATCACTGCCGAACGTGCCTTATTCAAGCCCATTTTCCTGCTAAGCAGATAAGCGGTGATGTTTCCCAATGTAAACATTACATAGGTATAAATCGTAATGGTCGAACCCCAGCTTTTCAGCAGGACAAACCGATACAGCACATACGATAAGAGCATAATCGGATTATACAGGGAATAAAATCCCTGGTCGGCGATTTCCATTCCTTTGGCAAGGTAAAAATCATAATTCGGCATATGTCCCGTCGCAAAAAAACTGTCATATGCCTTGTCCATCACGGGCATCCATTGATTTCTGTTGTCGTCAAATAAAAATGCTTCCGCACTGAAATGCGACACTAACGCCATCACCGCAGCGGACAGCAGTACCAATAAAACGATGACAGAGGTATCGTTTGGTTTCATTCTGAGTTCCGATAATTTTTTCACTGCTGCTCCGCCCCCTCATCTTCTGTATTTTCTGTACAATGTTCCTGTTTCCTTTTGCAGCGTACCATCGGAACAAACAATATCCCGACAAATAGTATCACAGACAACACAGAGAAAATCGTACTGCCAACAATCCAGCCGTTATGATAAGTGATTGTCACTGTGCCTTTCGGCAGATTCTTTGTGGTTATGGTGATATAACCATTCTCATCACTTGTCATTGCCAGTCTTTGAGAAATCGTTCCATCATCGGATACATAGTCGGCACTCAGCCTGTCTTTACAGGTAAATGACAATCGGTACTGTTCACTGTCTTGACTTGTTTGAAATTGAATACAGTCCATTTGAGCCTCAAAACCGACTGTACGGTTTTTCTCGTCTTTGCAGATAGAATCCACCCCATCTATTTCCATCAGCAGACAACCATCAGTAAATGAAGAAATATTTTTGATATGCACTTTCTCACATTGATCAAAAATTTCCCGTATTAAGTCCATATCACTGTTTTCACTGATGATGATATATCGGACAGCATTATGGATCAGCTGATCCTCAAATGCTGCCATATCGGTCAGTTCCCGCTCCCATATTTCTTTGCTGTATGCCTGCTCGTTATAATAAGTAACTTCCTGATAATCGGTATACAATAAATCACTCTGCTGATAGGAAAGCTGTGATTCCGTCTGGTCATAAGCTCCCAGAGAAAATACTTCCGCTGATACGGGAAGATTACGGGTAATTTTATTAACGACCTTGTTATCGTTCAGATAGCTGCTTTCCGTGAAAGCAGCTATGCGATAATTATCAGTATCGACAGAATGATTCTTTAATGTTTGTTTCAGACCGGTGAGTTCATCTTCATATCGTTCTGTATATTCACAACTGTATTTGTCGGCAAGATAATGATAACTAAAATACTGATTTGCTAATCCTATGACAGAAAATACGGCACATACCACATATAGTGTCCGGAACAAATGTTTCTTTTGGATTTTCCTGAAAACATATATTGCCGGAACGATCAGCAAAGGTATCATAATATAACAGCCCTTAAAAGCATAACGGAACTGATTGACCACCGGAACAAATGACAATATCTTGCCGGCAAAGCCCGCAATGGTGACGGAGAAAAAGAACCATATTGCCGCTGCCGCACCTATATAAAAAGATTTTGATTCTTCCATTGTGAAGATATTTTTTAATGAACCTTCAGATGCCCATTTTTGTAATTGTTGTTGATTGATACTTTTGATTTTTTTGCCGCAGCGTTTCAAAGCCCCTAAGATCAATACTGCCACACATATTCCGAATCCGCCTATATACATTACCCACGCACTGTTAGCAACTGATACCAGTTCGCTGTTGGCAGAAATTTTTTCCGCCGGTATATCTGTGATATTGACCATCAGTTGAGAAGGAAAAAGGGAATATACCAAATAATCCAGGATATTTAACGGACACGAAAGAAAACCTCCCGATTCCGAAGAATAAAATTTAGCTCTTGCACTGGACTGCATCAGCAAAATCAATGACGGAAGCGACAATACAATGCCTGTGACGCAATTGGAGATCATCTCCCAAAATCTTTTGCGGCTGCCTAAAATGACCATGGTCAGCATTATCACACAGTACATCATATACTGATAAACGGTATACTGGACATTGCCAAGCGTCAGGCTGAATGCCAAAATGATGCCGCAGGCAAAAAAACGCTGTTGGCTGTCTTTGAACCTAAGCATTGTATAGAGAATCAATGGCACGACAAAATAATTGTTATATACATAATAACATACCCCGAAAACCACAAAAGCGGAACAGGACATATACATCAGCACGATCATTACCGAACGTGCCGTATTCAATCCCATTTTTTTGCCGAACAGATAGGCGGTGATATTCCCCAAGGTAAACATCATATAGATATAGACAGAGATCGTAGAACCCCAGCTTTTCATCAAAACAAACCGATACAGCACATACGATAAAAGCATAATCGGATTATTCAGGGAATAAAATCCCTGGTCGGCAATTTCCATTCCTTTAGCAAGATAAAAATTATAATTCGGCATATGTCCCGTTGCAAAAAAGCTGTCATATGCCTTATCCATCACAGGCATCCATTGATTTCTGTTATCATCAAATAAAAATGCTTCCGTACTGAAATGCGACACTAACGCCATCACCGCAGCAGACAACAGTATCAAGAAAACGATCACAGCGGCATCATTTTGTTTCATTTTGAGTTGCGATAATTGTTTCATTGCTGCTCCGCCCTCTCATCTTCTGTATTTTCCGCACGGTGTGCTTGTTTCCTTTTGGAGTGTATTATCGGAACAAACAATATCCCGACAAACAGTACCACAGACAGAACAGAGAAAATCGTGTTACCAATAATCCAACCGTTATGATAGGTAATGGTCACCGTGCCTTTCGGTAGATTTTTGGTTGCTATGGTGATATAGCCGTTCTCATCACTTGTCATTGCCAGTCTTTGGGAGATCGTTCCGTCATCGGATATATAGTCGGCACTCAGTCTGTCTTTATAGGTAAATGACAACCGGTATTTTTCGCTCTTTCCATCTGTTCGGAATTGAAGGCTGTCGGTTTCGCAGCGAAAGTTCGTTTGGCTGTTTTGACTGTCTGTACAGATCGGAGCAACTCCGTCTATTTCCACCAATCTGAATGTTTCCATCCATACGGTATTACTTTTGATTTTCAGGGATTGACACTTGTCAAATAATTGCTCAATGGATTCTGTTTCCTGCTGACCGTTATTGATAATGATATACTTGACGGAATTGTTGATCATCTGCGTTTCAAATTCGTTCAAATCCTCAAATGCCAGCTGCGGCATCTCATCAAGATAGGACTCCTGATTCAAAAAGGCGACTTGTGAATATTCTGTATAGATCCGGTCGCTTTGTCGGAAGGAAAGTTCCGATTCTGTCTGGTCATAAGCCGCCAGAGAAAATACATTTGCCGATATGGGAACATTGCGGGTCAGTTTATGGACCACATTATTAACAGTATCTCCGTTGTCATTGATGAAAGTACACACACGGTAATTGTTGATGTCTATATGGTGCTCTTCCAATGTTTTGCCTGTCTGTGACACTTCGTTTTCATATCGATCCTGAATATCAAGGGCAAACTTCTCATATAAATATTCATAACAAAAATAATTGCTGCCTACACCTATGACAGAACATATAATGCAAACCGTACATAATATCCTGATAAAATATTTCTTTTCAATTCGCTTCAATAAACAGATTGCCGGAATCACCAATAAAGGTGTAAATACAAAACAGCTTTTAAAGGCATAGCGGAATTGATTGATTACCGGAACAAATGACAGAAGTTTTCCTACACAGCCCCCGACAGCCAGCGAAACAAAAAACCATACCGCAATTCCTGTTCCTATATAAAATGCCTTGGACTCCGTCAAGGAAAACAGCTGTTTCCAGTCGGTTGTTTCTTTTTTTCGGGATTTTTGTATCAGCTGTTTCAAAACCAGAACGACAAGAATCGCTATGCATATTCCCAATCCGCCGATATACATCAGCCACGCACTGTTATGAAACATTACGTCTGTTTGAGAGGCCATCACATTGATCTGAAGCCGAAAGACGTTCTGTATCAATTTTGACGGCAGAACCGAAAAAACAAGATAATCCAAAGGATTCAGAGTGACACTCAAAAAGCCGGCGGTATCTTCCGTATAGGTTTCCGACCTGCCGCTTGATTGCAGCAGCAGAACCAATGACGGTACCGATAATACAATGCCTGTCACGCAGTTGGCGATCATTTCCCAAAAACGCTTCCGATTGCTGAAAATCGTGATGGTCAGCATAATAATACAGTACATCATATATTGATACACAGTGTACTGAATATTGCCCAGCGTCAGACTGAACGCAAACACAATACCGCAGGCACAAAAACGCAGTTTTTCGTCCTTGAATCTGATCATCATATAAATAATCAGCGGAATCAAAAAATAGTTGTTGAAGATATAGTACCAATATCCGAACAAAACAAATGCCGAACAGGACATATACATCGTCACCACCACTGCCGAGCGTGCAGGATTCAGCCCCATTTTTCTGCCGAGCAGATATACGGTGATATTCCCCAACAGAAACATCATATAAATATAGATCGTAATGGCAGACCCCCAGCTTCTCAGAAAAACGAATCGGTACAAAATATACGAGAAAAGCATAATCGGGTTATTCAGAGAATAAAATCCCTGATCGGCGATTTCAAGCCCTTTGGCAAGAAAAAAACTGTAATTCGGCATATGCCCCGTTGAAAAAAAGATGTCATAGGCTCTGTTAATGACAGGTGTCCACTGGTTTCTGTTATCGTCAAAAATAAATGCTTCCGTACTGAAATGTGATATGATCATCATCACAAGTACAGAAAGCAATGACAAACCAACCAGATTCAGTTTATCCGTTATGTTGCTTCGGTTCTGCAATGTTGTTATTTTTGTTTCCACTTTTATCAACTCTTTCTGATACAGCTGTGCCCACAAAACAGGTCTGTCAGACAAATCACGGAAATCAATTTTGTCGGGCAGTTTCCCGGGGAAAACCCTTTTCCGGCGGAAAAAGGGTTATTCCCCGGACCCCTTTCCTAAAA
>CACYDP010000070.1 GCA_902773135.1 uncultured Ruminococcus sp.
CCAACTGCTGCATACGGTCAATCACTACTGCTGCTTCTGCTATGATATAGCAGTCAAGTTCGCCTAATATGTCACTTTTCTCATAGGTTTTTTTGATTCTGGAAAATATTTTTTTCTGCTCTTTATTCAAAGGGTAAGGCGGTTTGACATTCACCGCCGAACCTTTCAGCTGATCCTGCACTTTTTTTCTTTTGCTGATTTCTGCCTTTGTATTGTGTCTTGATTGTAACTCAATTGGTTTCGCCGGTCTCGCCATATCTTCACCTGCTCTTTGAAATTTTCATTTTGGGAATTTTTTAAAAGCGGAGGGTGGGCTTTCGCTGTCCCTTATGATATTTTTTACCTCATTGCTACTCCGGGGGGATTTGTAACGGTTCATCGATCAGCTGCAAAAGCTGAGCAGCTGAAATAATACCGCTTTCTGCCAGTTCGTGATGACTGCGGCATAAAGTTATCAGATTATTGTCATCTAATCGCATACTGTAATCAACTGCCAAAGGCACAATATGGTGCACACTCAGCCCGCTTGTCACTATTTTCTTTTCCACCAAAAAACAATATCGGCACATATAACGATCACGCTGTTGTATACAGTTGCGTTTGTTTCGCCATTTTGCTGTATTTCTGAACTTGTCAGCTTCGCTGTTTCTTTCGTACTTACCTTTATACTTGCTCCTGTTTAATTTTCTGAAATATTTTTGATTTGTTGAGGGCAAATTTCATTGAATCGATGCAACTTGCCGCACGTTGAACACGTTTTCAGCATATGATCACCCTTTTCGGCAGCATAAAAGCCGGTGCATATTCATAACGAACACAACAACCGGCTTTTATGCTTATTTTCTCGGAGGATATGGATAAAATGAGATACGTCATCATTGGGTGCAGAGGTCGGACTTGAACCGACAACCTTTAGCTTATGAGGCTAACGAGCTGCCATTGCTCTACTCTGCCGTATGCACAAAGTCTACTGACCTATCACTTTGTGTAAAATTGTACAAGTGTTAAATCGTAACAATCGTCGGCAGTGCAGACAAGAAGGAAGGTAATAAAACGTATAATAGGAAGTGAATGAATGTTATTTGAGTGGGACGACAACAAAGAGCAAATCAATATCAAAAAACACGGTATGGATTTTGAAACAGCAAGCCATGTTTTTGAAGATAAAGACCGATTGGAATTATATGATGAACTGCACTCTGAATTTGAGGACAAATATATAACGATTGGTATGATTGATGAGATAACTTGTATTGCTATGGTTGTGTATACTGAACAGGGAACAGATGTTATCAGAATTATATCTCCCCGTAAAGCGACACCGAAAGAAAGGAGAAAATACTATGATCATTCGTAAACAAATTGATGTCAGTGAACCCTTAACGCCTGAACAAATAAAAATGCTTGAGGATGTGGAAAAAAGACCAATTGTTTTTGACGAGGACTGCCCTGAACTGACAGATGAACAACTTGACAAAGCATATCGTGTATCTGAAAGAAAAAATCAGTCTATAACTTTGATAGTGTAAAATAAAGTGTATAAGTCAGTTCTCTTCTTTCTGTACTTACACACTTTATTTTACACTATCTACTGGATAATCTTCGTGTTCACCACTCTAAAAAAGTTACCGAATGGCTTGAAAAACATAAGGATAAAATTGAACTGTTTTACCTGCCGCCCTATGCTCCCGAATATAATCCCGATGAACTCGTCAACAGTGATTTGAAGCGCAGCGTTGGGGCTAAAAAGTCTCCTGATTCTCTTGATGAGCTTGAACACAATGTTCGTTCTCATTTGAAAAAGATGCAGCTCAACCCTTCTAAAGTTGCGTCTTTTTTCCGTGCCGATTTTACTTCTTATGCAGCTTGATAATTCAAGATTTAATTGGGGGAGCAATACAATCTGAATAAATATTGGTATACCGATTCGCTGTATCAATTCGCTCATAATGATCTGTCCTTTTCTATTCAAAATATTTCTGTTTTAACTTTGCGATCTGCAAGCTATATCAAAGTAAGTCTTGTTTTCTATAACAAAGAATATCTATATTTCCATATTATGTCATATTCCAAATTAATTTTCAACTGTAAAAATAATTTTCATAAAGAGATGGCGTACACACAGATTTTTTCGTCTTTATATTTTAGCAAAAGTCTGAAAGATAATATTGTGAAACACAATATTAAGCTGATTGCCTTTGATACAATGACTGAAAGTAAAATCCTGCAATTCATCACAAATCAGATACAAAAGTTCACCGGCAGTCCTGCCATCTTCATCAATTCGTTTTTCAACAGAGAGAAGCATATACCTTGTAAAAACGATAGAAACATAAGCGGTCATAGCATCTTAGGACAAGCTGCGACATACTATATATCACTCTGAACAGAATAAATATCAACCGATAATCAAATATTCTGTTATAGAATTACTTTTTTTATATTTTGGTTGATTTTACGCAAAAAAGAGGGCAGTACCTTGAGATCATCTTCCAAGATACTGCCCTGAAATTTTATATTAATTATTGTATATATGCGAAAGATATCTTTACCTTTCCGGCACAAAAAAGCTCACGGATAAGAGCCTGTTTGCCTTATTCATGAGCATGAGTATTTAGTTGTTTACTGCCTCGTTCAGATACTGATCTTTTCTATTTTACAGGAATGTTCTTTTGTCTTCTCGTTGTAATTGATACCGACAAGCAACATTTCTCCGACATATCCGCTTAAAATAGCCGGATAGTTTCTTTCTTTGATTTGCCCGATTGCACTGTCTGCTGTTTCGTTCCATTTGAGTTCAACGATCATAGCAGGAAGAGATGTATCTCTCTTAGGAATAAACACAACATCTGCTATGCCGTGTCCCGTGGGAAGTTCCTCAACTTTCAGATAGTAATCAATACATACGATATACGCAAACTTGATAACATAGCGGAGCGCCTGCTCATTATTGTAGAACATCGGAGCATAATTCATCTCACGCACACGCTTTATTGTTTCAGCTACCATAGTTTCGTTGCCGTCAAGTGTATCTTTGAGAAGTTTTTCGGATGCTTGTACCAATTCATTCAACCGTTTATTACTCGGTCGGTTCAAAAGTCTTTTGAATTCTATCCGTAATTCCTCATTTGGAATACGAGCCAGCGATGTTTCATCATCATAAACCAGATAGCCCAGATGTATCATAAGCGTCAGAACATCATCACTGGAGTTGAATGTTTCAAAATCATTTTCAAAATCGTCTGTATAGACTTCGACAGGCTCTCCGGCGATAAGACGAATAATCTTATTTTGTAAGTCATCCATATTCATACTGACATAGGTTTTCAGCGATTCAGCAGTTGATGTTTTTCTCCAATATGACCTGTATTCTCCCATCTGCATTGCCATCATAACCGAATATGGATTGTAAATCGGTTCACTTCTTTTGAAGTCGTAACCATCATACCACTGCTTTGCCTGTTCAAAGTCCATGTTATGCTGTTCACAC
>CACYDP010000071.1 GCA_902773135.1 uncultured Ruminococcus sp.
AAGAAGACCCCGTTGAAGAAGACCCCATCGAAGAAGACCCCGTTGAAGAAGACCCCATCGAAGAAGACCCCGTTGAAGAAGACCCCGTTGAAGAAGACCCTGTTGAAGAAGATCCCATTGAAGAAGACCTCATCGAAGAAGACCCCATTGAAGAAGATGTATATGAATATGATGTCGACCAGGCATATACTGCCAATACAGATGATATTTTTCAGATGACTGTCAAAAATCATCTCGACACTATCAATACCAAATCCGCTAACAGCCAAACCTCTTATACCGTTCCCGGTGAAATCGAAGGGATTCCTGTGACCGAAATCGGTGACAAAGCGTTCTCTTCTGCTGCTGTGTCCTGCATTACCATTCCCGACAGCATCACCAAAATCGACAGCAATGCCTTTTACAGCTCCTCTGTCAGCCGTATCGTACTAAGCAAAAACATCACCGAAATCGGCGACTATGCTTTCTATGACTGCAAAAATCTGACAGAAATCGCACTTCCGGACAATATTCAAAAAATCGGTGATTACGCCTTTGCTTCTTCCGGTCTGAAAAACATCAAGCTCCCCTTATCACTGGAATTTCTTGGCAGCAATGCATTTTATGACAGTGCCGTTCAAGCCATTGACATCACCTACAATAATAAAATCAACTATGACAATATTAACTCTTCCTATCATCAATATTTTAACACCAATACCAAGATCTGCCTTACCATTCCGGACGGAACCGATCTGAACAGCAATGATTATTTCACGCAGTTTTTATATCCGTATTTCTTAAACCCTTTGAATATCCTCCAAGACCCCGCCGTTACCAAGGATACTGTTGATTCTTCCTATTCTGTCATATTGAACGGAAACATTGACTATATCAAAACAGATATTTTGTCTCGTGCACAGAAGATCCAATTCAACGATCAAAACCGCATCGAACGCATACAATGCAATGCCCTGAGCAATGTTTATCTCCAATCACTGATCGACAGTCATTCGGACAACTGCGACAACGGTGCACTCTATATCGGAAAATCACTCTATGCTTTATATGACAGCAATTGCATTGCAGACGGCGTTTTAACCGTAAAGAAAGGAACTGTTTCCGTCAGCGATATTACAAAACATTACGTGTTCAATGATGTTAATCTTTCGGACAATATACGAAAACTGGTCATTTCCTCCGATGTCAGATATATCGACTGCGGCAGACTTTCCTCTCTCGAGGCTTATGAAGTTGCTCCCGACAATCCTTATTTCTGCTCCGTTGACGGTCTTTTATACAACAAGGATATGACCGAACTGATCGATATTCCTGCCAACTGGCACAGAGAACATTTTACTTTGCCGAGTACCGTCAAAACCGTTACGCTCTATGGCTATTCATATGTTAATGATTTTGATGCCGTCAGCATTAAAATTCCTTACGATTATATGGCGACCGGCAACGGCTTTTCTTCCGCATACCGCAACATCAAACATCTGATCATTGCAGAAAATGCCAATCCGTACGATCTGGACGCAGCAACAGAAATATGCGGCACGAACTCTCCGGGTCTGGCAATGCCTCTGGAAAGCATCGTTGTAGAGGACGGCAATCCGTTATATACCGTCAAAGACGGTATTCTTTACACCGCTCCCACAGGAAAATATCTCCTCAAAAGTACTACCGCTGCTGCGGGCAATATTACCATTTCCGATCAAACCGCATCGATATGTCCCTATGCGTTCAGCGGCTGCAAAAATATCAGTTCCTTTACGCTTCCCGACAACAGTCTGAAAATCGGAGCAAGTGCGTTTGCCGACTGTACCGGCATCAGAGAAATCAACCTTTTCAAAAATACCAAACTTCAAATATCGTATGACAATCCGACCAGCAATATATTCAACGGCTGTATCTCTCTGAATGCTATCAATGTCAGCAATGAAAATGAAATTCTCTCCTCTTCGGACGGTATTCTTTACGATAAAATACAAACCGTGCTGTTACGCTGTCCCGAATCATACAGCGGAATTGTTTCTATTCCCGACAGCGTCTATGTTATTTCGGACGGTGCATTCAACAATTGCGGCAATGTTACCGAAATAATCGTTGCCAAAAATGTCAATGATATTTCCGCCGATATGTCATCTTTAAAAAATCTTGAACGCTTTACCGTTGCTGATGACAACCCGTACTTCTCGGAGGAAAACGGCGTACTGTACAACAAAGACAAAACCGTATTGTACAAAATTCCCTCCCAATTCAAAGGAACATATACACTGCCCAAAACCGTGCAGTCTATCTCTAAGGACTGTTTCAAAAACTGCTCCGAATTAACCGAGATCGTTCTACCCAAAGAACTCAAAGATCTGGACAGCTCTTACTTTGACGGCTGCGGAAAACTGACAAAAATCAAGTATCGCTGAATTTTCCTAAAACTGCCGAATTTTGTCATATCATAGAAAAAGTCCTTTCAATCTCACGATCGAAAGGACTTTTGATTATGATTTTTTATTTTTTACAGTTGCCTTGACCTTTGTTTTTTTCTCAGCGGGTTTCGGCTCGTCTTTGACTTCAAATACACAGGAACCGAAAGGCGGCAATGTAATCACTGCCGAATGGTCAAACTGATTGAAACGCACCTCTTCGGACTTGATTTTACCCGGATTGGTAACACCCGTACCGCCGTAACATTCTGCATCGGAATTCAGCACTTCTGTCAATGTGCAGGCATCTTTCAATGCTACACGGAATCCCTTATGTGTGACAGGTGACATATTGCAGAGTACGATATATTTTTGACCGTCTGTCATACGATAATAGGAGTAGACATTGGCATCGGCATTATCAGCATCAATCCACAGGAATCCGTCCGGCTCGTAATCTTTTTCATAAAATGCGGGATTCTTGGTAACCAAAGCATTCAGATCTCTGATGAACTGATGGAACTTCTGATGCATCGGATATTCGTCCAGCAGGAACCAATCCATCTCACGTGTTTCGTCCCATTCTCTGAACATACCAATTTCATTGCCCATAAAGTTCAGTTTTTTGCCGGGGTGGGTCATCATATAGCTGTACAGGGTTCTGACCTGAGCAAATTTATTCTCATAGTCACCGCCCCACATCTTCTGAACAATGGTTGCCTTGCCGTGAACGACTTCATCGTGCGAAAGCGGCAGAATGAATCTTTCAAAATAAAAATATGCCATCGACCAGTTGATTTTATTGTGGCTTCCTCTGCGGAACAGCGGGTCGATTTTCATATACTCGAGGGTATCGTTCATCCAGCCCATATCCCATTTATAGTCAAAGCCCAGACCGCCTTTTTCGACAGGTACGGTAACACCGGGATAATCGGAAGAATCTTCCGCAATCAGCATAATATTGTGGAATTCTTGATTGAGCTTTTGGTTCATTTTCTTGAAGAAATCAACAGAACGGTCGTTGACACCTCTGTCCTTATTGCCCATCCAGTAAATCGCATTATTAATCGCATCCATACGGATACCGTCAAAATGGTAGATACCAAGCCAAAAAGCCGCACAGGAAAGAATATAACTCTGTACTTCGCCTTTGGAAAGATTGAAGTTATAGGAACCCCATTCACTCTGTCCCACATCTGACGGGGGATACTCATAAAGAGGAGTACCGTCAAAATTGCCGAGAGAATAGAGATCTTTGACAAAATGAACAAATGCAAAATCTATGATGACACCAATATGGTTCTGATGGCAAACATCAACAAATTTCATCAGCTGTTCGGGAGTACCGTAACGTGATGTAGCACTGTAATACTGAGCTACCTGATAACCCCATGAACCGTCAAAAGGATACTCGGCAAGCGGCATTACTTCGACGTGCGTATAGTTATTTTCTTTCAGATATTTCACCAGATCGTCGGCGATCTCATCGTATCTGAACCACTGTGCTCCTCCGTCTGCCTCCGATTTGCCGTAGGGTTTACGCCACGAACCCATATGCATTTCATAGATATTCATCGGCTCGTTATAACATTTGGTGCGATTTTTCATCCAGTCATCATCGTGGAAAGCATCTTTGGTATTCAGTCTGGTAATGACAGAGGCGGTGTTCGGACGAAGTTCGCTGTGGAACGCATACGGGTCTGCTTTATCTACAACATTGCCGCCCTGCTGATACACTCTGAATTTGTACAGCTGACCGACTCTTGCTTCGGGAATGGCAATTTCATACACACCGTTATTGTTTTTATTCATTTTATGATTCCAACCGTTCCAGCCGTTGAAATCACCGATTACTTCTACCTGGTAAGCTGACGGAGCATACACTCTGAATATAATACCGTCATCGTTTTCGGTAACGGGGTGAGCTCCGAAATATTGGTACGCATTGGTTGACATTCCGCGGTAAAACTCATCCATTATAAAAGCTGACATTTCTTCATCTCCAATTCTGATTTTTCATAACTCTGTATGTTTATTTTAAAATACCCTCAAACAGATGTCATTAGACATTTCAGGCGATTTGTCGTATCGAAACACTCATTTTATACAAATTCTATAATATGAAGCAAATTATTTCTGTCCGTTTTTATATTTTTTAAACAATGACATTGCAAGAAAGACATTGCCCTTTGCCTTGATTTTTCCGGTAGTAAATGCCTTGAACGGATCAAGTTCTTTATTGTAAAGTTTTTCAAAAGTTTCATCAGAAAGAGCAACCAGAATATTGGCACTGTTATGCTTGACAGGCTCAATCACTTTGTTGCCGCCGATATAGGACGCATAGATATATCCCTCATCTTCACCGGTAATATGAACGATGGCAGAAAAATCGGAATCGATCATAGATATATCTTTTTCCGTAAATTTTTGTTTTACAATTTCATAAATTTCTTTAAACTGCATTTTATTCATCCTTTGGTAATTAATTTGATTGTAATTCATTATAACACAGCCACGCACCATATTTTTTCTTTTACAGAATTATAAATTGTTTTATCTATCAATTTATACAAATTATCGGATAAAATGTAAAATATTACTATCCTTTTTAAAAAGAAAAACAGACCTGTTCCATCAGCAAACGGTGATAAAGAAAGGAGTTTCGCTGATAGAACAAGTCTGTCTATTTGATATATTTATTTTTATTTGCCGAACACGACTTTTCTGTACGTATTAAAGCGGAACCACTCGGAAAAGAATTCATTTTCTTTTGCAGGGGTAAGTTGGCGATAGTTTTCCAAAAATACAGACAAGTCTTTCGATGAACCGATATTGATTGCAAAACCTCTGCCGTTCACAAGCGGTACGCTGTCATAACGGTAATCGTGCAGAGGAAGTATATCGGTGATCTTTTTGTTTCTTATCTTGACCGCTGTATTGTCACGCAATACAAGAATATCAAAGCTGTCCGGATATTCATAGCTTTTGCCTTTGGTAATGATCTCATCACCGACGGTATAGGTCTTGTCGGACGGCTGGTATTTAAAGACATTATAACTCAGCGTGTCATAATAAAATTCTTCAAAGACATCTCCCCGTGCCTTTATATCATTCAGCACAAACGATGCTTTGTCGGAATGGGTTTCCTGTTTTTCCTCCAGTTTTTCCACAACACCGCAGCCCGATGTCATATTGCTGACACGGTCGATGAGTATCAGTTCGCCCAAGGTTTTATGTTTTGAGAACAGGTCTGTACTGATGGCTTCCGCAAGGACGATTTCGCAGAGTGCAATGCCATTTTTAGACAGACTGTCTGTTTTGATATGTTCTCCTGTGTTGACATCAACAGAATATTGAATATCGGTAACCACACCCGAAATGGTCTTAGTACCGAGTTTGACAAGATATTCTTTTCCTGCCGTCAATGCTTCATCGTCCATCCACAGAATGGATGCGGTGATTTTCTGATATGCTGCAATATCCGTATCCTTGACCAGCACACAGCCTCTCGAAACGTCCACCTCTTTGTCAAGTGTTATAGTGACGGGCTGTCCTTTACGGGCAGAATCCGATTCCCGATCGGTCATCAGGATTTGTTTGACATGGGCTTTTTCACCGCTCGGCAGAGCCGTAATCTCATCGCCGACCGCAATACTGCCCGATTCAATCTGTCCCTGAAATCCACGGAACGTATGGTCGGGTCGGCAGACTCTCTGAACAGGCATATAGAAACCCTGTTCGTCATTTTTTTCTTCTATGTCAACGTTTTCAAGATATGCCAGCAAAGGTTCACCGCTGTACCAAGATGTATTTTCCGATCTGACCGTTATGTTGTCACCCTCTGTGGCAGAAACGGGAATGATCTTGATATGATCAAGCAGCAGTTCGTTTTTCAGCTGCTGTATATCTTCTGCAATGGCGTGAAAACGTTCTTCGCTGTAATTCACCAGATCCATCTTATTCACGGCAAAAACAAAATATTTGATTCCCATCAGTTTGCAGATTCTGGCATGACGTCTGGTTTGGGTGAGTACCCCCTGAGAGGCATCAATCAATATGACCGACAAATCAGCAAAAGAAGCTCCTACTGCCATATTTCTGGTATATTCTTCGTGTCCGGGCGTATCGGCAACAATGAAACTGCGGTTGTCGGTGGTAAAATAACGATAAGCAACATCAATGGTAATACCCTGTTCACGTTCTGCCATTAATCCGTCCAGCAGCAGAGAATAATCGATGCTGCCGCTTCTGCTGCCTACCTTGCTGTCGAGTTCCAGAGCCTTTTCCTGATCGGCATAAAGAAGTTTGGAATCATAAAGGATATGCCCGATAAGCGTTGACTTTCCGTCGTCAACACTTCCGCAGGTGATAAATTTCAGCAGTCCTTTCATCAGAAATATCCCTCCCTTTTTCTTCTTTCCATACTTCCTGCCACCTCATTGTCGATCACTCTGGAAGTACGTTCGCTTGATACGGAACTGAGTGTTTCTTCAATGATCTCATCAAGCGTTGCGGCTTCGGACACAATACCGCCGGTCAGCGGATAACAGCCCAGTGTCCGGAAACGAACCGATTTATATTCAGGCTTTTCCCCTTCAAGCAGGGGGAATCTTTCGTCATCGACCATAATGATATTGCCGTCACGATACACAACAGGACGGCGTGCAGAAAAATACAAGGGAACAATATCAATATTTTCTCTTTTAATATACTGCCATATATCCTTTTCGGTCCAGTTGGAAATCGGAAAAACCCGGATACTTTCTCCTTTGTTGATTTTCGTATTATATAATTTCCACATTTCAGGACGCTGATTTTTCGGGTCCCATGCCTGAGAAGAATTTCTGAAGGAAAAAATTCGTTCTTTTGCACGGGATTTTTCTTCGTCCCGTCTTCCGCCGCCGAAAGCAGCCGTAAAGCCGTATTTTGCAAGAGCCTGTTTCAATGCCTGTGTTTTCATAATATCGGTATAGGCGGCACCATGCTCAAAAGGATTGATTCCTCTTTTGACACCGTCCTCATTTCTGTATACCAACATTTCGATACCCAATTTTTTGGCGGTATCATCACGGAACTTGATCATATCCTTAAATTTCCAGGTTGTATCAATATGCAGAAACGGAAACGGCGGTTTCTCGGGATAAAATGCTTTCATCGCTAAATGAAGCATTACCGAGCTGTCTTTTCCGATAGAGTAAAGCATCACAGGATTTTCACACTCAGCTGCCACTTCTCTCATAATATATACTGCTTCTGCTTCAAGCTCATCAAGATGTGAAAATTCACTCATAAATCTATCCCCCTAGTACTTATTTGATTCTTTGGTATTAATATCAGTAATGATTCTGCTGCCGTCAAATTTGACAACGATCCATTTCAGAATATCCCCGCGTTTTTGAGTATAGAGGGAACTTCCCTTTCCGCCTATATCCGCTCCCAGATAAAAACGCAAAGCATCAACCGGACATTCCTTAATGCAGGAAGTGCAGCCCCAGCAGTCCTTCGGATATTTGATATAAGCCTTGTTATCATCACCGATTTTGATCAGGCTTCCGGGACAGACCTGTTGGCATTTTCCGCAGCCGATACATTCGTCTTTATTGATCCGTATGCTCATAATTGCTGCCCCCCTTTACAAGATCACGGAAAATAATTTTGATTTCTCCGTTTTCCATTCTGGAATTGACGTATTTCAGGAAATTCTGATCGTCCTTTTCGGGATAGTCCAGATTTTCCGCAAAGCTGTGCCAGCGGGTTTCTTTTCTTGCCCGAAGATGTGCGATCACACTGCGGCAGACAGTCAGTCTTTCCCGGAGTTCATAAATATACATCACTTCCTGAAGATCATCTGCCTTCATATATCGGCTGAGTTTCTGAAGTGTTTTGATCTTTTCGTCAGCAATGTCCAGCTGCTGTTCGGTGTAGCAGTAATTGGTTTTGATGCCTCCTGCATAGCTGTCCATTACGGTCTGCATTGCCTCTTCGAGCTGTTCGGTATCAAACAGCTGTTTTTCTCTTAACAAAAATCCGAACACCTCATCAATATGGTACCGTATATCCGACTCGTCAATTCTTTCTGCGTGGTTATCCTTGATAAAATCCAGTGCGGCAAGTGCGGCGATTTCTCCCTCCGCCAAAGCACCCGTCACGTATTTCTGAGGACAGCCGCCTGCAACATCGCCGGCAGCATACAAGCCCTTGATCGTCGTGGCACGATTGGTATCGACCCAGTAGCCGCTTGCGGTGTGACCTCCTACAATATACGGTTCTGTTCCCTCAATTTCAACATTCTGTTCGGAGGGATTTTTGCCGCTCTCTATCCATTTCAATGTCTGTGACGGTGCCATATTAAGATAGGCTTTTTTCAGGGATTCGTCCTGTTCCGGACTGATTCCTACGGTCCGCAGATAACAGGGACCTCTGCCCTCACGGTTCTCATTGACTGTTCCGTAAACACGTTCCGAAGTCGTCAGACCGTATTTCTGCTCGTAAACTTCTCCGAGAGAATTGATCTGTTTCGCTCCCACACCCTGTGCCAGCGTACCGGTGGGGGCGATGGTATCTTTACAGCGAAGTGCAATAAAACGCATTTCAAACGTTGTCATCTCCGCTCCGGCACGTATGCCCATTGCGTAACCTGCACCTGTATTAAACGGCGGATACCACATTTTGTGCCTTGAAAAGCCGGGATTATTCGGCTTATACAGTCCGGCAGCTCCTCCTGTTGCAACGATGACCGCATCGGCATCAAGAATATAGAAGGTATTATCTTCGATACCGATTCCGAAAGCACCTCGGATACGGTTGTCCTCCACAGAAAAAGCGATAATGCAGACTCTGTTCAGAACGGTAACATTTTTCGATTCTTGTACTGCCTTTGCCAGAATCGGCTTGATGTTTTCGCCGTTGATTTTCAGGTTACGATCTCCTCTTGTCACATACTTTCCGTTTTCATCTTTCAGTATAACAAGTCCAAGCTGCTCAAGTTTTTCCGTAACGGAATTCAGTCTTTCGGACATAGTAAGCAGCAGGTCTTCACGGACAATATTGGCAGCATCTTTTTTGGCATAATCAACATAATCCTGAGGAACTTTGCCTTCGGTAATATAGGCATTCAAAGCATTGACACCTGCCGCAAGACAACCGCTTCGCTTGATATGTGCTTTTTCACAGACGATCACTTTCTTATCGGAATTTTCGGCAATCGTAAGAGCCGCATAACAGCCTGCCGTGCCTCCGCCGATAATCAGTATATCAGTCTTGATCCTTACTGCTCCCATATCACCCTTGTTTCTTTCATCTTTCATAAAAGTCGACACCCTTTGTTTTTTTTGCAATCAATGATATACTCATATTATAACATTTTAATGAACAGAATACAAATTTTTTAATGATTTCCCCCTGTTCTGCATTTATACGATCACCAATTCCTCTTTTTCCGAATCCGTGCCGCTGATGGCAAAAGAATGCAGTACAGGATTTTTTCTGTCCATCAGAGAGAGTATCATATAGCTGGCACTGCTGTCATAAGCAAGGCGTTTATCTTCCTCGGACGGTCTTGACGGCGATTCGGGGTGAGAATGCCAGTTGCCGAGAGGTACCAGTCCGTTGGCACGCATATCTTTGACAGCGGCAAGCTGTTCTTTTGGGTCAAGTGAAAAGTGTTCATTGGAATGATCTATATTTGTCAGAAGATACACTTTTTCAATGGTTTTATTGTTTTCATATTTTTTGCCGGCAATCAGACCGCAGGCTTCATTCGGAAGTTCGCTGACTGCATAGGCAAGGATTTTTTCATAATCGGATTTTTTTAAAGTTATCATAACGCACCATCACATTCTGCCTGTTCATAATCAATCAGTTCGGTAATTGTCGGATTCGTTCCGCATACCGCACAGCCGCAGGTATCAGACGGGAGCTTGATTTTGCGGAAATCCATTTTCAGTGCATCATAAGTCAGCAGACTTCCGGTGAGAAGATCGCCTTGTCCTATGATATACTTGATAGCTTCCATTGCCTGAAGGCTGCCGATCACACCGCCCATTGCACCAACAACGCCTGCCTGCTTACAGGTAGGAACGGCATCCTTTGGCGGCGGCTCTTTGAAAACACATCTGTAACAGGGTCCCTGTCCGGGAACATAGGTCATCAGCTGACCTTTGAAACGGATAATGCCTGCATGAGAAAACGGTTTCTTCTCCATCACACAAGCATCGTTGATCAGGAA
Organism: uncultured Ruminococcus sp.; assembly: GCA_902773135.1. Taxonomy (GTDB): domain Bacteria; phylum Bacillota; class Clostridia; order Oscillospirales; family Acutalibacteraceae; genus UBA1213. The sequence continues at coordinate 10,633 of CACYDP010000071.1, forward strand.
TTTTGCCGGAAAGTTATCTGTACCGTCAATGATAAAATCATATTCTCTGATCAGTTCTCTGATATTTTCGCTGGTGACGAATACACGATAGGCATTGACCTTGACATCGGGGTTCAATTCTTCCATTGTTTCCTTGGCAGACTGTACCTTTGCCTTGCCGACATCTTTGGTAGCGTGAATGATTTGTCTTTGCAGATTGGAAAGATCGACTTCATCAGCATCGGCAATACCGATCGTACCCACACCTGCCGCCGCAAGATACATTGCCGCCGGTGCTCCCAGACCGCCTGCACCGATGATCAGCACTTTGGCATTCAGCAGTTTTTTCTGTCCTTTAGCACCGATTTCTTTGAGAATGATATGTCTTGAATAACGCTCGATCTGTTCATTTGTAAAAGCCATTACTGACCGCCTCCCATAAAATACAAAAATTCAACGCTGTCGCCGTCTTTCAGAACCGTGCTCTCAAAACTGTCGCTTGCGATAAACTCATCATTGACGGAAACGGTAACATACATCGGTGTTTCCACTTTTTCGTCCACGATCAGCTGTGAAACCGTCAGACCGTCCTTAACTTCCTTTTTAACACCTGCAACTGTAATTAACATAATAACAAACTCCTTTAACAATTTGATGAATAGGGGGGCGTTGCCCCAAACCTGCCATTTTTTCTGTACCTGCGATGGAATTAAATCATCGCTTCTATATCCGATTTTTTGATCGTTCCGTGGATTCGCTCACTTTCGGCACCGTTTTTGAATATAATAACAGTAGGCACTGTCATCACACCGTACTTTTCTGCCAGTTCGGAATCAAAATTGATATTCACTTTCACCGCTTTAATCTCCGGGTGTTCTTCTTCAATTTCGGCGATCACCGGCGACAATCTTTTACATGGAACACAGCTGTCGGAATAAAAATCTGCAACTACTGTTTTTTCCGACTGAATGACTTCATTGTCAAACTGATCGGCACTGACTCTTACAGCCACTTACTCCCCCACCTTTCTTACAATCAGGTCATACGTTCCGTCATCGTTTTCAATCAGTTTCAGAACCTGATGACCTTCTTCCTTAATGCTTCTCGGAACATTCTGTACGGGTTCGCCGTCATTCATTCTGATGGAAAGTATCTGTCCTTCATCAAGTTCCTCAAGGGCTATTTTTGCCTTGACAAATGTGGTAGGACAAACCACGTCCGTTATATCTACTGTTTCGTCAATGTTAAAATTACTCATTTTCATATGCCTCCCATATTGCTTGTTTGAATTGATCTCTGCCTACTCTGTCTATCGTGAACTTGAAACGTTCACCTGCATTAGCGTGTTCCTCAAAGAAACGAATGGCGGTATCACAGATTTTCAGAAGCTTTTCTTTATCATCAATAAAAGGTATAATGGTTTCGCCTTTATTGATACTGTTGCCGAAAAGACCTCCGAACGAAACGATATATCCGCCGACTGTATCCCACGCATCCGTAGGACAGGCTTTGGCACATCTGCCGCAGAAATTGCACTTGTCCCTATCAATGCTGATAACACCGTCCTTAAAACTGACAGCACCCTGACGGCACGCTTTGACACAGACTTTGCAGCCGATGCAGGCATCTTCTTTCCACTCTACCCGCATTCCGCCTTTGATGCCGACATCATTTTCTTCGGCTTTCAGGCAATTGTTCTGACAGCCCGTGATGCCGAATTTGAACTTATGTGGCAATTCTCTGGCAAAATATCTGTCGTCCAGTTCCTTGGCGAGTGCATATGTATCAATACAACCGCTCGGACAAATTGCTTTTCCCTGACAGGCGGTGATCGTTCTGACTCTCGGACCGCATACGCCGGGTTCTACATCACCTTCGGCAAGGGTGTTTTTGACTTCTTCTATGTCGTCAATCTTGATAAAAGGAATTTCTACACTCTGTCTTGATGTCAAGTGAACATATCCGTCACCGAATCTGTCCGAAACTTCCGCAATTTTGGCAAGCTGTTTTGCCGTGAGATTTCCTCCCACCACACGCAGTCTGAGTGAAAAATTGTTTTTTTGTTTTTGCCGCATAAAGCCGCCTTTTTTCAAAGTTTTGTAATCAACAGCCATTTTTAAATTACCTCCCGGATATGATTGATAGCTTGTGCAAAATCTTCTTTCAGATCTTCAATATCTTCAATGCCGACACTGATCCTGATGGTATCGTCAAATACCCCCGCATTGATTTTTTGTTCCTGTGTACCGTGTGCATAAATCGTACTGGCAGGATGAATCACAAGTGTGCGTACATCTCCTATATTGGTGGCAATCAGCGGTATCTGCAAATGATTGATCAGTGAGAACGCTCTTTCTTTGCTTCCGGCTCTGATGGTAACGATCGCACCGCCCCTGCCGCCGAGCAGTTTTTGTGAGATGCTGTAATACGGACTGGTTTCCAGTGCCGGATAATTGACCTCTATTCCATTGGTTTCGTCAAAGAACTTTGCCAGTTCCAAGGCATTGTAGCACAGTCTTTCCATTCGCAGACCGAGCGTTTCCAGCCCGATAATGTTCATAAAGGCATTGTTCGGCGAAACACAGGCACCCACGTTTCTCCAGATGCCGTTTCGCAGTTTGGACAGATAGGCAAATTTCCCGTATTTCCGATATTCCTCAAATCCCGGATAGCGATCCGGATTCCATTGGAAACTGCCGCCGTCTATAATGATGCCGCTGATGGAATTGCCGCTGCCGTTGACATATTTTGAAGTGGAATGTACCACAATATCCGCCCCGTGCTTTAACGGCTGTATCAAGTAGGGTGTGGCGGTGGTGCTGTCAACAATCAGCGGGATATGATATTTGTGCAGAAGAGCCGATACACTCTCAATATCGGCAATGTCCAGTGCGGGATTGCCGATCAGCTCCACAAAGACCGCTTTGGTATGTTGGGTAATCAAAGGTTCTATTTCTTCCACACAGGCTCTTTTGACAAATCGGGTACAGATTCCGAAGGGTCTGAGATCTCCGAACAAGTCAATCGTTCCTCCAAATAAGCCTGCTGAGGCAATCACTTCGTCACCCGATGCGAGAATATTCAGCAGCGACATTGTTACCGCCGCCATTCCCGATGAGCAGGCAACTGCTCCGATACCGCCTTCCAGCCCGGACATTCGCCCTTCAAACTCTGACACGGTGGGGTTGCCGATACGGCTGTAAGCATACCCGGGAGCTTTATTGTTAAAGACTTTTTCAAGTGCTTCAGGACTTTGATGTGAAAATGCACTCACCTGATAAATCGGCGGCAGTGTCGAACCAAAACGGTCGTCAACATTTTTGTCGTGAAGCAATGCGGTATTGAACTTCATTGATGTCACCTGCTTATTGTTTAAATTGATTTCGGAATGAAATGTTACTATCTATTATATGCTTTAATTCCTACAAAATCAATAGATTTTATAGATTTTAATATTTTAGATAATTTTTTTGCATAAGTTTAGTTTTTTTGAGAGATAACAAATAGTTTTTCATCGTATAAGCCACCCATCCGTCTATTTTAGATAAGTTTTCAGCTAAAAACCAACCGTATTTCTGATAGATGAATCATTGACAAATCAACAAAAATAGTGTATATTACCCATTAAAGATATATGTTACATATGATATTAAGGACTGAGGAAAGAATGTGCGAATTATTCGGATTTAACGGAAACAAAAAAAGACAGCTGAATACGGAACTCAAAGAATTTTATTCTCACGCTTGGGAACACCCGAACGGTTGGGGGCTTGCTCTGTTCGACGGCAGCAATGCGGAAATCTTCAAAGAAAGCGTCAATGCCTTGAAAAGCAACTATCTGCATCAGAAACTCTCTGAAACCATTTGTGCCCGGAATGCCATAGCACACATTCGTCTTGCTACCATAGGAAACGAGGAATTCCATAATTCTCACCCCTTTGCCGGAACCGATATAAGCGGCAGAAAATGGACACTGGCACACAACGGTACTATCTTTGAAAGCAATGTGCTGAATCCCTATGTGCATATCCAGAAAGGCTCCACCGACAGTGAAAGAATTCTCCTGCATATCATCAACCGCATTAATTATGATACGGAACGTTTCGGGCATACCCTCAATGCAGAAGAAAGATTTCGGATCATCGACCATATCGTGATTGAAAATTCTCCGAAAAATAAGCTGAATCTTCTGATCTATGACGGCGAACTGATGTATGTGCACTGCAACTGCAGATATTCGCTGTATATGAAAAATTCCGATGACGGCATCATATTTTCTACAAAACCGCTGTCACCACAGGGTTGGACCGCCGCTCCCTTTACCAGACTTTCCGCTTTTTGTGACGGAAAAGAGGTAATGAGCGGTACGCTGCACGGCATAGAGTATATTCCCGATCAGGAAAGCATCAAGGCTTTGTTCCTTGCTTACTCCGGGCTGTAAAAGCTGCCTTTCTCTGACAAACAATGCAGGCAACCATCAAGAGCCGCAGAAATCAACCGATCATACTGAAAAATTGATTTTTGTGACAAAATCGTTTTATATAGGAAGTGTTAATATGCCTAATAATTTAAAAGAAATGATCTACCAAAAATACATTGCTCCTACTGAAATTCATCGGGAACGATTCATCGGTGTAGAAGCCGAACTTCCCATCGTCTGTCTTTCGGGCAGTGCCACTGACCATAACGTCAGCCGGAAGGCTTTTTCCGAAGCAGTCAAACAATTCGGATTTACCCCCAAAAAATTCGACGATAAAGGCAGATGCCACGAAGCTGAAAATGCTGCCAACGGTGATATTTTTTCGTTTGACTGTTCTTATAATAATTTTGAGATCTCTTTCGGAAAAGAAAAAAATCTGCCAGAAATCGATCGGCGATTCCAATCCTATGTTTCCTTTATGAACAGCGAACTGATCAAAGATCAGCATCTCCTGACAGGAATGGGAATCAATCCGTTTTATAAACACTGTAAAAACGATTTTATCCCTACGGGCAGATACAAAATGCTGGAAGGCTATCTTGGCAAAAGCAGCCAATGGAAATGCCATAAAGCCTTCCACAAATATCCGCATTACGGTGCATTTTCCAGTGCCTTACAGGTACAGCTTGATGTGGAAAAAAATAATCTGACGGAAACTATCCGCATTTTCTCCCTGTTGGAACCATTCAAAACCGTGCTGTTTGCCAACTCCGTAATGGAGGACGAGCCCGATTTGCTGTGTACCAGAGATATGCTCTGGGAAGACAGCACACACGGCATTAATCCCCACAATGTAGGCATCTACGAAACCGTTCCCGAAACCGTAGACGAACTTTCCGAATATATCTCTCTGACCAGTATTTTCTGTACAGAACGGGATCAAAAATATATGTTCTTTAAGCCTGTTCCCTTTGCCAAATATATCAATGAAAGTGAAATTGACTGCGAATATTACGAAAACGGCACCTACCGTCAAGGAAAACTGACACCGGACATCAGCGATATTAAGTATCTCAGAACCTATAAATTTACAGACCTTACCGCAAGAGGAACAATCGAATTCAGAAGTACCTGTACACAGCCCCTTTCCGAAGAACTTTCGTCCGCCGCTCTGTATCTGGGACTGATCGACAATCTTCCCGAACTGGACGAGATTCTCAGAAATGATACTTCCATCTACAACAAAGGATATTCGGCATGCGAACTGAGAAAAATGCTGAACAAAGAAATTTATCCCTTCTTTGTAGACAAAAAAACTCTCACGGAAACTTTAATCAAAATTCTTTCGCTTGCCGAAAAAGGTCTGAAAACCAGAGCACTGGGAGAAGAAACGTATCTCAAGCCGCTGTTTGCACGTGCCGAACAGCTTCTGCCGCCGGCAAGAGAAATGAAGCAGAAACTGCACGCAGGAATGACAATGCCGGAAATCGTGAAAGAATATTCAAAAATATAGCCGAAAGGATACACAAAATGTTTCATATCAATCATACATCAGATCTGCTTTTCGGCGGAGGATTCGGTCTGGAAAAAGAATCCCTGAGAATCAACGGACAGGGATATTTTGCACGCAGTGCACACCCGTTCCCCGACAGTCCTTACATCGTCCGTGATTTCTGCGAAAATCAGTTGGAGATCAATACCGGTGTTTCACCTGATGCAGAAGGGGCTATCAGAGAATTGGAGAAACATACGGAAGAAGTGCTCCGTGTACTGGACAGTCTTGATGAACCGGAATATCTCTGGCGATTTTCCAACCCGCCCTACATCAAAGCCGAAAACGATATACCCGTCGCTCAGTTTACGGGTAAGCTCCTTGACAAGACCATTTACCGCAACTACTTATCCAAAGCCTACGGCAAATATAAGATGACCCTTTCAGGGATTCACGTCAATTACTCTTTTTCCGATGAGCTGCTGCAAAAAGAATTTGCCTTATCCGGAGAACGGAATTACCGTGATTTCAAAGACAGCGTGTATCTTCATCTTGCCAAAAACCTTACCGTTTACGGCTGGCTGGTGACACTTCTGTTAGCATCTTCTCCCCTGTCCGACAGTTCGTACTTTACAAGAGGTGAGCTCGGCAAAGATGCCTTTGTAGGAATGGCTTCCGTCCGATGCAGCGAAATCGGCTACTGGAATAATTTTACGCCTATACTGGACTATGATTCGGTACATTCCTATGCGGAAAGCATCAGAGATTATATTCACAGAGGACTGATCAAAAGCCAGACCGAACTGTATTATCCGATACGCCTCAAACCAAAGGGCGAAAACAAATTAGAAACACTCGAAGAAAACGGCATTAATCATATTGAGATCCGAAATGTCGACCTGAACCCGTTTGAATTTGCGGGACTGGATCTGAGAGATCTGAAATTTATTCAGCTGCTGATATTGTTTTCGGTTTGCCAGCCTGCTTTTCAGCTGACAAAAGAGGTACAGAAAAATGCTGTCAATCATTTCAAGAAGGCGGCACACTATGATATTAACTCCACGCTTATCACAATGCCGGACGCACAGCCGGAAAGCATTAAAAATGCCGCTTTGAAAATTCTTGACCGAATGGATACATTTTTCAAAGACATTTCCGCCGATGCCAAGGAAATCATCGCTTATCAGAAAGACAAACTGCTCATTCACGAAAATCGTTATGCCGTAAAGGTATTAAAACAATTTTCGGATGGCTATGTCAAAAAGGGCATTGCCCTTGCCAAAAACACCAAATCACCTTGCCTTAACGATCATTAAGACAAGGTGATTTTTTTGATATTGCGGGTGCAGGGGCTCGCAGCTCCTGCCGGGGTCCAGGGCGAGCAGTCCCGGTGGGGTTTGGGGCAAAGCCCCAATTTATGATTGATGATGAAATGCTGCAATAACCTTACAGGTCGCTTCAATATCTTCATCTGAATGTGCGAGAGATACAAACATCGCTTCAAACTGTGAAGGAGCGGTATAAATGCCGTTTTCCAACAGATAAGACCAATATTCTGCATACTGTGCGGTATCGGCACTTTTGGCGGAGCGGTAGTCTGTGACGGTTTGGTCTGTAAAAAATGCCGTCATAATCGAACCGACACGGTTTACGTTCATTCCGGACAGCTGCATAGCAGATGCAAGTTTCCGGGACTTTTCTTCCAGTAACTGATAGGCATTTTCCCTTTTTTCCAGTGCCCTGATCGCTGCAATACCGGCACTGACAGCGATAGGATTTCCCGAAAGTGTTCCCGCCTGATAGACAGAACCCAACGGTGCTACACATTCCATCACTTCTTTTTTGCCTCCGTATACAGCAAGCGGCATCCCTCCGCCTACAATTTTTCCGAGCGTCGTCATATCGGGATAAACCCCATAATACTGCTGTGCTCCTCCAAGAGAAAGACGGAATCCCGTTATCACTTCGTCAAAAATCAGCACCGTACCGTATGCCGAAGTGATCTCCCTGAGGAATTGCAAAAAATGTTCTTTCGGCGGCACAACGCCCATATTTGCCGCACACGGTTCAACAATCAGGGCGGCAATGTCGTTTCCGTACTGCTCAAACAGGTCTTTGACGGACTGCTCATCATTATAGTTTGCCAGCAAAGTACCTTCCGTACAGCCTTTCGGCACTCCTGCACTGTCGGGTACGGCAGCAGTCAGCAGTCCCGAGCCCGCTTTGACCAAAAGTCCGTCTGAATGACCATGATAACAGCCCTCGAACTTAATGATTTTATCACGTCCCGTATAACCTCTTGCGGCACGCACCGCACTCATTACTGCTTCTGTTCCCGAATTAACCAGACGCATCATTTCCATTGACGGCATATGTGTCCGAATCAGTCCGGTCAGTTCGATCTCTCCCTTGTGACACGCTCCGAAAGTCAATCCTCTGTCGCAGGCTTTCTTCACTGCTTCGATGATTTCGGGATCGCCGTGACCGAGTATATCGGGTCCCCACGAACAGATATAGTCAATATAGGTATTGCCGTCGGCATCAATGATTTGATCACCCTTTGCACGTTCAATAAACAGCGGTACGGCATTGACACTCTTACAGGCACGCACAGGACTGTTGACCCCTCCCGGCATCAACGGAAGAGCACGGGCGTAAAGTTCTTTTGATTTCTGTATCGTCATACGGATTCCTCCAGCCATTTTGCCGCATCAAGAGCGTGGTAAGTGATGATAATATCCGCACCTGCTCTTCTGATAGCGGTCAGATTTTCAAGCACTGCCTTTTTTTCGTCTATCCAGCCGTTCTGTGCCGCCGCCTTGATCATTGCATATTCACCGCTGACATTATAAGCCGCAAGCGGTATACCCATATCGGATGCCCGGCTGATAATATCAAGATACGCCAGTGCAGGCTTGACCATCACAATATCCGCACCTTCCTCTATATCATCGGCAATCTCACGCAGTGCCTCACGTCCGTTGGCACTGTCCATCTGATAGGTTTTCCTGTCACCGAAACACGGTGCGGACTGTGCCGCATCACGAAAGGGTGAATAGTAAACCGATGCAAATTTCGCACTGTATGACATTATCGGAATATCCGTAAATCCGTTTTCGTCCAGTGCCGACCGAATCGCCGAAACCCTGCCGTCCATCATATCCGATGGTGCAATGATGTCAGCACCTGCTTTTGCAAGACTGACTGCCATTTTAGCAAGCAAAGGCAGTGTACGGTCATTCAGTATTTTATGGTTTTCCACAATGCCGCAGTGGCCGTGCGAGGTATATTCGCAAAGACACACGTCTGCCGTCACAAGCATATCAGGATATTGCTGCTTGATATATCGTATGGCTTTCTGTGTAATGCCGTTGTCTGCATAGGCACCCGTTGCGAAATCATCTTTCTGTTTCGGTATGCCGAACAGCAGGACACCTGATATGCCGCTGTCACTGACTTCCTTTAAAATCTCATCTGCTCTGTCCAAGGAATAGCGATAAACACCCGGCATTGAGTCAACGGGCGTTTTGATATTCTCTCCCTCTTCCATAAATAAAGGATAGATCAGTCTGCTTTTTTCAATATGTGTTTCACGAACAAGACGCCGCATCTGTTCATTGGCTCTTAAACGTCTGAATCTTCTCATTTTTGACTCTCCCTTATGATCGTATCCGTGATGCCGTCCGCCGTAAATGAATCCGCAGTATCAAACTGCTCCACACCATATTGTTTCAGTGTTTTGGCGGTAATATCTCCGATACAGATGATTTTTGTTGTTTCCGATATGGTAAAGCCGCTTGTAAAAAATGCTTTCACTCCCGACGAACTGGCAAACGTCACAAAATCGGTATCAATGGTTTTGTTTTCATATTCGTTATGATACAGTATGTGATAGGTCTTGATGTCATCATAGCTTATCCGATGACGGTCAAGAATATCTGTGAGTTCGGGAGAACCGTTTTCCGCCCTGAGAATCAGAATTTTTTCATCGGGTACTGCCTGCTCGGCAAGCGTTTCCCCAAGGCTCGAGGAAGTGTATTTCGGCGGCATCAGACAGGAAAAAATACCTCTTTTTTTCAGCACTTCAGCAGTGCCGCTGCCGATCACCGCAAATTTGATGCCATACAGTTCCCTTATATCGATTCCCAATTGCAGCAGTCGGCGAAAGAATATTTCTGCCCCGTTGATACTTGTCAGCACCAACCAGTCATATTGGCGGATATGGTGCAGAGCCGTATCAAAATCGGGATTATCCCTATATTCCGCAATATGCATATGGTCAAGCCTTTCGGTGACTGCACCGAATTTCTCCAGCTGTGCCGAAAGTTTGGAGGCAAATTTTCTGGTTCCCGTCACGGTGACCGTAATGTCTTTCAAGGGCTGTGACAGCGTTGACGAAAAATCAAATCCTGCTGTTTCCCCGACCACAATTACCGCAGGTGCAGTGATGTTGGCATTTTCGGCTTTTTCATAGATCTGCGAAAGTGCCGCCCTTACGATTCTTTGTCCGGACGAAGCACCGTTTGAAATCACAGCAGACGGTGTATCGGGACATTTGCCGCTGCGGATAAGGCTTTCGGAAAGTTCACGAAGATGCTTCAGTCCCATCAGGAATACCAGTGTTCCGTCTGTGCCGGCATATTCCTGTATATTTTCGGGCAGAAGATCATCGGCGGTATGGGCAGTAACAACGTGAAAACTGCGGCTGATATTTCTGTGCGTGACAGGTATTCCCGAAAGTTCCGGAACAGCAATAGCGGAGGAAATGCCCGGAATGACAGCATATTCGATTCCCTGCTGCTGCATTGCCAGAATTTCTTCTCCTCCCCGTCCGAAAACAAAGGGGTCGCCGCCTTTCAGCCGTACCACTGTTTTTCCTTCCTGTGCCAGACGAATCAGAATCTGATGAATATTTTCCTGTGTTTCGCTGTGTTTTCCGCAGCGTTTGCCGACACAGATCTTTTCTGCTTTTTCCGGCACAAAGTCCAGCAGTCTGTCATCGATCAGGCTGTCATACACCACTGCTTCGCATTGTTCCAGCAGTTCCTTTCCCCGTAAAGTGATCAGATCATAATCGCCGCAGCCTGCTCCCACAAGAAAAACCCTGCCCGTTTTTTTCAAAGACATTTTATCAACTCCCTGACACATTCCATTCTTTCTTCGATCGCCGCACCGGTTCTGACAATTTTTTTGCCGTCTTTGGAAGCGGCGATCCATATTTTCCCGTCCTTGACATACGCATATGCCCCGAGCGGTACGCCGCAGCCGCCGTTTAAATATTGGATAAGACAGCGTTCCGTTTCAAAAGCGGCAAAGGTATTTTCATCATTCACGGCTTTGACCAATGAGGCGGCAGCATCATTCCGGCGGCTTTCAACGGCAATGATTCCCTGACACGGTGAGGGAAGAAATGACGAACAGCCGTCAAAGTATTCCAAATCAAAACGGTCGTCCCGATCAAAACCAAGCCGCTCAAGACCTGCCGCTGCCAGAATGATACCGTCATATTCATCATTCAGCAGTTTTTTCAGCCGTGTATCAATATTGCCCCGTATCTCTTTAAAAACAGCATCAGGACAGACTGCGGCAAAATTCACTCTTCGCCGCATACTTCCCGTGCCTGTGACAAAGCCCTTTTGGAAACGGGACGTTCCTTTTTTGGTCACTAAAACGTCCCGATGGTCACCACGAGGCAATACAGCGGAAATCTCCAGTCCGTCCATTAATTCTGTGGGCAAGTCTTTGGCACTGTGAACAGCAATATCAATTTCTCCGCTGAGCAGTCTGCTTTCTATTTCCGAAACAAAAACACCCTTTCCTCCAAATGATGCCAGTGATCGATCCAAAATCCTGTCACCCTTTGTGCTGATACAGACAAGCTCCGTTTCCAGCGACGGAAAGGCTTTTTTCAGTTGGTGTTCCACCATTTTCGTCTGGGCAAGTGCCAATGCACTTTTTCGTGTTCCTATTTTTAATTTCATCATCGATATTCACCTATGATCGTTTCAATAATGGTTTCGCTGACGCTGTCCGTGTTGTCGATGCAGAGCCGCAGAATTGCTTCCAATGCTTTTTTCCGGTTTTCTTCCGTTGGAATTTCTCTTTTGATAATTTGGCGGCAGCTGCTGAGAATATCCGTGATTTTGTCACAGTTTTCATCAATGATGCTTTCTGTTTTTTGGCGGAGATATTGGGCATAGAGCGGGCTTTTTCCCTCAGTAGAAATCCCTATCGTTATATTTTTCCTCTTGACAATTGCAGGAAAAATAAATCCGCAATGATGAATATCATCAACTGTATTCACTAAAATATGCCTTTGGCGGCATAATTCAAAAATATGTCTGTTCAGTTCGGGACAATCGGTTGCCGTGATGACCGCAAATACATCGTCAAGGTCACTGTCGTCAAAGGCACGCCGATGCATCTCCACGCCGAGATCTGCTATGTCACGGCATATTACAGGTGCGACGACTTTGATAACAGGCTCAAACGGCAGCAATTTTTCCACTTTACGCAGTGCAACAGTTCCTCCGCCGACCACTAAGCAGTTTTCATTTTTGATGTCCATATAAAACGGAAAATATCCCATACGATCAATCCTCAAAATATTTCAGTACTCTGATAAAATCCGAAAACGTTTCATAATTGGTTTCGGACTTCATTTTATAAACCAATTTTTCAAAATTCCTGTCGGTGAACTGCTGTTTGATATTGGCAAGTTCCGGCATAAACGAATGATAAAGCAGTTCCTTTTTCAAATCATCCATTTCAGCAATGATGATCTGCTTGGCTGCTTCCACACTGTCAAGTTTCAGTACATTGTTTTCTTTGGCAAGGGTTTCAAAATAATCGATGTTCAACAGTCTGACACCGTTTAGCTGTGTAATTTTTTCATCTATATCGGGCGGTACGGCAAGATCAATAAACAATCTTGGTCTGTCATCGGCAAGACAGTTTTTCAGATCATACAATGTCACGGTATAATGCGGACTGGCAGTAGAACTGATGATACAGTCTGCATCATTCATATAATCATATCGTTGATGGTAATCAATCGGCTGTGCCCCGATAGAACCGGCAATGCGGAACATTTCATTATGTTTTCGGAACGCCGCACGGACGTGTATATTTTTATGGGAAACCAGATTTTTCAGCACCGCCGAACCGATCTTGCCGCTGGCACCTATAATCAGAACATTGACGGTTTCTCCGCATTTTGCGGCTTCGTTCGCCGCCAGCGTTGCTGCGGAAACCGAAGTATTCGACAATGCCGTTTCGGTTTTGATGCGTTTGGCACACGAAAAAGCCGACTGAAAAATTTTATTCAGGCAGAAGGAAACCGTATGATGTTCCATTGCCTCATAATACGATTTTTTGGTTTGACCGAGAATTTCATCTTCCCCCAATATCATTGAATCAATGCCGCAGCACACCTTAAACAAATGGGAAATTGCCTTATCATCAAAAAATCGCAGTACATACTTGGACAGAAGACTGACAGGGATACCGGACTTTTCCGCTAAAAGTCGTATCACGTTTTTTTCACAGCCTTTTTCACCGCAGAAATACACTTCCGTTCGGTTACAGGTACACAGCAGTACACATTCGGAAACAAGCCTGCGTTCCAGCAATTCTGTATAAATTTCCTGACGCTGCGTTTCCGAAAAACCGAGTTTCTTTCGGATATTCAGTTCCGCATTTTTATAACTCACACTTACACAATACAAAATATATCACCATTCGCCCCTGCACCCACAATGTGTGGAAATGTCATTTGCTATCAAATCAACCTTATCTATTGTAATGCTATGTTTTGAATTAGTCAACAAAAAAATAACAGGGGCTGTGAAAAAAGTCCCAAGAAAAAAGACAACCGACCTCCAAGTAGAGACTTGGAAGTCGGTTGCTTTTTTGGTATAATAGA
>CACYDP010000072.1 GCA_902773135.1 uncultured Ruminococcus sp.
CGGGGTTCGAGTCCCTGTTGGTCCACCATTTAATATGAAAGCCGAACTATTCAAGACATCTTCAATGCTGAATAGTTCGGCTTTTTTGTGGTAATAAAAAGGACTGCCGTATGACAGCCCTAAAAAGTATCATTGTGACATAAATCGGAATTTAAAAGAATGATAAATTTTTGTATTTCTCTTCAAAATCAAATAAAACCTCTTTCATTTTGTCGAGATTTTCTTGACTATACTGAGGAATATCTATTTCGCAGTAGCTTGCCATCATTGTTTCATCATCGGAACTTTTCAGACATATTTGAAATTGGTCAATAGGAACTTTTAGTACAAGAACATTACCACTCTCATTTAAAGTTGCATGATAGCTGATAATATTACAATCATATACATCAATTGCCTGAAGAGCACACTCATCTTCTTCAAATGTAACATTTAAAGTGTCTTCTAAATATTCAACAATGTTATCAACTACCGTTTTGAATTCGTCACAGTAATCTTCCTCTTCATCTATTTCGCAACACATAAATATACTTTCATCAATCATATTTTAACCTCCATTTCGGCTTGTTAAATTTCGATTTATCGTACTAACGACAATTAGATTATAGCATACACAAACACAAAAAACCATATCTTTTCAAAAATCAGCGGCATTATTGAACATTTCGTTTTCTTTGAAATACTCAATAGAATAAAATACATTAGATTCTTTCTGTATGGGGGTGTGATCCTTTTGATAATATACGCCTTATCAATTTGAAAGATTATCCATCATTTTAGCACAACACTTACATCTGTCTAATTCATCTAATTCGAGTTTACAAAGAGTCTTAGAGAGCTCATAAAAAATGACTTCATTTTTCCAGTCAGTACAAAAATCCTCGTATTCGATCACGGGACTATAACCCCTATGACCACATATTTTACAGGTATTGATGTATTTTTTTGCTGATTTGTCCCATTTTTCAATATATAGAGAATAAGACCGTTTTGTATGTTTGCTGTGTGACATTGTATCTTGCCTCCATCAATATTTTGTAAACGTTTATGTTTCAAACAGATCTGAATTACTTCTTTGCAAATGTTATTTGATTTATTCATTTATGCGTCCTCCTGTAAAATCATATGTTCAGAAAAACGCTGTATTTCGCTTGATGTACATAACTCACCCCACTATGATCATAAAGCATCATTTCATCATTGACATTTAGTGCAGTTTTGGATTATGCAGAAGATATTTTTGTTTTTATCATTTTAATATATTCATTATTGTTCATCGGCATAGCTTTTCTCCAATCTGTTCAGTTCGGCGAGTAATTTCATCTTCATTTCCGATAATTCTTTTTCTGATAGTCTGTTTTCATCGCTATACATTTTATCCATCGGATACCACCAGACAGGACCTTTACCATTATTGCCGTAGTTTTCAATATCTCCTGTTCTGCGTGGATAAATATGCCAATGAAGATGAGCTTCTCCGTTGCCAAGAAGTTCGTAATTGATTTTCTCTGCACCAAAAGCATTTTGTACTGCTTGTGCTACCATTGTCATTTCTTCCATAAATTTCTGTCGTTCCGATTTATCAAGATGGAATAATTCGGTTTTATCGCCGTGAAATTTGTAAAGGAATAAAGTATATCCATAAAAATGCTGATGATCCCCGATAACTACATATCCTGTTTCAAGCTCTTTTACAAAATAGGGATTTGTTCTATTTTTTATCATTTCGATTCTGTTACATATAAAGCACACAGATAATTCCCCCTAAAAAACTTTTACAATGATTTGATTATAATACAAGCAAACATAGAAAACCATATCTTTTCAAAATTAAATGGGACTTCAAATTTCGAAAAGATGTGGCTATTAAGGTAAATCAAAGTTATCTTCAACAGGATGCAGGCAACAGTCCCTACCCGCAAGCAAGGCTTTATGATGTTTAAGAAATCTGTTCTTAAATGATTCAGCATCATTGAATGACGATTCATAGTTTTCGGGAAATTCTGTTTCTATCTTCTTGAACTCAGCCTCAGAAATCTCCCAATAAATAAAAAAATCACTATTACCGATAGGAGTTCCATGAAATGCATAGTATTGCCTTTTATCTGAAACGATTCTGTATCCATAACCATAGCGTATACCGTACCCAATAAACCGGTGATAGTTATTTTCAAGAATATACACCATCTTATCATAATCCTTACGGTGAAGATCAACCAGTTCTTCCAGTTTTACCATATCGTACTCTTCTTTTTTCAAGCAGACAGCCGTAATGATCAAACGAGCAAAGCGTTCTGTATCGTACACATTTCCGCTTAAGGAGGTGATCGTTTTGCCGGATGCCAATTTAAAAATATCTTTATGCGAGTGAAAGGCATTTTTTATTCGATTTTTAGGTGATGCGACATAGGCGGCTATCCTATTATCAACAGCAGATATAACGATTATGGTGTGACCCACAATTAATTTAAAACATGAACCATTAGTATAATTATATTGGAATTTCAGTTCTATTTTTGACCCGTTCATTTTGAATTTCCCCTTAAAAGTTTTGAATACGACAATTGGATTATAACACACATAAACACAAATAACTATATCTTTTCAAAATTAAATGGGACTTCAAGTTCCGAAAAGATTTGGCTATTAAGTTAAATCAGAATTTAGCGGCGAGCCGCCGCACCCGATTTATTTCCCATATTTTTTTACCATTACTTACTTTTGATATATCCTCAACTTACTTGTGTAAATCAAGATTTATACTTTTACTTGCTCTTTAAAAATTTCAAATTGATATTCTCCGTTCAATGATTCAATATCATCAGGTTTTGAAGTGTCGATAATAATTGTATTATTTGTTTCCTTGATGATACTACATCTCATATCTCCGGTACATGGTGGGATTAAGTCGCAATTATCGCTTATTACCGGAACTTTGTCAATAAAATAATGACTAACACTATTGCAATCTATAAGCTCAAATTTAACAAATATCGGGAAACTCATGTCTACATTTTCCAAAACATTCACTTTTACATTCGCCATACAATTAACCTCTGAATTCTGATTTAGACCATTATACCACATCCACTCCGCCCACAGCTACCCTTTTTCGCATTGTTCTAAACAAAATGCCTCGCCGACAGCAGCGAGGCAGAATAAGAAAATATTGAAAATGATTCAATCGGTATTCTTTTTTCTTGCAATCATGATAAATAATGCGGCTGCCAATATTCCGACAGATACAAGAGGCGGCCAGAACAGCACTCCGGTAATGGTTCCCACTGTCTTGATTCCTACATCGATAAGAAGGGAAAACCTGACCTTTTTCATGTATTTTACGGTTGCTTCACGGGTGTCATCCTTTGCAAGGCTGCCGTAGATCAGTAACATCATAACGGTAGTTGCAATTACGACAATTCCGTAAAATCCCTGTACAACCCTGCTCGTAAAATACATTGACACAAGGCTTGTCGCATATGGAAACAGTGATGAGAAAAACAATAGTCCCATACCGAGCCACATTGTCCGGTTTGAGATTTTATCAACTATGTGCCAGGCATTATGCAGGCTTGTCCACATAGCTGCAAGCCAGAGGAACGACAGCGCATAAGCAGCAAAGTTGATTTTAAGAGCCAGAAAGGCTTCAAGAGTGGGGGCAGAGGGTTTTTCAAGCTCAAGTACAAGAATAGTCATAACGATAGCTATGACCGCATCCATAAAAGCACCCAAACGATCTTTGTTCATTTTATCACCTGACTTACTGTAGGGCATCTCTAAAAACCACTGTACAAAAAACGTAAAAAGCAGTATAATAGAGATATGAGAAATATACAGTTAGGGTTCTTTGATAC
>CACYDP010000073.1 GCA_902773135.1 uncultured Ruminococcus sp.
GAATGATGCTGAAAGATCTGATCAAGAAATACAGCATCATTCATATAGCAGGCAGGGAGTACAAAGTTCGGTATTCCCTGAACTGCTTGCTGTGTCTGGAAATGACGTATAAGCCGCTCAGCGAGATTCTGAAAATTAAGTATGCCGACTGGGAAACAGAAGATGTTCTCCAGCTTGTAAGGGCAGCAATGTGCGATATGCATCAAAACTATAAAGCTGTCAACCGCAGAGATTTTGATCACGTCAAACCAAGTCTTGCAGAACTGGGGCAGATGATTGACATCGCCGATCTGCCGCTTCTGAAATTGGAAATTGTCAATGCTTTGATTGATTCTATGCCGGTTCGGGAGCCGTATGCCAATAATGATGAAGAGCCAACATCAGCGGCAAAAGAGGGGCATTTGAGGGCGATGTACTGTGATATTCTGGGGCGGTCCGATGACGAGTTCTGGAGAAGCAATCAAAGAGAGATCGGCGAAAGAATCAACTTCTATCTGGAAACAAAAGGATTGAAAGACACCCCGATTCTCGTGAAGAATGATTTTGACGATGACGAAGATATATAGAAAATCCCCGCCCGAAAAGTTGTTTCGGACGGGGAACAGGTTCAGGAATTCAGACCAAGTTTTTCGATGAGAGCGGATTGAAGAATAGCAGAGAAATTAATGCCTGCCTGTTCAGCTTTTTCATTTAGCCAACTCGGAATTGTGCAGTTTTTTCTTACGGAACGCTGTTCCAACATTTTGCGGTAGGCTGAAAAATCAACATCAACAAGCGTTACAGTTTCATTTGCTTCGTGTTCGATTGTGGGAATTGCAGATGGTTTTGGAAGTTCTTTTTTATCGTCCTGATACTGAACCCCCATAAGAGAAATTGCATCTCTTGCCATATCTATGGCATCTGCGATATTATTGCCCTGTGTCATAATATCAAAATCGGGAACATCAACAACATATCCATTATCATCAGGAATAAGAATGACCGGGTATACGCTTTTCATAAAATTACCTCCTGCGATATAATAAAAAGGGGGAAGTGAGTACGGGCTATTTCAGTCCGTACTTTTTGATGATTTTTTTAACTAACGGTTCTTTTAATTCTCTATGGCGGGGAACAGGTTCTTTATGTATCCCGTCAGTGTATATGTCGTGATTACCGCCATCACGAAGGAAATACCAACCGTTATCTTGGAGTTTCTTGATGAAATCTCTGTGTTTCATTTTATTTCCCCCTTTCTATCTATTATTATACGCATAAAATACGCATTTGTCAAGTGCTTTAGGGAAAATCTTTTTTATTAGTCAGTACTTTGAATTGTTTCTGCAAGGGAATGATGCAAAGTACTTTTTTATGCCTAAAACTCAAAAGGACGGTGAAATGATGGCAGGCAATAATCTGACAGCAACATTCAAATCGAACACAAGCGGATTTACAAAAGGTGTTAATGAGGTTATCAACAAACTAAATGACCTTAATAAGAAACTGGTGGATAATCAGTATCAACAGAAAGAATGTAACAAAGCGATTTCTGATTCCCAGAAAGAAATCAAAAGTATCAAAACAGCGGAGCAGGACAGAGAAAAACGGCTTGAAACAGAGAAACGCCGTCGTGAAGAACTCAATAAGATCATAACAGAATCACAGGATAAAATTGACCAGCTTGCTAAATCGAAAGGTGAGGACGGGAAACTGACTAAAGAGCAGGAATCCCTCTTAAAAACACTGAATAAAACAATAGCAAAGGCTCAAAAGGAACTTAGTACCCTAACATTGACAGAAGAAGAGAAAAATAGGCTTGACGAAGAAGGAAAACAGAAAATTAACGACCTCAACGAGTCCATTGAGAATCAAAAAGTACAATTGTCACAGCTGAGAACCGAACAGGCGGCACTGAAACAATCAATTGCTGATACAAGTAAAAATCTTGCGGAAGAGAATGCAGCTATTGAGGACAACAGCAATGTTATTGAGGACAATAACACAAAGTGGGCACAGTTGAAAGAAAAATTGGTGGATCTCGGTGAAAACGGGATTCAGATGGTAACACAAAAGCTGATTGATCTTGGTAAAACCGTTATCAGTATAGGCGAACAATTTACGGCTTCAATGTCATCTGTCGGTGCTATCTCGGGGGCAAACGCCGAAGAAATGGAACTTCTTGAGCAGACGGCACGGAAATTCGGTTCAACCACCAAATATACAGCAAGTGAAGCTGCTGATGCCTTAGGGTATATGGCACTTGCCGGTTGGGATACCAATCAGAGTGTATCAGCTCTCGGAGGTGTTCTGAATCTTGCCGCAGCAAGTAATATGGACTTAGCGAGAGCATCGGATATTGTTACCGATTATATTACGGCTTTCGGTCTGAGTGCAGAAGACAGTGCAAGGTTCGTCGATATGATGAGCTATGCAATGAGCAATTCCAACACTAATACGCAGCAGTTAGGAGAGGCATATAAAAACTGTGCAGCTTCGGCAGCATCAATGGGATACAGTGTTGAAGATGTTACCGCTGTATTGATGACAATGGCGAATGCGGGTGTTAAGGGCGGTGAAGCCGGAACAGCTCTGAATACGGTTATGACACGCCTTGCAACCAATACAAAGGGTTGTGCCAGTGAACTTGCTGAATACGGAGTTGAAATCTATGATGCCGGCGGCAATATGCAGAGCCTGTCAAGCATTCTGGAAGGAATAGCAGAAAATTGGAGCGGGCTGACAGATCAGCAGCAGGCAAACCTTGCTAAAATGATTGCCGGAACTAATCAATACTCGAGTTTTCAGACAATTATGTCAGGGTTGTCGGAGGAAGCTAAAAAAGCGGGAATGTCTTTCGGCGATTACACACAAGCACTTGAAAAATGTGACGGTACAGCAACGGAAATGGCAAAAACAATGTCCAATAATCTTACCGGTGATCTCAAGGTTATGCAGAGTGCGTTTGAAGAACTGGCACTGAAAATCTACGATGATGCAGAACAGCCTTTAAGAAATTTGATTGCCTTTATTACAGATTACGGCATTCCCGCACTTGATGGTGTTATTAGCTGTCTTGATAAAATTATCCCTGTAATAGTAAGTGCAGGTGCGGC
>CACYDP010000074.1 GCA_902773135.1 uncultured Ruminococcus sp.
GGTATGGCGGAATTGGCAGACGCGCTAGCTTCAGGTGCTAGTCTTCGCAAGGAGGTGCAGGTTCAAGTCCTGTTACCCGCACCATTTTCCAACTGTTATTCCGACAAAATGGGAGCATAGCTCAGCTGGGAGAGCATCTGCCTTACAAGCAGAGGGTCATAGGTTCGAGCCCTATTGTTCCCACCAGAAAAACCCTTCACTGATGTGAGGGGTTTTATTTTTTCTGCAAATGGAATATGCAGCAGGGTTGGTGTATTATGTCAAGCATTATAGGACAAAGAATCAAACATCTCCGCACCGAAAAAGGCATTACTCAGGAAGAACTCGGAAAACTGACTAATGTTACCACGCAGGCAGTATCTAGATGGGAACGGGGTGGTACACCCGATGCAGAAATACTGCCTTTGATCGCAGATGCTCTGGGGGTCAGTACAGATTCCCTGTTTGGCAGAGAAGAAAACAATAAAACAGATTACCTCATTATCAAAGAACTGAGCAGTCTTGCACCGGAAAAAGCATTTCAACGTGCTTTTGAACTTTGTTGGACTGTGGAAATGGGACTTACCGGCAAGAATACCTTAAAAACGCAGTTTACGTCTGATATGATCAATACCATTGAAGAGGATCACGAGCACGAAATTTTTTCAAAACTGCTTTTTGACAGCGGTATTGTAACGGCAAGAGTATCACGGGACGGACATTACTTTTTTCTGATGCCTGAACCGGAAAACGGATTGGGTACTTTTATGTCCGATATAGAACAATCGGCAAAGATATTTCGTGTCCTTTCTGATAAAAATGTACTGAAAGTGATTGCTTATATGTATAGCCGAAAAAATACCCCCGTATCTGTTTCGCTGATTTCCGCAAAAACTAATATCGATAGAAATGAAGCAAAAGAAATTGCAGAACAATTGTGCCGCCATCAGCTTGCTGTGAAAACGGTGGTCGAAACAGAACACGGTGAAATTGATGCCTATACGTACAGCCGTGAATGCAGTCTGTTGCCGTTGCTTATATATGCAAAGGAAATAAGAACGAAGAAACCGCTTGATTTCGTAGTGATGTTCGAGAGGAATAAACCCTTGTTTGAATAATTCAAACAGGGGTTTTACTAATGTCGGAAACGTTGATTGATAACAACTGAGCAGTCATGTAGAATATACTCAGACTATGATGGAAAAATAAGGAGTGTGTTTGATGAAACAAAGACTTTATCAAAAAGCAGCAGCGATGGTCTGTTTGGCAGTCATCTGCTTATCGGCGTGTACTTCCCAAAGTGTAACAACTTCTGAAACGAGTTTGCTGAGTACAACAGACGATGTTCTGCCCGAAGCCGCCTCAGACAGCAGTGATGAGAGTTCGGAGGAGGAATCGGAAAAAATGTTGGTTCAAAATATCCTTGAGGAAACCGATTTTCAGGGTTCGGTATATGTTTCATACGGAAATCAGGTGCTGTACAGCGGCGGAAACGGTCTGGCGGACGATGAAACAGAAAATGAGCCTGACACGATATTTCAGATAGCGTCCGACACGAAACAGTTTACAGCAGCGGCTGTTCTGCTTCTGCAAAAAGACGGTACATTATCGATTGACGATCCGCTGACAACATTTTTTCCGAATATGACAATGGAAAAGAACTTACTGTCAAAGATTTGTTATCAATGCGTTCGGGAATTCCTGATTATATGGGATATACGGACGGAAACGGCAATCATCTTGCTTTGACAAAATCACAGCTTGCCTATAAGGTAAGTGCCGATATGTCAAAAGAAGAGAATCTCAAAACCGTGATGAATTATATTTTTTCACAAAAATTGACCTTTAAGCCCGGAAGTCAGTTTGAATATTCCAACAGCAATTATTTACTGCTTGCCAAAATTGTAGAACAAGTTTCGGGAATGTCCTATGAAGAATATCTCAGGAAACATATTTTTCAACCGCTCGGTATGGAACATACCGGTTTCGTTGACGATATGGATTCCTTCTCCAATCTTGCACAGCCGAAAAAAACAGAATCGGGTCTGGAATATCTTTCCTATCCGGGTATGAGTTTTGGTGCAGGCAATATGGTGTCGAGTGTCAATGATATGGCAAAGTGGCTTGATGAATTGACAGCTCCAAAGATATTGACAAAAGAAATCATCAACAGTATGAGCAAAAATCGTTCCTCCGAAGATGATACAATGCAGTACGGTTTCGGATTAATGGTCAGCAGGGACGATGAGTATGTCTATCATTCGGGATATATACCGTCGTTTGCCTCAATGGTATTGGTATCGCCTGAAAAAAATCTCAAGATCATTCTTTTTACCAATTGTCCCACAGTGAATCCCGAAGGCATTGCAAAACGACTGTACAATGAATTGACAGAAGGAGATCTATAAGAGTCTGTTTAAAATCTTAGTACCGTACGTCTTTTTTCCTTGTTATCGAAAAATGACGCTTCAAAAATCCGTACGGCACAGATATTAAACAGGCTCTTAGAGAAACCAAGAATAGGAAACGACCGCATCTCTTAAGAGAGTATGCGGTCGTTTTAATATAGAATGAATTTTTTAGAAGTTATACGCAGGTGTAGCCGCCGTCAATGGGAAGAATCACGCCTGTTACATAAGCAGCTTCATCACTTGCCAGGAAAATAGCACCGGGGTTGAGTTCGCCGGCATAACCGTATCTGCCAACCGGTACAGTTGCTTTCATATAAGCAGTGAATTCCTCTGTGATGAGTGTGGAATGGGTCAGTTCCGTATCGAAATATCCGGGACAGATCGCATTGCAGGTGATATTATATTTTGCAAGTTCTGCTGCAACGGCTCTTGTGAAATTCACCACGCCGCCCTTTGAGGTGTGATATGCTACGGTATCGAGTGCGGTATTGCCTACCAGACCGTACATAGAAGCGATGTTGATGATACGTCCGTAATTGTTTTTCTTCATAATATTACCGAAAGCTCTGGTAACATAGAAAACACTGGTCATATCGGCATCGATTGTAAAATCCCATTCATCATTGGTCATATTCAGAACGCCTGCATTTTTGGCAGAACCTGCACAGTTCACGAGTATATCGATTTTTCCGAATTCTTCTTCTGCTTTTTTAGCAGCTTCATCTACCTGTGCTGAATCTGTTACATCGCATTTTAAAGGCAGGCACTTGACACCTTCTGCACGGATTTCTTCAGCAAGTGTTTCGAGTTTTTCAAGACGTCTTGCCATAATCACCAGATCGGCACCCTGTTTGGCAAAGCCTTTTGCCATTTGTGAACCAAGTCCTGATGATGCACCAGATATTACCGCTACTCTTCCTGTCAGATCAAACATAAGATAAATCCTTCTTTCATATTATTAAGTTTGTACTGTATAGTAAGCTTTATACTATTTTAATATAAATATACATAAATGTCAAATAAAAATATATGCATTTATACATTTCTATGGGATTGTATCGAAGGAGGGAACAATATGGCTGTTAATGCCAATTCAATTTAGCTGATTTTATTTTTAAGAAAATAAAATCAGCTTCATCAGTTTGAGTAATCATTACTAATGCATAATTATACATTTTGTTCATAAATTATTTACCAATTTTCCGTGGTGTCAAACAAATTCTCATAAATCAATTTATCTTCCTCTTTAAACACATTAAAAATCACTTTCATTCCGCTGCCGGTCTGAGATTGATAATCCTTGACGGTTTGTACAGCAATTTCAGCGGCTTCACGCTGAGGAAATCCAAACACGCCTGTTGAAATACAACAGAAAGCGATACTTTGTACATTGTTTTTCTCTGCCAGTTCCAGACAGGAACGATAACAGGAATGCAGCTGTTCGCAATGTTTCTGCGTCAGATTTCCGTTTACGATCGGTCCTACGGTATGTAGGATATATCGGCAGGGCAGATTATAAGCAGGCGTGATCTTAGCACTGCCGGTAGGTTCTTCGTAACCTTGTTCGTCCATGATTTCCGCACATTTCATTCTCAGCTGTATTCCCGCAAAAGTATGGATACAGTTATCAATACAGTTATGCAGTGGTCTGAAACATCCGAGCATCTGAGAGTTGGCAGCATTGACAATAGCATCACAGGCGAGCGTGGTAATATCACCCTGCCAGATATAAATGTGATTATCACAGGCTTTCAGTTCGGACAATTCGGTAATGCCCTTTTCGACAATTTCTTGTTGCAGATATGTATCCTGTATCGTTAAGAAATCTTCGCTGACAGGGGCAGGCATTCTGATATTCATTAATGAACGGAGCAGGTTTTTTTGTTCGGCGGAATTCATTGTTTCCGTTTCACTATTGTATGGGAAACGTCCGTCCTCCTTTATCAGTTGTCTGATAAGATAAAGGCGTTTTTCATTTTGATTCATATAATCATCTCCCGGGATAGATAGTTGACATTTGTTCGGACAGATACTATAATGGCAGTAATCAATGGAAAAGAGGTAAAATCAATGGAAATTGAACTGACAACCTTGTGTTATCTGGAAAAAGATGGTAAATATCTGATGCTTCATCGTACCAAAAAAGAAAATGATCCCAGTCATGATTTATGGATGGGACTGGGAGGTCACGTAGAAACAGGTGAAAGTCCCGAAGACTGTGTTGTACGAGAAGTCAAAGAAGAAAGCGGGCTGACTTTGACCGATTATCAATTCAGAGGGGTGGTGACTTTTTCTGAGGGTGATTGGCACGAGTATATGTTTCTGTTTTCTGCGGACGGATTCACGGGTGAACTCATCGAATGTAATGAGGGTGATCTGGTATGGGTGGAAAAAGAAAAAGCGGTAACGGAACTGCCCATCTGGGAGGGCGACCGAATCTTTCTGAAACTGATGAATGACGGTTCGCCGTTCTTCTCCTTAAAGCTCAATTATGAAAACAGAAAGCTGATACGTGCGGTACTGAACGGTAATACCAATCTGTTAGAGCCTGTTTAATATCTGTGCCGTACGGATTTTTGAAGCGTCATTTTTCGATAACAAGGAAAAAAGACGTACAGTACTAAGATTTTAAACAGGCTCTTATAATCTTACCTCAGAAAAATCGTATCTGTTCATCTTTGAAAGGAACTTGCACGGCATCTCTGACTATATCGTTTTTGTCTCTCTTTCCGATCAAAAGAGGAGAGTTCGGATCGTGCAAAGACATATTTCGCTGCACCATACAGTTGTCATAGTTGGCATAGCAGTAAATGCAGCCGTGTCCGCAGCTGTTGTATTCGCCGATGTCATCGCCCAGAAGACAGCGGCATTGTGTGCGTGCAGGCTTTTTATCTTTGGGTAGTTTCAAGTTGTATCCGATGGCTTTTTCAAGTATTTCTTTTGTCATACAGCCCGATGTATCAGCTCCGAGCTGTTTGAGTTCGGAATTTTCGCAGCATAGTTTTACGGGTATACCGAAATGCTGTGCGGTCTGCACGAATTTTTCGGTGAGGAAAAACTGTTCTTCTTTTGTTACTTCCCGTACCTGTGGAAAATTCCGTTTTGTTTTTTCGTACAGGTCAATGAAACTGACAACACAAAAATTGACATATCCGCTCAATATTCCGGCGATTTTTTCAAAGGCTCTGAGATGGTACGAAGCAGTATATTTATCACTAATCAAAACAGGGTCATACCGCCACGCCAGAGAGTGTTTGCCGACTTTTTCGGAAAGTGCCGTGACGGATTGGAGAATCTGATATTTGTCGGGAACGTGGGGTTCTATATCGTGACCGTATGGAGTGATAGTGACAAACCAAAATTGATTGAACGCTGCCATTTTATGCAGATTTTTAATCATAGGAAAGGGATTTTTGGTGCAGAAAGTGATGGCATCAACCACATCAGGCGAAAGCCGGTAGCGTGTTATCAGATTCCTGCAGTAAGGGTTGCGAACCATTACAAAGCCTTCATCAATTCTGTTGTAAAACCATTTGCTGAAAAATGCCGGAATATCCGTGCGGCTTCCCGTATTGATAATCATCGTGCATCAATCCTTTGTCGTGTTCTGAATTTGAGTGATAGAAAAATAACCGCCCTGCTTTCCGGATAGGGCGGTTATTGTAAACGCAATCAATGGAAACAGCCGTTTTATCGGGCAATCTCCTTGTTGTTTTTATTGTATAACAAAAAGTCGCTTTTGTCAATTAACTGATTTGTGATTTTACATCATTTTCTCTTGACACCAACCAACGTACAATGTATAATGATAACAACAAGGTGATTGTCACATAGACGGTAAGGCGGCTGTTTCCTCCATTATTTTACAGGGGGGCAGATTTTGATTTAGCCCTCCGAGTTTGAATCGGGGGGTGGTTGCTATTATGTTCTTTACATATGCTGAATTTATTGCAACAGTAAATTGTGTTATAGCAATAATCCGCTTGATTATAGAGATTAAACGGAATAAATAAAAATAACCGCCCTGCTTCCGAATAGGGCGGTTATTTTAAACCATACTATAAGAGGAAACAGCCGTTTTATCGGGCAATCTCCTTGTTGTTTTTATTATATAACAAAAAGTCGCTTTTGTCAATGAAGTTATTTGTGACTTTTAGTCAATATTTGTAGGTTTACAATTGATATGTTACAGTTAGAAAAAAAGAATAGCAAATAGGAAGAACCTGTGTTACAGTTAATTTACCACAACCA
>CACYDP010000075.1 GCA_902773135.1 uncultured Ruminococcus sp.
AAACTACTTGAAAAACAATAAGAATTGTTAAAAACATATAAACAGAGGTAATAATATGAATGAATTACAGACATTGACGGCGCAGCGTGATGAAGTTCTTGCGAAGATTCGTGAAATTGAAGCATCATGCAAGGGCATTGAGAACGAACACAACGCACAGCGTGTGCAGGCGTTAAATCTGGAACAGGCACAACTTAATGCACAGAAGCAGGAGATTTCTGCGAAGCTGTCAGCGATGAACAGCCGCCTTTCTGCGATAAGTTCCGAAATAGCAAGTCTTTCCGGAACAGGTATTGACCGTATTTTAGAGGCTATCAAGAACCAGCGGTGGTATTTTTTTAAAAATAAGACAAAAGTTTTAATGGATAGGAACACTGGTTTGCTTTGGGCTAATTTGAATTACTTCCCCTATAGAAGAAATAACGGTTCCGATGAATATCTAAATGATTCATCAGTTTTAGCTGTTATCAATTCATTTAATTTTGATTACGCTGATTTTAGGATTCCAACGCATATAGAGTTGTGGTACATTGCCAAGGATAATACATTTCCTTTTCAAAATGGTCGTAATTGGAGAATAAATGATATTGATTATTGGTTTGTAATATATAATGGTTATCAACGAGGAAAGGATTTGGATGATAATGGAGAAAATGCTGATATCACAAATAGACAAGCTTCCTTATTACCTTGCTCAGCTACATTAATTAATGGATCAGATTATCAGAAAAATGTCTCTCCCAACAACCCAAATTACACCGAAAAAGAACGCCTGCAATTCACCCTTGACCTTTTCACGCAAAATGACCTCTGGCCTATCTTTGATGATGAGGAAATCACAGAACTTTACAAGAAGATATACTACGAAAAGCCATGTCTCATGGAGCAATTGCAGACATTGCAGGAAGAAATCGAAAGTCTGCAAACGGTTGTCCTGCTGTCCTCGACATTTGATTACACGGCACTGCTTACAAAGTACGATATCAAAGGCATAGACGGCTCTATCATCAAGTATTATCAGGCGGTTCAGCAGTGGGTGGAGGAGCTTCTCGAAAAGCTCGACTACTACGAAACCGAAAAAGAGGACGTTATCCGTGACTTCAATATCATCGGTCTGAAACTCGGCAAGAAGTACGAAAACAGCGACCAGCTAACCGCTGAGGAAAACAACCTGCTCCGTGAACGTCAGCGTTATTTCGCAAGCCGTTTCTCACTCGGAATGAACAGCGTCAAGTCGAAAATTCTCGCTGTCAAGCATCAGGCGGACGAACTGGAATACCGCATTGACGAGATTGACAACGGCGATGATGCCATTCATCAGCTTGCTTTGCTTGAAAAGGAAGAACGTGCAAGTTTCTCGTTTATTGCCGAAAATACAGCAAAGATTATCCGCAATGCCCTGAAAAAGATTGAATTTTTCGAGGAGAATCATCAGTATGTTGTCTGGGCGATCGAAGCGTGGGAGCAGTGGACGGAAAAATACAAGGTATTCCGCACAACCTACCGTGAGGAGCTGAAAGGCTCTTGTGAGGAGGACGGCATCGAAGAAGAAATATGGCAGAAATGGTTCTCCGACTGGCAGACGCTTCGTTTCCGCATTGAACAAAAATTCCAGCCTATTGTTGAGCATGAACTGCATGAGCGTGTCGCAATGGTCAAGGAAGATGAGATTTCCGTAGCACAGCAGATCATTGCAGAACTGGAAGTGTACAGAAATGCCGTGGATACGTTCTATCGTGAGGAACGTAAGGGCATTTATCAGAATTTTGCGTTTCAGTCCAACGGTGACATTCAGGACAAGCTCGAAGCAGAAAGCAAGCTCTACAAGCTGACAGCCGATTTCCAGAACGCTTTGCAGAGCATTGTGTTCAACTGTGCAAAGGCTGAGGACAGAATATTCATTCTCAACTGGGCGAATGATTTGCTTGATATTCAGATCGACGATGTGCTTGCACTTATTTCCGATAATGACCTTGATAAGATTTCAGAAACAATTCTGACGGAGTTCTCTGAACTGAAAAAGAAGAATTATGAGATTTATCTGGCGGACGCCAAATCCTATGGACAGGAACAAGCCAGACGTGACAAGCAGTTTAATTCGCTAATGTTCAAGATGAGAAAGGGGTTAAAATAATGGGTAAAGATGAAGAAATGAAGCAAGACATAATTATCACTATTAAAGAATGGATGGATGAGTACGTTTATGTTGAAAACATTTGCAGATTATACCATTATTATGATAGGAAACGTGATATTTCCAATGAATCCAAGATAATTGAATTAACCTGTAATTCTGTATATGAAAATGTGATTGTTTCATTAGCAAAATTTTTCAACATTAAAAAAATAAAAGAAGACTCCAATGTATTGGTTGAATGTAATGTACTGAAGAAATGTATAAATAATGCAGATGTGTTCAAAATAAAAGAAGCAGGAAAAGCTAAGTTACATGATTATGATAACTTATGGAATTCAGACAATTATAAGGAATATATAATAAATATAAAAACAAGAAGAGATACAAAATTTGCTCATAAGGATAAAGACAAAAATGAAACTGTCAAGAATTATTATATCTGGCTTATTTTATCTGAGTTGAAATGTATGCTAAATGACATATCAAGTCTTTTTGGAGTAGGATACGTAATTGATAAAAAAAGCGTTATTCCAGGATTGGAGAACGAAAATGAATAACCTAACATCAAATATAATCAATGATGTGGCAGATTCGACTATTTCTCCTAATTTTCCTATCATCGATATAGCAGACTACATCGAAATAAAGGAAAACTGGGTGCAAAAGCAACCACAAAAAGGTGATCATATTCGTGTCAAACGTATAGGCGGGCTGTACGCACATCATGGCGTCTATGTTTCCGACGATGAAGTGATCCATTTTACCGGACAAGATGATGACAGCGTGCTCGACTGGTCAAAATGTGAGGTTATCAAAACTGACCTTGCCGCATTTCTGAAAGACGGCGTACTGGAAGTCAAGGAATATACAGACGAAGAGTTTCAGGATTTGTATTCACCAGAACAAATTGTCATTTATGCCC
>CACYDP010000076.1 GCA_902773135.1 uncultured Ruminococcus sp.
GACTGCGAATTTGTCGGCGTGTTAAACGCTGAACTTGACTGCGGACTTGTCGGCGTGTTAAACACTGAACTTGACTGCGGACTTGTCGGTGTGTTAAACGCTAAGCTCGGCTGTGTACTTGTCGGCGTGTTAAACGCTGAACTTGACTGCGGACTTGTCGGCGTGTTAAACACTGAACTTGACTGCGAATTTGTCGGCGTGCTAAACGCTGAACTCGACTGCGAACTTGTCGGCGTGTTAAACGCTGAACTTGATTGCGAACTTATCGATGTGTTAAACGCTGAACTCGACTGCGAACTTATCGATGTGTTAAACGCTGAACTCGACTGTGTACTTGCCGATATATTGGGCTCATTCACAGATACATCAGCATCGGATTTCATTTCTGTGCCGCCGTATTTAGCAAGCAATGCAGATAAACCGCCGTTAAAACCATTTGCTACACCGGCAATTCTCCATTCATCTTTTCTGTAAAATTCAGCTGAAATAATCGCCTTTTCGTCTTTAAAATCTTTTCCGCTTAGTTCCATAGAAATTTTTTCCGAACCGTTTTGTGACAGTAAAAATGAGAATTTTGAAATATCTTTCATTGTACCGCTGCCGTCAATACTTGCCGTAAAAACAAGTTTGTCAATATTCTGAGGAAGTTTTGACAGATTGATGATGAATTCCGAAGAATTATCCAAAGGTGTGAATTTTATTTCATTATTTGGCGAAAAAGTCTGATTATAAAATATCATATATCTTTCGTCCGAAAGTTTTCCGGCCTTATCTATACCAAAACAGCAATAATCATAAACTGATGTTCCGCTGATTGACATTGTTACTTTTATATCAGAATGAATATCAACATACTTACTTATCTTGTCACGCATACCACGAGAAAAAATCATAAAATAAACCTCCTGTCTTAAAATAGCGTATCTGTACGCTGTTGATTACTGTTTTACATATAAAACTTGCCACCTCTAAAAAGGGATTTCGCTCTCTGCGGAGAGCGAGCAGGGACTCTGCCCCTGCACCCCGCCGCCTTTGAAAAGGTGGGCGAAACTTTTGATATTCCACGCATAATCTATATTCAAAGTCTTTGGAAAGGGGTTTGGGGAAGAACCTTTCTTCTGAGAAAGGTTTGCCCCAAGAAAAGATGAACAAAGTTGATGTCCTTGCCTTACTTTGATTTTTGAACTATTTTGTGCTATGATATAGTTGAAGGTGATTGCAATGAAAATCAAATCAAAAGTTCAGATGTCCGAAACATTGGCAGTAGGAGCAATACTCGCTGTGGCAGGCGGGTATTTGGATGCATATACCTATATCGCAAGAGGCGGTGTATTCGCCAATGCCCAGACCGGCAATATTGTACTTCTCGCTCTGAACATTGCCGATGGAAATTTTTTGGACGCACTAATTTATATCATACCCATATCCGCATTTATTCTCGGTGTTTTCGTTTCGGAATTGATTCGTAAAATTGGAACTCAAACTTTTCACTGGCGTCAGATTATTATTTTAATAGAACTCATCACGATTCTTATTGTTGCTTTTATACCGAGCACAAATGAACGAGCAGGTATATATGATATGAGTGCCAATGTCCTTATCTCATTTGTATGTTCTTTGCAGGTACAAAGCTTCCGAAAAATACACGACATCACCTGTGCCACCACAATGTGTACAGGTAATCTCAGAAGTGCTTCCGAAATGCTGATGCGTTATCAAAAATCTCATACAAAAACAGATCTTTATTCTGCGATCAAATATTATTCCATTAATCTGTTTTTTATTTTTGGTGCCGTGATCAGCTCGTTTATCACAAAAGTGTTCAACGAAAAATCCGTTTTATTTTGCGGCATCGGGCTTCTTGCAGTACTTTTGATGATGTTCATTCCCAACGAAGAACCTCAACCATAAAATCTGTTTTTTAAATTTTGATTCTTGTGTAAAATGCTTCTCTGCCCTGTGCCGCCTGCTTACCAAATTCGCTGTTATATTTTACCATATGAATTGGCACACCATCGGAATACTGTGAAAGAATTTTCGGAAATTCCGCCACATCATTTTCTTTCCCCTCATCGCAGTCAATAATGATCAGATACCCCGGCACACCGTCTTTGCGAATTCCACATATATATGCATTGCTGACAATTCCCGATTTTTCAAACAAAGCGGTCATGGCACTGATCATTTCTCCCTGAACGGTATCAAGTGAAAAAACAGTGATATTTTCGGATTCGCCTTTTACCGAATGATTAATATAATTCACTGTATTTTTATCCAGTATCATATTAAATCCCATAGGATTGATCGATACCTTTGCACCTCCGCTGCAAAAATACTCTATCTCTTTAAATGATATAATATTCCCGCTGCATATCCTGTTTTCATCAAATTTTTTCAATTCTATCCAATCGGTGAACACCGGTATGCAGTTCGCTCCGTCCTGCATCTTCATCGCAGGAATCAGCAGCATCTGCCCCTCACCTGTTTTCATTTTGCACAAAGTTTCTCCCTGAGCCTTTGCTTCACTGTCAATCAGCGGCAAAAGATATTTTGCACGGAATACATTTTGGAGCATCACGTCCTCAAACTGCCGGCTGTTTTGATCAACAGCTGCCGTCTGATAAAAACTGTTTGCACTTTGCACCAGCTCGGGATTGACAATAGGACGACCGGATTCGGGCAATTTTGAATAATCCGGTTTTTCTGCAAAATCTGACAACTGTGCATATAACAGCGTTTTTCCGTTATCAATAACAACCTGTTCTATTCCGCTGCGGTACATATCACTGAACATAGCACCTCTGTCAATCACATTACATTCCGATGTTTCGATGATAATGCCCGATGAGGCAAGAAACTCCCTGAAATCCTCACAGAATCTCCCCTCTGAAAAAATAAATGCCGTAGGAGCACCTTTGACATAATCCACATAGAAATTATTGGTAACACTCGAACGTGATACCCATATTTTTTGATTACTATTTATTTTTTCTATAATTCTATTGTAATAAGATTGATCACTGGTTTGACCGTATATCTGAATCAACTGCTGTATACTGCTCATCATCATTCCACCTTGTTTATTTTCTACAATTTATATTATATAATCCGGCAAAAACTATGTCAATAATTTAATGAAATATTATATAACAAAAAAGGCGACACGTTTGTGCCACCTGATGTTGATCATTTATTTTTTCCGAAAATGCCAAGTCCCTTTTTTTCATAAGGTTTGCTTTCAACGGAAACTGCTTTATAGCCGGCTTCCTCTATCACTTCATTGATTTTACTTTCCGAAAGTTCATTTTCAGATACAATTTCTGTCAGCCCTTTTTCGTGTGATGAACTGATTTTTTTAATTTTAAAATTTTTCTTCATCGCCTCATTGATATGAGATTCACACATAACACACATCATACCGTCAACTTTCACTGTTGTTTTATACATAAATATTCCTCCGATATTTGTTGCTATCATTGTATTTTATCAGAATAATGATACATCGCAAAACAAGCGGCAATCACAAAACTGCCGCTTGTCCTACTCATTCAATTATCTTTTCTTTTTCTTTGAAGAAACAGTTTTTTTCACTGCGGGTTTTACAGCAGTTTCCGGAGCTGCTTCATCTTCCGGATTTTTGTCTGCCAAAAACTGATAAATAACAGCAGCCAAAACAGCACCAATCAAAGGTGCAATAATAAAGATCCATACATTTGCAAAAGCATCTCCTCCCGCAAAAATGGCCGGGCCGAAACTTCTTGCCGGATTAACCGATGTACCTGTAAAATAAATACCAAAAAGATGTACCAAAGTAAGTGATAATCCAATCACAATACCGGCAACCGCACCGTTCTGTACCTTAGATGTAACGCCGAGAATGGCAATTACAAAAACAAAAGTCAGAATAATCTCTATCAGCAAAGTTGCGGCGATATTGTTATTGTAAAGACCGTTTGTGCCAAGACCTGATGACGGCGGGAACATTGCAAAAAGCATCGCCCCTCCTGCGATACCTCCGATAAACTGCGAGCATATATAAGCAAAGAATTCTTTTACCGACATTTTTTTACTTATCAGCATCGCAAGAGAAACGGCAGGATTAATATGGCAACCCGATATATTACCGATGGAATATGCCATCGCAACAATCACCAGACCAAATGCAAGTGCTGTAATGAGATAACCTGCCGGATTACTCACCGAACAGCTCACGGCAACTGCTGTACCGCATCCAAAAAGTACCAGCACAAAAGTTCCGATACACTCTGCCAGACATTTTTTGATTAACTGCATAAGAATACCTCCTGTTTTTAATAAAATGTATCTATATTAATTATAGAATATATTTTCTGTTTTTTCAAGTGGCAATCATTAAAAATTAAAGAACATTCCAGTAACCTTCAAGGGTCGCAAAATAATCGTCAACCGTTTCTGCACGGCGTATTTCCGTAACCGAACCATCTTCTCTGAGAAGGAGTTCAGCGGACTTGAGTTTACCATTATAGTTATAACCCATCGCAAAGCCGTGAGCACCTGTATCATGAATTACCAGAAGATCACCCATATCAATTTTGGGGAGTTTTCTGTCAATAGCAAACTTGTCGTTATTTTCGCAGAGAGAACCTGTTATATCATAGGTGTATTCACAGGGCTGGTTTTCTTTGCCCAACACAGTAATATGATGATAAGCACCGTACATAGCAGGACGCATCAGATTAACGGCACAAGCATCAACACCTATATATTCTTTATAAATATGCTTTTCATTAATTGCTTTGGTAACAAGATGACCATAAGGGGCAAGCATAAATCTGCCCAGTTCGGTAAAGATCTTGACATCACCCATACCTGCCGGAACCAGAATATCATCAAATGCCTGATGAACGCCTTCACCGATCACCAAAATGTCATTTGGTTCTTTATCGGGTGTATACGGAACGCCTACACCACCCGAAAGATTAATAAATCCGATGTGCACACCGGTTTCATTTTTAAGTTCAACGGCAAGTTCAAACAGAATTCTGGCAAGCGTCGGATAATATTCATTGGAAACAGTATTGCTGGCAAGGAATGCGTGTATACCAAATTCCTTAACTCCGAGTTCTTTCAGTCTTATGTATGCTTCTTTGATCTGTTCTCTTGTCATACCGTACTTCGCATCGCCGGGGTTATCCATAATGGTGGTGGAGATGGAGAACTTTCCGCCGGGATTGAAGCGGCAGCAAACCGTTTCGGGAATTCCGCAGGCATCATTCAGGACATCAATGTGTGTAATATCATCAAGATTGATGATTGCTCCGATTTCCTTTGCATACTGAAATTCTTCTTTCGGAGTATCATTGGAAGAAAACATAATTTCAGGATATTGAAAACCGCATTTTTGACTCATCAGCAATTCGGAATAAGAAGAACAGTCCGTACCGCAGCCCTCTTCCCTGAGTATTTTCAGAATACTCGGATTCGGGGTAGCCTTAACGGCAAAAAATTCTTTAAATCCCTTATTCCAGGAAAATGCCTGCTTGAGTCTGCGTGCATTTTCTCTGATGCCTTTTTCGTCATATATATGAAATGGTGTCGGATATTTTTGAATGATTTCATCCGCCTGTTCTTTGGTTATAAACGGTATTTTTTGCATATTTTATTCCTCCGTAATTTTAAAAAATACAGTTTAATTATACAATACAACAAATTATTTTGTCAATTATATTTTTCATACAATCGAGGTAAAAAACTTCCCGCCTCTGCATTATACAACAGGCGGGAAGCTGATAGGATTTATTGTTTTTCGCTTACATTCACTGTAAAGTATACAGAAGAAATCGCACCATTTTCATCTTTTACTTTTGCACAAACATCATAAGGAACCGCTGCCGCAGGTTTAATTGCAACCGTGGTTGCTGTGCCATAGCTTTGTGCGGTTTTCCAAGTAGTATCACTTGATTTCTTATAAAGAACAGAGTACAGACACTCACCTGAACCGCCTTCGGAAGAAAGCTGAACCGTTACTTTGGAACCCAATACAATAGATTCGGCAGAAATGGTCGAAGTATTTTTAACATCAGATACGTGAACTTTGAAGTATTTGGAATAAACTTTTCCGTTGGCAGTCTTTACCTTTGCACAAACATCATAAGTGCAGGCTTCGGCAGGCTTAAAGGAAACTTTGGTATTTTCACCGTAGCTCAATACTGTC
The DNA here is from genome assembly GCA_902773135.1 of uncultured Ruminococcus sp. Lineage (GTDB taxonomy): Bacteria > Bacillota > Clostridia > Oscillospirales > Acutalibacteraceae > UBA1213. The sequence continues at coordinate 6,194 of CACYDP010000076.1, forward strand.
TTCCACTTGTCACCGGATTCTTTTTTATACAATACGGAATAGGTGCACGCACCGTCTATATCTTCTGCCGATACATTAACAGTCAGGCTTTTGCCCAGAGTAATCGCTTCCGCAGATATTGTTGAAGTATTTTTCGGAGATTTTACATTAACCGTAAAATATTTGGAATAAACTTTGCCGTCAGCAGTCTTTACTTTTGCACAAACATCATAAGCACCGGCTTCGGCAGGTTTAAAGGAAACCTGATTGTTTTCGCCGTAGCTCAATACTGTCTTCCATTTGTCATCGGATGCCTTTTTATACAATACAGAATAGGTGCAGCTGCCGTCAATATCTGCTGATGATACATTCACTGTCACCTTTTCTCCCACATTGATAGATTCGGCAGATACCGTTGAAGTATTTCTCGGAGATTTTACATTAACTGTAAAATACTTGGAATAAACTTTGCCGTTGGCATCTTTTACCTTTGCACAAATCATATACTCTTCCGCTGCTGCGGGCTTGATGCTGACTTGTGTATTAGTACCATAACTCTACACTGTTTTCCAGCTCTTGTCGGATGTCTTTTTATAAAGCACCGCATAAGTGCGTTCGCCGTTTCCTGCTTCAGAAGCTGACAGATTCACCGTTACCGTCTGACCAAGCTGAATGGTATCAGCAGAAACAGAAGAAGTATTTTCAAGCAGCTGAACAAACTGTTCCTCATATATCGTATAGTCGATCATAGCAACTACTTTATAAATAGTTGCTGCTGCCTCTTTTTCTACCGCAGCATCTGCGTTGACAGTTTTTGTTTCTCCACATTCTGTGCATTCAAATACAGCAGAGGCAGAAAGATGATCGTCAGCCCACTGCCATACAGGTTTATCGTAGCTGTGGATATGTTCCTCTACCGTAAAGTCAAGTTCTGCACATTCACCAACATAATGAAGGTCTTCTGCTTCAACGGAATAGTCACCGCTCGATGTGATATTTTCAACAACATCTCCGGTTGCATTTTTAAAGGACAGACGATAGTCTTCTCCCTCTTTCAGAGTGATCTGATCATTGGTAATCGGATTAGTATACGTCACCGATATTTCAGGCTTAAATGCTGTGCCCTTATAGACAGGTGTTTCAGGAATTACGTTTATCTCACACATAGAGAGTTTCGGTTTAGCAAGGACTTCAAAGTCTTCTTCATATACATCGCCGTCATCATTCAGATTTTCCAGAATCACCGAATATTCTCCTGCGGCTTCAATCTGTTCCACTATATTTCCACGTGAATCGGCAAACTCAACGGTATAATCTTTTCCCTCTTCCAGTGTGGTTTTACTGTTGTCAGCAGGATTAGTATATACTACTTTGACAGTGGGTGTAAAGGCTGTTCCTGTATAAACCATCACATCGGGAGTCAACAATACATCGCAGTCTCCTAAAGACACCGCCAATGATGTGACTGTATATTCCTGCGACCACCGATTTCCCGTATTCGGATTTTCAAGACATATGTAATATGTTCCCGGTCCTGTTACCATTTCCACTTCTTCGCCGCTGTCATTGAGCAGCGTAAAGACATAATCCTGACCTTCAACCAGTTCCATTACATCATCATCGCAATCATATTCCACTGTAATAACAGGTCTGAACGATACTCCTTCGTAAACATTCGGCGTAACAGTGATATTGCATTCACTGAATTCTATTTCCGTTTCAGAGAAGCACTCCCACACATTGTTGAAATTATTGATACCTGTAACAATGGTGGAGCCACCGTTATTCTCAACTGTATAATCTTTATCTCTTTCCAGAATCGTATTATTAAAATATACAATCGGATTCATCGGATCATTAAAATCAACATCAGTAAACTGTGCAGGTTCTATCTGGTAACGATAAACATATGAACCCACAAATCCCGAATTTTCTTTTGCCTTGAAGATCAATTCTGCTGTACCGACATTGATATTGTTTTCATAGACAACATCAATGCACTGCGAAAACGCTTCCATATCAAAATTGCCTTCGGAATCCTCAAAAAGGCTGTTATCTGCATACGGATCTAAAAAGTTCTCTATCACTGCCTCAACAGGTTCGCCCGTATACTTGACGCTTTGCATATGATTAACCCATTTGCTGTTGGGTATACGGAACACAATATGACCGCCGACCGTTTCATCATCAAGGTTGATACCGTTTCTGACAAGATAATATGTTTTGTCCGACTCTTTTTCAAACGTATACCGATAGATGGCAGAACTGGTGTTATTTGCTCCTTCGTCGCAAGCCACAGGATTACCATTTTCGTCATAGACAGAAAACTTAATCCATTCCATTATTTCAAGTTCAACAGTAGTACCGCTGAGCTGCGTCCAGTTCACTTCCTGCTCCTGAAATGTCTTGTCAATATAAATGCCGGTTCTGCTGTCCAAGGAAAAATCATCAGTATCAAACTGATCTCCTGTATCCTGTTTTGTTACAGCCGCTGCATTTGCCGAAACAGCCACACCCAGTACATCGTTCACCGGCTGCCACGGCAGTACTCCTGAAACTAACATCATTGCAAGAGAAGCCGCAAAAATTCGTTTAACAGCATTTTTCTTTTTTCTGCTCATTAAAAATTCCCCCTTACCAGATAGATAATGATCCTGACACTTTGTACCGTAAAAATAAATGTCAAAATGCATTATTCGTTATAATATAATATAATATAACACAATCCACTTCCGGTGTTAATTATTTTTAATCTATTTTATACAAAAAATCCGTAAACATCTATCAATATTTACGGATTTTCCTATTCAGAAATGAAAAACTCTTTTCTATCACCGATTTCTGATATATCTCACCAGTCGGTATATACCGTCAATCACAAGCACCGTACCAACAGCCAACGAATACAAGATAATGCTCGAAGAAGGTACAACCAGAATACTTGCTCCCAACAAAGCAAACAGGACGCTTCTGATCATATACCATATTTTATCAGGTCTGTTGTCAGAACTGCGAATTCGTTCAATGTAATTGTATGTCGTACATAAAAATCCGGTTCCGAAAACACCGCTGCTCAGAATAAACAACGCATTCGGCTTGACAATCAATACCGCATAAAACACCGCAAAAATAATGGCGAAATACACTCTTGGCTGGTTTTGGCGGAAATTCCACCTCGATCGGATAAGATGTCTGACTGTAACAAATACATTGATACTCAGGAGAACTAACAACACAATCGAAACAGAAACCATTATCAAATTTTCAGGCAGCACAAAAAACAAAACTCCAAAAACAATCAATGCAATTGCCTTCACGGGCGGATAATTTTGAATCATATCGACTGCTTTTCCATTTTTGATTTTATGCAGAATTCTGTCAAAAAATGCCGTCACGGGCAATGACCCGATTTTTCGTTTAAAGCCTTTATCTTTGCTGCCGCTGAAATTACGAAGCACAGCGGCAAAATCAAATTTTTCGTCATTAGAAAGATCCTGAATCGTTACGGCACCGTTTAAAGTAAGCACATCAAAAAGTCGGTTGACAATGTTTTCTCTTTCAGGGATGGAGATCCCCGAAAGCCATTGTTCAAAGGTCTGATTAATCCATACGCTTTCGGGGGTATTTTCACGGCACAGCAAAAGTTCTCCGTCCTGCACTTCCCACGTCACAATATCGTGCTGAGCAATTCCGGAAGCAGAGCTTTTTACGATTTTACAATGATGAAACTGTGTGTCAAACAGCTTTCCTATTACACAAAATTCAGGTATGATTTTGGTGGTCTTACTGCGAATATGTTCTATATTAATACTTCCGAAAACATCTTCCGACAATCCCGGACCGTCGTTAATATAGATATGTTTGATCCTGTCAAGATTTTCTTTGCTCAGGTTTTCTGCTGTGTACAGTGCGAGATTACCTCCTTTAGAATGTCCGCCTATTAAAAATTCATTATCTTTATATTTTTGCATCACGGCATTGGTATATTTCAGAGCTGTTTCCTGGGCAGAAGTTTTGCTGAAACTCATCATAAAATCTTCTTTCCAGCCCGTAATGGTTTCATCGGTTCCTCTGAAAACAATATAGGAAGTTCGCCTATCAATATGAAACACCATTGCGGAAAACTGAAGATTTTTCGCATCATCGATCATATCAACATAATCAGAAATCACCACATTTCCGAACCTTGCGGACTGCGATGCATCAAACAAAAAGTCTTTGTATCTGTCCAATGCTTTATCGGCATTTTTAATATTCAGTCCGCTGTCTGATACAATACGTGCATACAGATCAATCAGCGGTATAAAATCTTTGCTGCTGAGAGATCCGTTCATATCCAGATAACTGAGTGTACAAAAAACGAGGTTGTCTATTTCATTAAATTCTCTTTCCTCAAAAAGTATATCGCCACGCCACTTGATGTAGCTTTCCAGACTTGCCATTCACTCACCGCCTTTTTCAATATCATACGTCAGGTCATTTCCAATGTCAATCAATCATTGTCGGCAAATCAAGAAATTTCATTTGCCGACAATATAAAAACGGTCCCGACCAAAATCGGAACCGTTTGTCAAAAAGCCAATATTCAGGCAATTAAACATAGATGGAGGATACAGGTTTGTCCTCATAAATTCTTTCGATTGCTTCTGCAAAAACAGGAGCAACAGGAAGAATGGTAAACTTATCAAGCATTTTTTCCTGAGGAACAGTAATAGTATCAAGAAGAATTACTTCTTTGATCACACTGTTTTTAATTCTGTCTATGGCAGGTCCGGAAAGAACAGCGTGTGTTGCACCGGCATAAACTTCCGTTGCACCGCCGATTTCCACAACAGCCTGAGCAGCATTGCAGAGAGTACCGGCAGTATCAATCATATCGTCAACGAGAATAACTTTCTTACCCTTTACTTCACCGATAATATTCATTACTTCGCTTACATTTGCTCTCTGGCGGCGTTTGTCGATAATAGCGATCGGACAGCCGAGTCTTGTCGCAAAATTTCTTGCTCTTGTGACGGAACCCAGGTCGGGCGATACAACAACATACTCATCGGTATCATTGCCGATTTTCTTTTTAAAGAAGTTGGCGAGAATAGGAGCACCTACAAGGTGATCAACGGGAATATTAAAGAATCCCTGAATCTGTGCTGCGTGAAGATCCATTGTAAGAACACGGTCAGCACCTGCCGTAGTGATGAGGTCAGCAACGAGTTTTGCAGAAATCGGATCTCTTGCCTTTGCTTTCCTGTCCTGACGTGCATAACCGAAATACGGAATAACAGCGGTAATTCTTGCGGCAGATGCACGCTTCATAGCATCGATCATAATCAGCAGCTCCATAATATTGTCATTAACAGGAGCACAGGTAGACTGAACGATAAAACATTCGGAACCTCTGACCGATTCGTGAAGTGATACAGCGATTTCGCCGTCGCTGAAACTGGTTACCTCAGATTTGCCGACCGAACCGTTGTCAAGAGCTGATGCGATCTGCTGAGCGACTGCTCTGCTGGCATTACAGGTAAAGATTTTAATATTTTTCCCGTGAAAATTCATTTGACTCGTCTCCCCATATAATTTTAATAGCAAAAGGAAGTACTGCACAAGTACTATTCATAACATTCTATTTTATTTTAATACCTATTTGTCGAAAAATCAAGTTTTTAATCAAATAACGGATACATTACTAAAATTATTGTATCATTGGAGAGTTTTTTTAAAACTATTTACAAATTACAATTTATTATGCACAATACTCAAAATAAAATTCTTGACTTTTTCGTTTGTCATAATTTATGATTTTTCATCGTGACATTTGAGAGATAATTATTATCAGAAACCTCACAGGAATCGAGATAAGCAGACGGACCTATTTCACAAAAATCACCTATCACGGTTTTTCCTCTCAGGACACTTGACGGAAGTATAGAGGTATTGGTACCAATTTTTACATCTTTGCCAATAATCACACCGTCCGTGCATGGTATGTTGACACCGTTTTTCATATGTTTTTCCAGTACTCTTTTTCTTGCAATGGCATTGAGCTGCGAAAGCTGTATACAGTCGTTTGCACCGAGTACAGAATCGGCATTTTTTGCTTTGAACGCAAGTACGGCTTTTCCGCTGTTTTTAATAATCGAAATCGTATCGGTAAGATAATATTCTCCCGTTTTTTCGCTCTTTTCAACCTTTCCCAAAGCATCAATCAGCGAATCTACTTCAAACCAATAGGCACCCGAATTAACTTCCGTGATTTTGCGTATTTCGTCGTTGGCTTCCTTTTCCTCTACGATTGCTTTCAGCATATTCAGATTGTAATCATTGCTGTCTGCTGTTTCGTGGATAATACGTCCGTAACCGGTAGGATCGTCTACATCTGCCGAAATCACCGTACAGCCTCGTTCGTCCGACGAGTCAAGAAGGTTATCCCATTCAAATACTTCGGTATCAACTTCACCTATCTGATTATGCATTACAAACGCATCACGAATGGTTTCAACCGCAATAAACGGAGCGTCGCCGTTAAGAATCAGTACATCACTGCCCCTGTGTTCTTCCAGAAACGGCATTGCCTGCATTACAGCATGGGCTGTACCCAGTCTTTCGGATTGAAAAACTGTTTCAACCTTAAACGGCAGCGAATCCAGATATTCATCCACAAACTCCCGTTTGCTTCCTGTAACAACACATATATCCTTGATGCCTGCACTTCTCACGGCATCGATGACCCATCTGAGCATCGGCTTGAACAAAACTTCAGCGAGCACCTTTGGTCTGTTTGATTTCATTCTTCTGCCCTCGCCGCCGGCAAGAATAATAGCACTTGTTTTACTCTGCATATAAATCCCCCCTGAACCATATTATTTTTTACGTTTGAAACCATCTTTCAGTGAAACACTTCTGTTAAATATCAGGCTACCCTTGGTACTATCTTTATCAAAGCAAAAATAGCCCAGACGCATAAACTGATAATTTGCCGGAACTTCGGCATTTTCCAGTGATCTTTCAGCTTTACAGTTTTTGAGAACCGTAAGGCTGTTCGGATTGATATAATCAAGAAAGTTTTTATCGCTTGTATCAGGTTCGGGATCGGTAAAAAGATTTTCATACAAACGAACCTCGGCATCAACATAATTATTGGCATCGACCCAATGTATCGTACCTCTTACTTTTCGTCCGTCGGGAGTGTCCCCGCCTCTTGTGAGAGGATCATATTCCGCATAAACTTCTGTCACTTTGCCGTTTTCATCTTTTTTACAGCCCGTACATTTTACAATATATGCCGATTTCAGTCTTACTTCATTGCCGGGATAAAGACGATTATAGCCTTTTATTTTTTCTTCCAGAAAATCTTCTTCTTCAATATAACATTCTCGGCTGAATGTGATAGTGCGTGTGCCGTCCGATTCCTTATTCGGATTATTTTCCACTTCAAACGTTTCGGTCTTGTCTTCGGGATAATTGGTGATCACCAATTTGATTGGACGGATGACCGTCATTACACGCTGAGCGTTGATATTGAGGTCTTCCCTCAGACAATGCTCCAGAAAACTGTATTCCACCACACTGTTGGATTTTGCGACACCAATTCTTTCACAGAAATTGCGTATGGACGCAGGTGTATAGCCTCGTCTTCTCAGACCGCAGAGTGTCGGCATACGGGGATCGTCCCAACCGCTGACATAATTTTCTTCCACAAGCTTGCGAAGTTTTCTTTTGCTCATCACGGTATTATTGATACCGAGCCTTGCAAATTCGATCTGACGTGGGACTGCCGGAACCGAAGTATTGGCAATGACCCAGTCGTAAAGCGGTCTGTGATCTTCAAATTCCAGTGTACAAAGTGAATGGGTGATACCCTCTATGGCATCTTCTATCGGATGGGCAAAATCATACATCGGATAGATGCACCATTGATCACCTGTACGATGGTGTGTGATACGGTTGATTCGGTATATCACGGGGTCACGCATATTGAAATTGCCGCTGTTCAGATCTATTTTGGCACGGAGCGTCATTTTGCCGTCCTCAAACTCACCGTTTTTCATACGCTCAAACAAATCCAGACTCTCTTCGATCGGTCTGTCACGATAGGGACTTACGGCAGGGTGTGTAAGATCTCCTCTGTTTTCACGCATTTGTTCGGCATTCAATTCACAGACATAGGCAAGACCTTTTTTTATCAGTTCTACGGCATATCCGTACATTTTATCAAAATATTCCGAAGCAAAATAAAATCTGTCGTCCCATTTGAACCCGAGCCAAGAGATGTCTTCTTTAATCGCATCTACATATTCCACGTCTTCTTTGGTGGGGTTGGTATCGTCCATTCTGAGATTACATTTGCCGTTAAAACGCTCCGCCATACCAAAGTCAACACAGATCGCCTTTGCGTGACCGATATGAAGATAGCCGTTGGGTTCGGGAGGAAAACGTGTATGCACTTCTTTTCCCTCATACTGACCTCCGGGGGCAATATCTTCTTTGATAAAATCATATATAAAGTTACCTGCGGCAAGTTCCATTTCCTCTGCCATTTTTATCTCTCCTTTTTAGTTATTTTGTAACGGTCGGCAAAGGGATTTTGCTCTCTGCGGAAAGCAGCAAGGGACGTTGTCCCTTGACCCTGCAAGCCTTTGAAAAGGCTTGACCGAAACTTTTGTATTTATTCGTCATTTTCGAACGAATTGAGTGCCTCTCTTACATCCATCAATGCAAATCCGAGAAGGTTAATACCTTTCCACATCAGCGGATTTTCGACATTCGGGTCATCTTTCGGCATACCTATTCCCCAGATTCTGTCATAAGGACTTGCCTCGACCAATACCCTGCTGCCGGTATGGAGAAGGTATTCTCGAAGCTGCTTGTTCTGAAAAAATTTAGCAGTATTGCCCTCAACAACAATACGATACTTGTTTTCGTTCCATTTTTGCTCGTCAAAGTTCCGTATCTGCCTGCCAAGCTGTTTATACAGCCCCGGATTGTTTGCCTGCATAATACGCCGAAATATTTCTTCATCGTTAAAAAGCAACGCTTTCTGTGCCATCATATACTGCTCAGCTGTATGATAGTCAATACCGTCAGCGGTAAATTGGCAGTTATACCACTGACTCAGGCAAGCCTTTGTAATTTCTCCTTCTTTTTCGCTGTGCCCCCAAAAGAAAATATACTTGATTCTTTTGCCCTGAGCAAAGTCTTTTTGAAGCTGTTCAATATTCATAAATTCCTTTTATCCATCTCCATTTCCCGAATTTTTATGAAAGTTTTGCCAAACCTTTTTTAAGACGTGACATAGACTCCTCTCTGCCGAGAATATCGAGAATTTCAACCGCTCCGCCCGGTGTTACTGTCATACCTGATGCAGCAATTCTGACAGGCCACATCACCGTGCCGTTTTTCACTTCCAGTGTTTTGGCAAGTTCCATCAGACTGTCGTGCAGGCTGTCGTGTGTCCATTCCGGCAATGCATCAAGTGCCTCTATTGCTGCCTTTAACATAACAGGTGAATTGTCAAGATTGGTTTTACTCTTTTTATTGACAAACATCTCCTTGTCATACTCAGGCTGTTCCTCAAAAAATGCTATTTTTTCGGGAATCTGTGTAAGACGGGTCGTTCTCTGCTGCAATATAGATGCCAGTTTCACCCAGTTAAGTTCTTTTGTTCGGATTGCCTGACGAAAATAGGGCATTGCCGTGTCTGCAAACTGTTCCGTTGTCATCGCCTTGATATATTCTCCGTTGAACCATTCCAGTTTATCATAATCGAATACTGCTGGAGATTTACTGATACCGTCAACAGAGAAATGCTCGATCAGTTCTTCTATGGTAAACATTTCACGGTTGTCTTTCGGTGCCCAGCCCAGAAGTGCGATATAGTTAATAATGGCTTCGGGCAGAAAACCGTCATTGATAAGATCTTCAAAACTGGTCGCACCGTGACGCTTTGACAGTTTTGAAACAGAACCGTCATCATTTTTACCCATAATGAGCGGTAAATGAACATAGGTCGGTATCTGCCAGCCGAATGCTTCATACAACAGATTATATTTGGGGGTGGAGGAAAGATATTCACTCCCTCTTACTACATGAGTAATATTCATCGTGTGATCATCAATAACATTGGCAAAATTATAGGTTGGATAACCATCAGCTTTGACAAGGATCTGATCCTGAAGCTCCGAATTGTCAACGGAAATCGTTCCAAAAACAGCATCTTCAAATGTGGTGGTCCCCTCCAGCGGCATTTTCTGACGAATGACATACGGAATCCCACTGTTCAGTTTTTCCTGTACCTCTTCCTGTGAAAGATTACGGCAGTGACGGTCATAACCTGCACCGATGTCATCGGAATTTTCACGGAGCATATCAAGACGTTCCTTGGAACAGAAACAGTAGTATGCCTTGTCATTTTCAATCAGCTGCTTTGCATAAGGCAGATAGATGTCTTTTCGTTCACTCTGCACATAAGGACCGTATTCGCCGCCGACATCAGGTCCTTCATCATGAAACAGCTTAGCCTTCTTTAATGTATGATAAATAATATCGACCGCACCCTCTACTTTGCGTTCCTGATCCGTATCTTCAATTCTGAGTACGAATGTACCGCCAAGCGATTTTGCGATAAGATATTCATAGAGAGCGGTTCTCAGATTTCCTACGTGCATAAATCCCGTGGGGCTGGGAGCAAATCTTGTTCTTACCTTTTCAGACATTGTTTATTTCACCCTTTTATTCAGTTTGATAACCCGGTTTCAGCCGAAGCTACATAACCGTTTATCTTTTTATTATATCAAATTTTGTAATATATTCAACAGATAGAAAAAATATTCCCAAAAAAATGTTTTTCATTTTCTTGCCTGATACATTTGTGTATGATAAAATAGTAATAAATCGGCATCCATCAATGTCGTTTACTATAACAGCGGGGAGTCTGATTATGAGCGAAAAAAATGAAGAATTTCAAAAATTAAAGGAAGAATGTCTTGCCTGCCGAAGCTGCGGTTTATGTGAAACACGCAACAATGTAGTGTTTGGTGTGGGTGTTGATAATGCGGAAGTAATGTTGATTGGTGAAGGTCCCGGCGAAAATGAGGATCTCCGAGGCGAACCTTTTGTCGGAAGAGGCGGACAACTCCTTGACAAAATGCTTGCCGCTGTTGACCTTGACAGACACAAAAACATCTATATTGCCAACATCGTAAAATGCCGTCCTCCCAAAAACCGAGACCCTCTTCCCGAAGAACAGCAGCAATGCATTCGATGGCTGAGAAGTCAGTTTAAAATACTGAAACCTAAAATCATTGTCTGTCTTGGCAGAATTGCTGCTGCCAAAATTATCAAGCCCGATATTAAAATTATGAAAGAACACGGTCAGTTTTTTGAGAAAAACGGTGTTCTGATGATGCCGATACTGCACCCTGCCGCTCTTCTGCGTAATCCTAACAACAAACCGGCGGCATTTGAAGATTTTCTGAAACTTCAGGAAAAGATCAAAGAAATTTGTGATCACACATATGATTAAATTAAAATTATACTTTACATTTTAGACAAAGAGTTGTACAATTATATTATCACAAACTGTTATAATATACAGAGATAGGAGTTATCAATCAAATGAAAATTTTAGTTGAAACATCAGCACGTCACGTTCATGTAACACAGGAAACACTGGAAACACTTTTTGGAAAAGGTGCAGAACTTACTAAGAAAAAAGACCTTTCCCAACCCGGACAGTTCGCCTGTCAGGAAAAAGTCAAAATCGTAGGTCCTAAAGGCGAAATGGCAGCTTCCATACTGGGTCCTGTCAGAAATGCCGACCAGGTAGAAGTTTCTCTGACCGAAGCACGCAAACTTGGTATTGCCGCCCCTGTCAGAGAATCGGGCGATATTGCAGGCACTCCCGGCTGCAAACTGGTGGGTCCTGAGGGGGAACTGGAAATCGAATGCGGCGTTATCGCAGCTAAAAGACATGTACATCTTGACCCCGAAACTGCCGAAAAATTTGGTCTGAAAGAAAAACAAATCGTTAAAGTTGCCGTCGGCGGAGAAGGCAGAAAGTTGATTTTCGATGATGTTGTCATCAGAGTCAGCCCGAAATTTGCTCCGGCAATGCATATTGATACCGACGAAGCAAATGCTGCTTGTGTGGCAGGTCCTTCCGAGGGCGAAATTATCACCGACTAAGAGTTGACATTTTGTCCCCTTTTACTCTCCCGATCCGTTGTTTTGCTGCGGGTCGGGAGAACTTTTTGTTTTTTACAGCAAGGAAATCTCCGTTGTTGAAAAATGATAAGAAGTATGTTAAAATAGGTTTATGAAAATTTTGTGTCAGTCTAAAATTACTGCACATCTTTCCGACACAAAATCAAACGACCCGTGTGCAGAGATTGGTGGATAAAATGGCTGCTGTAAAAAGAATTTTTGTAGAAAAACGTCCGGGCTTCGATGTGGAAGCACAGAATCTCCTCGCAGATCTTCAGAACAACCTCGGACTGAAAAATGCAGAAAAAGTAAGAATCATTAACCGCTACGATATAAGCGGTCTTGACGGCGATGATTTTGAGAAAGCAAAAAATACGATTCTCAGTGAAACAAATGCCGATACCGTTTATGATGAAATTTTACCCGAAGATAAAGATTTTCGTGTGTTTGCAACAGAATATCTTCCGGGTCAGTACGACCAGAGAGCCGACTCCGCTTCGCAGTGTGTTCAGCTGCTCACTCAGGGCGAAAGACCTCAGGTAGTCAGTGCCAAACTGATTGCGGTCAAGGGTAATATTACCGATGATGAATTCAAGAAAATCCAGAATTACCTCATTAACCCGGTGGAATCCCGCCTTGCTTCACTTGAGAAACCCGACTCTCTCGATATGAAATCCGCTGTTCCTGATGATGTTGCCGTTGTAGAAGGCTTCATCTCCTGGAATGATGACGAAATGAAACAATATTTCGATACAATGGGCTTTGCAATGACACTGTCTGATCTCCAGTTCTGCCGTGATTATTTCCGTGATACAGAACACCGTGACCCCACTGTTACAGAACTGCGTGTCATCGACACCTACTGGTCGGATCACTGCCGTCACACTACTTTCCTCACAAGATTGGAAAAAATCGAAATCGAACAATCTGCCCTTTCCAAAACAATCGAAGAGGCTCTTGCCCTTTATTATGAAAGCCGTGACGAAGTTTACGGAAAAGATACCACACGTGATGTTTCGCTGATGGATATGGCTCTCGTGGGAATGAAACTCCTGAAAAAACGAGGATTGATTCCTGACCTCGACCAAAGTGACGAGATCAATGCCTGCTCCATAGAAGTTCCCGTTACCATAGACGGCAAAACAGAACAATGGCTTGTTCAATTTAAGAATGAAACCCATAACCACCCCACTGAAATCGAACCTTTCGGCGGTGCGGCTACTTGTCTGGGCGGTGCAATCCGAGATCCCCTTTCGGGACGTGCCTATGTATATCAGGCAATGCGTGTAACGGGTTCAGGCGATCCGACTGTACCGTTTGAAAAAACAATGGAAGGCAAGCTCCCCTCACGCAAAATCACCACAGGTGCAGCTGCCGGTTACAGTTCATACGGCAACCAGATAGGTCTTGCAACCGGTCAGGTAACAGAACTGTATGACAGTGGCTATGCTGCAAAAAGAATGGAAATCGGTGCGGTAATCGGTGCCTCTCCGAAAGAAAATGTCGTAAGAGATGTACCCTCTCCCGATGACGTGATCGTACTTCTGGGCGGTCGTACAGGTCGTGACGGCTGCGGCGGTGCAACCGGTTCTTCAAAAGCTCATACAATGGATTCCATCGAAACCTGCGGTGCGGAAGTGCAGAAAGGTAATCCGCCTACTGAACGCAAAATTCAAAGACTGTTCAGAAACAAGAATGTTTCTACATTGATCAAACGCTGCAACGACTTTGGTGCAGGCGGTGTATGCGTTGCCATAGGCGAACTTGCCGACGGTCTTACCGTTGACCTCGACAAAGTAACCAAAAAATATGACGGTCTTGACGGTACGGAACTGGCTATTTCCGAATCTCAGGAAAGAATGGCAGTAGTACTGGACAAAAAAGACGTTGACAAATTTATCGCAGAAGCGGACAAAGAAAATCTTGAGGCAACAGCTGTTGCGGTTGTTACGGAAAATCCCCGTCTGACAATGCACTGGAGAGGAAAAGTCATTGTAGACCTCAGCCGTGAATTTCTGAACACCAACGGTGTTACACAAACAGCCAATGCCTATATCTCCGCTCCCGATGAAAATAACTGCTACCGCAAAAAAGCCCCCGATATTCTGAAAAATCTCGATACGGCACAGGCTTTCAAAGCTAATCTGTCAAGACTGGAAGTCTGCTCGCAGAAAGGCCTTTGCGAACGATTCGATGCCAGCATCGGAGCAGCAACCGTCCTGATGCCTTTCGGCGGTATCACACAGCTGACTCCCGAAGATGCAATGGCAGCAAAAATCCCGCTGCTTGACGGAGAAACCGATGATGCCACAGCCATGTCTTACGGCTATATTCCCGGCATTTCCAGATGGAGTCCTTTCCACGGTTCTGCTTATGCTGTGGTAGAATCTCTTTCTAAACTTCTTGCCATTGGTGCTGATCCTCTCACCGCAAGATTGACATTCCAGGAATATTTTGAACGCCTTCACGATGTTCCGCAGCGTTGGGGCAAACCCGCCGCCGCACTTTTAGGTTCTCTTGTCGCACAAATCAAACTGGGACTTCCCTCTATCGGCGGTAAGGACAGTATGTCCGGTTCGTTTGAAGATCTCGATGTTCCGCCTACATTAGTAAGTTTTGCCGTGGCAATGACAAAGGCTTCCAAAACCGTTTCGGCAGCCTTTAAAAAGAGCGGTTCAAAAGTTATTTATGTCCCCGTTCCCGAAGACAAATCTTCACTTCTTCCGGACTGGGAGGCTCTGAAAGCAATGTACCGAGCTGTTTATGCACTGATGCGTGAGGGTAAAATCCTTGCAGCTTCTACTGTCCGTGAGGGTGGTGCTGCAGCAGCCGCTGCCAAGATGTCATTCGGCAATAAAATTGGTTTACGTTTTGCCAAGGAACTGACAAACGATGAACTGTTTGCTCCCCTGAGCGGTTCACTGATCATCGAACTGGCGGACGGTGCTGAATTGGATTCCTCCGTTCTTTCCTATGAACTCGGCACAACTACCGATGATGAAACGATTACAGTGAACGGTGCTTCACTGAAAATTGATGAACTGATCGATGAATGGACCAAAAAATTAGAGGGAGTTTTCCCCACAAAAGCTGCCTGCCCTGAAAATCCGTATGATGTACCGCTTTACAGCGAAAGAAACACCTCTTCGCCTCTTATCAAAACAGCAAAACCAAAAGTGTTGATTCCCGTATTCCCCGGCACTAACTGCGAAGTGGATACCGCACGTGCTTTCCAAAAAGCCGGTGCTGATCCGCAGCTTCTGATCGTCAGAAATCTCACACCCAATGCGATCGAAGAAACCATTGACGAGATGGTCAGACTGATAGAACAGTCACAGATAATTATGCTGCCCGGCGGATTCTCCGGCGGTGATGAACCGGACGGTTCGGGTAAATTCATTGCTACAACATTCAGAAATCCCCGTGTTTCAGAGGCTGTCAATACACTGCTGAAAAAACGCGACGGACTGATGCTCGGTATCTGCAACGGATTCCAGGCACTGATCAAACTCGGTCTTGTTCCCTACGGCGAAATCACTGAACTGAAAGAAACCGACCCGACACTGACTTTCAACACACTCGGCAGACATATTTCAAAAATGGCTTATACAAGAGTTACTTCCGTAAAATCTCCCTGGTTCTCCGGTGTCAAAGCCGGCGATGTATTTGCTGTTCCGATTTCTCACGGCGAAGGCAGATTTGCCGCAGACGAGAATACGCTCAGAACACTGATTGCCAACGGACAAATCGCTACACAATACGTTGCTCCGGACGGACAGCCCGCTTCCGATATTGAATACAATCCCAACGGTTCTATCTGTGCCATTGAGGGTATTACCAGTCCTGATGGACGTGTACTCGGCAAAATGGGTCATTCCGAACGCAAAGGCGATCATCTCTACTTTAATGTTCCGTTTGAAAAAGATCAGAAAATCTTTGAAAGCGGCGTTGCTTATTTCCAGTAATCTCATAGATATTCCCCGACAGTATCACTCATTGTCGGGGAATATTGTTATACAAAAAGTATTATACACAAAGTATAACACTTTCCATTGACGAAAATGTACAAATTATATTATAATTGAGAAAAATAATGAGACCTGTTTGATAAGCGGAAAAAATCCGTTCACACGGTGTTTAAGAGCTTATCGAACAGGCCTATCGTATTAAACGGAGGTACTTATGGAAAATTTTAAAAAATCAGATGACAATCAAATCGAAAAAAAACCTCTTGAATATTGGGAAGAAGAATCCTATATGAAAGTCGTATCGTACAATGAGATCATTGACGAAAGCATTTTTGACGGCGTATTTGAAAGAATTGCCGAAATCGAAGACGTTGAAGTCCTCGTTAAACAGGCTCCGACAAAAGAATCTCCCGGATTTGTGACATTAACATATGATGACGAAGAATATCAGGCAGGATTTTACTTCGATGATTTTGTAGTTCCCGATATAGGCATCAATGAAAACTCATTCAGTGATGAAGAATTGAATATCCTCAAAATTGCCGAAAATGCCGTGACCGTCTTTATGCCATTCCGCAAAGACAGCCAAAAATCTTATCATCTTCAACTCAAACTGGCACTGGCGATTGTTCCCGATTTAGCAGTCGTTTATGATGAAAGTGCTGAACGTGTACTCAGCGGCAGACGTGTACGGCTTGATGCACGTTCCGAAATTCTTCCAGCAGCCACTTCTTTATATACAGTGCAGGGCATTAAAAACGATGATGGTGACGATTTATGGCTTCATACGCACGGACTGTGCAGATGCGGTATCCCTGAGCTGGAAATACTCCAGTCAGACGAAGAACATTTTGATATTCATTATCAGATCATTGCCCATCTGGCAAGTCTGATGGCAGACGGTTCGGTAGATGCTAAAAATGACCGTTCATTTCATGTTGGAAATTGTACGGACGGCACTCCTATCACGGTTGCTACGGTTGACTGGACCGAGGCTCTCGGAAAATATGAAAATCTGATACTCGGCGGCATACAGGACCGACAGGAAACACACAATACCGAAAGCGTTGTTTTATTCCTCTTTCAAAACGAAGAGGATGAAGAAAAGCATATCCTCACCAAACTCAAGGAATTTGATGACAAATGGGGTGACAACCCGATTTTCTTCTTCAGTACAAAGGAAACCAATCGTATGGCTTTACTGGCAAGAGAACGTTTCCACTTTGTAAAAGATGCCTATGATAACGGTGTCAACTCCATTCTGATCAAAATAGGACTTGACGTTGACGAACAGCACAAAGATGAAGATAATCCAAATCAAAAAGAACATATATGGTTTGAACTTGTCAAATTCAACGATGACGGATTTACTGCAAAACTGACTCAGGATCCGTATTGGGTCAGCGATATACACAAAGACGACGAACGGGATTATACCGTGAACAGTGTAACGGACTGGCGAATTGCTTTTGGCGGACGTGTACTTTCACCCGAAACCGTCTATACCGTCATTGAAACCTAAGAGCCTGTTTAAAATCTTAGTACCGTACGTCTTTTGGGCGTATGTTTCCGCTAACTGCGTCAAAAAGACTTGCCATACGCCAGTATGCCTGCGTCTTTTTTCCTTGTTATCAAAAAAATGACGCTTCAAAAATCCGTACGGCACAGATATTAAACAGGCTCTAAAATATCTCCCCTTACTGTCTGCTGATAGTAGGGGGAAATTTTTGATCAGGTCTGTGATTTTCGGATAAGAGAAATTTCCGCATAGTAATGTTTTAAGATCTGCTGATAATCCGCTCCTTGTTCTGCCATCGCATTGGCTCCGCACTGACTCATTCCCACACCATGTCCGTAGCCCAAAACAATGATTCGGAATTTTCCGTCTTGATGAGTAATACTGAAATTGGCACTTCTGAGCGAAAACAGACTTCGCATATCCGTTCCGCTGATGGATTTTCCTCCTATGACAATACTTTCGACTGTTCCGGCTGGGGTACGCTGTACTTTTCCTATCACCTTCTCCGGACCGGAAGAAAAATCAGCATCTTTTTCTTTTGACAGGATTGTTTTCTGAAATTCCTCATCAGAAAATTCGTATTCACTTTGATAGTTTTCTACCAATTTATCCCAAGGACTTGCCACAGAAATCAGATGCTCATCTTCATTCCCGAAAATATCCTTTGCATTCTCCGTTTGACCGCCGGATATAGCGTGATATGCCGCATCAATGCAATTGCCGTCACTGTCTGTCATCACATATCCGAAAACATCATCGACAGCGGCATTGATTTTCTGATAACATTCGTCATACAGATCGCCCCATCTTTCTTTAAGAATTTCATTACTCAGATAATATTCTCCTTTTGACAAATCCGCCTTAAAATCCGCCCCTTTCATCTCTTTGTCGGGATTTTGTCTTTCATTGGTTCGTATTCTGCAAAAACGGGTATAACATGCCGTACACTGAGCCTTTAATGCTTCGGTTTCAAAAGAGGGCGGCATTTCGTAGGCAAGTGCTCCGATACAGAATTCCTCATCACTGACCGTGATCTTTTGACCGCTGGAAGTATCCAAAATAATAAAGGTGTTCTCATCTGAAGAAAGCTTTTTGGGGGCGGAAATGTCAGAAACGTCTTTTTTTTCGGACGGTTCCGATACTTTATTCATCTGAGGTTTTCCCTCTGCATTGTCAATACTGTCATTCACTGCCCTCAATGACAACAATGGCAGAACCGCCATCAGCACAAACGATAACACGGCTGTTAAAATCTTTTTCTTTATAATACCACCTCGTTCAATTCGTATAATATTATTTGACGTATTCTTGACACACAACATTAAAAAAGATACAATAAGATAAGGGGATATAAAACGAAAAGAGGTTATGCAAATTGAGTCTTAACGAAAAAATCTATCGAGAACGTTTAAAAGAACTTTGTAATGAATACAGAAACAACAACGGATTCAACAGTTCTGATTACTCCGCTTACAATGTCAAAAGAGGTCTTCGTAATCCTGACGGTACAGGTGTAATGGCAGGCCTTACAAATATATGCAATGTACACGGATTTATGATGGCAGACGGTGAACGTGTTCCCGATGAGGGCAAGCTGACATACAGAGGCATTGACGTAAATGATATTGTCAACGCCTGTGTGGAAGAAAACCGCTTTGGATATGAAGAAACCGCATTCTTGCTTTTATTCGGGCTGCTCCCGACGGAAAAACAACTGGACAGCTTTAAAGATACACTTGGATACCTGAGAGAACTTCCTCCGAATTTTGCAGAGGATATGATACTGAAAAACCCCTCAAAAGATGTTATGAACAAGCTGGCACGTTCGGTACTTGCCCTTTACTCTCATGATCCCGATCCCGACAACACCTCCCTTGAAAATATTATGCGTCAGTCTATACAGCTGATGGCATCACTGCCTACGATTATGACTTATGCCTATCAGGTAAAACGCAGAGCTTTTGATAAACAGAGTATGTTTTTTCACCCTGTTGATCTCAGCCTTTCCACCAGTGAATCCATTCTGCGTGCACTGCGTTTTGATACAAAATTTACCGATTCCGAAGCCAAACTCCTTGATCTCTGTATGATACTTCACGCAGAACACGGAGGCGGCAATAACTCAACCTTTACCACCAGAGTCCTTTCCTCTTCCGGAACAGATACCTATTCCGCCATTGCAGGTGCCATAGGCTCTCTCAAAGGTCCCCGCCACGGCGGTGCCAATCTGCGTGTTCGGGATATGATGAACGAACTGAAAGAAAATGTCAGTGACTGGAAAGATGAGGACGAAGTCTACAACTTCCTCGCCTCAGTGATTCGCAAAGAAAAAGGTGACGGCTCCGGACTGATCTACGGTTTTGGTCATGCAGTTTATACTATGTCCGACCCCCGTGCCGTTATTCTCAAAAATACCGCCGGCAAAATCGCCGAAGAAAAAAATATGACAGCCGAATTTGAACTTTACAAAACAGTAGAAAAACTAACCCCGTCCGTAATGCTCAATATCAAGAAAAGTTCAAAAATCATCTGCCCGAACGTTGACTTTTACTCGGGATTTGTGTATGATATGCTTGGTATTCCGTCAGATCTGTTTACTCCTTTGTTTGCCGTTTCACGAATTGCGGGTTGGTGTGCTCACCGAATCGAAGAGGTCACTTATGGAGGAAGAATCATACGTCCCGCCTATCGTTCGATGGTAAACCGTAAGTCGTACACACCTATCTCGGAACGTGAAAATCAAAAATAACATCTGATACGATCAGAAATATACAAGGAGTGTCATATATTGAAACTTAAAAATCTTTGGCTGCCGACAGTCATATTTACATTGGTCGGGGGACTCGCCAAAATATGCGATACCATATTCAATGTCCACGGAGACGGGTTCTTTCTGAGTTCTGCCGTGTGTAACTGGATATTTGCAGGTTCATTCATTATTCTGCTGATATTGGGCTATATCTTCAGTGCTTTGGACAGCAAAAAGGACTTTCACGCCGTACCCGTCAAAAACAAGGTGACCGGTGTATTCGGATTTACAGCATCGGTGATGATCATCGCCGGCGGTGTACTTTCCATTCTTAAAATAGGCGAATCCGAAGCCATTATATTTGACATACTTAACTGCATTATAATGATTGCCGGCGGAGGCATACTGCTGTTTGAATCCTGCATATCCTTTACGGGTCAGAACGGAATGAAAAAAGCTCCCGCATTGTCACTGTTGGTACCGATGTATGTATGCCTGCGGTTTGTGGGAATATTCTCAGGCTATACCGCAAAATCCATCCTTGCAACAGAAATGTTCGATATTGTTGCCGCCGCCTTTCTTTTGCTGTTCACTCTTTATCAGGCAATGTTTTTCTCGGATGTCAACAATACCATTGCCGTAAGAAAAGCAAGTGTTTACGGCTCTGCATTCATTATGTGCGGACTGGTGGTTGCCATTGATATGCTGATCAAAATGACCTACCCGTCGGTAGTCACCAATATCGACACGGAGATTATTGAACCTACTTTAACCAATATCATTACCTGTTTGGGTGATATGGCACTTTGCGGATATGCGGTATATTTTATCAAAGATATACAGAAAAGTGCCGAAGAAACATTAACAGATACTCCCGATGAAACCGAGGAAACCGCCAAACCTCTGATTACAGACGAACCTGAAAAAGAAGAGGCAGAGCCGCTGCTGTCAGACGACTCTGACGATACAGAAATTTCACAGGACAGTACCAATATTGAAACAGCCGCGATCATTGAAGAAGGTGAAGATACTGCTGCTGATCAGCCTTCCGAAATACCGGAAGAAAAGCCCCTTCAATCAGCCGGCACAGAAGATGAACCGAGCTTCAGTGATACCACCGGCTTCAAAGTAAAGCCCGTGGTTGCAATGCCTGCCGATGAGGAAGAAAATTAAAGATATATCTCAAAATAAAATTCCTGACACCGTTTTGAGCAGTGTCAGGAATTTTTTTTAATTGATCTTAACAATATCCGTAAAAAGACATTGTGCCTTACGGAGTTTTTTATTTTTATGAAGGCTTCCGAAATACCATTTTTTGTAATCCACACTGTTGGAAATTTCATCAAAAAACGCCGACAAAGCGTTGATGGTACAGTGACGCAGCACCATTCCCATATCGTTCATAGAGGGCTGGTGTGTGATAATATAATCAACGGAACAATGATATTTATCAAGATTGCTTTTGGCATAGATTTTTTCATTTTCGGTAGGCTGTTCTTCCTGCCACCATGTCCCGTTTTCCTGACGGATCTCTTTATCATCGCTGTAACCGCCCCCGAAAACAAAAAACGTTTTACTCTCTATGGTGTAAATTTCCCCTCTTAAAAGATGGTAGATGTTTTTATTGATTTGCTGTACTCTCCCTCCATAAAGTTCGGTGACGGGATAGGAAGAAAGCAGATCATAATTTTCGTGTGTACCGTCAACAAACAGGGTTTTAAATTTTTTATTTCCGATTTTATGCAGGAGTTCCTGTTCTTTTTTGGAGTCGTTCCATATAAAACCGAAATCGCCGCATATAATAAGACAGTCGTCGGCTTTGAGTTTTCTCAATTTTCTGTTTTCAAATCTGTCAAATTCGCCGTGTGTATCACCTGTAATGTAAATCATTTGCTTTCCGTTTTACGCTCCCTTTAATTTTTACTACAAATATCGGAATTTTAGGAGATAATTTTTAGCATAATCCCATTTGTGTTTTATGTCGAAATAATGTAAAATAAAATATATCTCTATATTTATTATAAACATACTGATGCAATCTAAAATACAGGAAAAATTTTACAATTTTTTTCCTTTTTCGACAATTCCCATTATATCACAAGAAGGGGGCTTTTTCTATGAAAAAAACTTTTACATTTTTGCTTTCCGCAATGATGGTCATTTCGGTATGGATCATTGCTGTGCCCGAACCAAAAGCAAACGCTGCTGCATTTGATATAGACTTTGATACGATATGCAAATCCATCTATCTTGAAAATGTGGACACCGATACCGCTGTTTACAGCAAAGAAGCGGACACCAGACGTTATCCTGCATCTACAACCAAAATTATGACCTATATTATCGTCAGCGAAAGTATCAGTGACATCAAAAACACTTCCGTGACCGTCAAGGGCAGCGTACTGAATGAACTTAACGGAACAGGAAGTTCTGTTGCCGGACTGAAAGAAAATGAAAAACTCACAGTCTATCAGCTGCTTAACTGTCTGATGATACCCTCAGGAAATGATGCCGCCCTTGTACTTGCGGATTATGTAGGAAAAGGCAATGTTTCGGCATTTGTTGATAAAATGAATCAAAAAGCCAAGGAGCTCGGCTGTGAGAATACACACTTTGCCAATCCTCACGGTCTGAATGACCCGAATCACTATACAACGGTCAGAGATATGGCGAAAATCACAAAATACGCTCTGAAACTCCCGTATTTTTCCGAGATCACCGACACCACTGCTTCAGACTGCCTGGGCGAAGACAGATACCTCATCACCACCAACCATATGATTAATTCTTCTTCCTCTTATTATTATGAATATGCCCACGGCATCAAAACAGGTTCTACCGGAAATGATTCCGGCTACTGCCTTGTATCAACTGCATCTTGTAACGGCTATACCTATCTGTGTGTTGCCTATGACGCTCCTTATGAAGATGAGGACGGAAATGAATATGAAAACGGTGCAATGATTGATTCCAAAAACCTGTACGAATGGGCTTTTGACAATCTGGAGATCAAGACCATCATCGACAAAAACGAATTGATGAAAGAAATCGATATTGAATATGCGTGGAACAAGGACAGCATACAGCTGTCACCCACCAATAGTTATTCCACCATACTTCCTCGTGATGTAGACATTGCGAGCATTGACAAGACTTTTAACGTTCCCAAAAGCATTGAGGCTCCCGTCAAAGAGGGCGATAAAGTCGGCACAGTAACACTGAGCTATGCCAATCAGAAATTGGTAACGGTTGATCTGACCGCATCAGAAACAGTCGACAAAAGTGAAGTTTTACTGGTAATGGATATGCTCAAAAAAATGGTGACATCTATCTGGTTTATACTGGCTATTGTTTTGATTGCTATATTATTCATCACCTATCTCATCATTGTAACCGTATACAGCAAACAAAAGAAAGCACAGCGTCCGGTAAAAAAATACCGTAAATTTTAATCATTTCCATCTTAAAACAATACTCTCCGTAAAATAGATCAGTGATATATTTTACGGAGAGTATTTTTATACTCATCAGCAGAGAATCAGCTGTGTTATCTCTTTTGGAGCACTGACAAACAACGGTTTGCCAAACGTATAGGATTTTTCCATTTCTTCTTTTGTTCCATATCCATACAAGCAACCGATAAAATCGCACTGTACATTTGCTGCCCCGTCGGCATCGTATTTTGTATCGCCGAGCATTACCACTTTGTCATCATCTGATTTTCGGAGAGTGTTGATGGCATACTGCATTACTTCAATTTTATTGCTGCGGGGCTTTTCATCATTGTCGGGCATATGACCTGCAAGAGAATTGGACCCGCATACAATATCAAAATATTCTTCAATGCCAAGCATTGCAATAATTTTGTCGGCGAATTTCTGATATTTGGTCGTCGCCACCGCAAGACGCACGCCCTCTTTCCGCAAAGCAGAAAGTACCTCTTTTAAACCGTTATATAAGCGATTCTTATAAATACCGGAGCGAATAAAATTTCTTTTATAAATTTCCACTCCCTTATCCGCATCTGTATGATGAAAACCGCATCGCCTGAGGCTGTCATACATCGGAGGTCCTATAAAGGCGGCTAAAGATGCTTCGTCCGGTAAAGGTCTGTTCATTTCGATAAATATCGAACGGACACATTCCAATATTCCCTCTCCCGATTCACTGATCGTACCGTCAAGGTCAAACAAAGCTATGTCATACTTTTTCATTTTTTTCTTCCTTCATTGTTAATGATATTCTTTTCTTTTCCGTATCAACGCTGAGAATCCTCACACTGACCACATCGCCGACATTCAGTACATCAGACGGGTGTTTGATACGCCGATTGCTGATCTGAGAAATATGCACCAAACCGTCCTGATGCACCCCTATATCTACAAATGCACCAAAGTCAATCACATTTCTCACAGTACCTTTCAGCCGCATTCCCGGCTTGAGATCATTCATATCGAGCACATCTGTCCGGAGAAGCGGCGGCGGAAGTTCATCTCTGGGGTCACGTCCCGGCTTTGTGAGTTCATCAATAATATCACACAAAGTCGGAATGCCCGTACCGATCGTTTGGGCTGCATTCTCCAGACCGATTGTTTCGGTTTTTTCTTTCAGCCCGTTAAGACCGCCGCTGATAATATCATTTTCGGTATATCCGCATAAGTCCAGAAGTTTTCTTGCGGCATCATAAGATTCAGGGTGAACAGCTGTATGGTCAAGCGGATTTTCGCTTTCGGGTACACGCAGAAATCCCGCACACTGCTCAAACGATTTGGGACCAAGTTTAGATACCTTTTTTAGTTCTTCACGTGAATGAAATGCTCCGTTTTCTTCACGATAAGCAACAATATTTTTGGAAACGGCTGCTGATATTCCCGACACTCTTGCTAACAAGGCAGGCGATGCGGTATTGAGATCGGCACCTACACTGTTAACACAAGATTCCACCACACCGTCCAGTGCCTCACTCAGTCTTTTCTGAGGCATATCGTGCTGATACTGTCCTACACCGATGGCTTTTGGCTCTATCTTAACCAACTCGGCAAGGGGATCCTGAAGCCGTCTGGCAATGGACACGGCACTTCTGAGTGTAAGATCAAGATCGGGCATTTCGGCTGCTGCCAATTTGGAAGCGGAATACACAGACGCTCCCGCTTCGCTGACAACCATATAAGATACTTTCTGATCGATTTCGGAAATACATTCCGCTGTGAACATTTCTGTTTCTTTGGAAGCCGTACCGTTTCCGATAGCAATAATTTCCACATGATATTGGTGAATCATTGCTTTCAGTGTCTGCTTCGATTTTTCGATCTGTTGTTTGCTGTGTGTCGGATAAATCACAGCCGTATCCAATACTCTGCCTGTTTCATCAACAACAGCCAGTTTACAGCCTGTACGGTATCCGGGGTCAAGTCCGATCGCAGTATGTCCCTTCACCGGCGGCTGCATCAAGAGCTGTCGGAGATTGACTGCAAAAAGTTTGATTGCCTGCTCGTCCGCCTGTTCTGTCAGTTCCGAGCGTATTTCTCTTTCGACAGACGGAAAAATCAACCTGGAATACGCATCATCACAAGCTGCTTTTACAATTTCCGAAGATTCATTTTTAGCCTTCACAAACAATCTGTGTATCGCAAAAAGACACCGTTCATCATCTATCTGCACACCTACTTTGAGAAAGCCCTCACGCTCTCCCCTGTCAATTGCAAGCACTCTGTGACCTGCTATTCTGCTGACAGGCTCACTGTAATCATAGTATTGTGAATAAACACTGTCTTTATCACTGTCTGCGGCTTTTGAAACAATGATGCCGTTGGAACGGATAATATGCTTCAATCCTTTTCTGATGTCAGCGTTATCCGATACATTCTCAGCAATGATATCCGCCGCACCCTGTATAGCATCTTCAGCCGATGCAACACCTTTTTCAGAATCAATATATTTCTGTGCTGCCTTCATCACGCTGATGTCTTTCTGTGACAATATTTCGTCTGCAAGCCCTTCCAGCCCTTTTTCTTTGGCAGCGGAGGCACGTGTTTTTCTTTTCGGTTTATAAGGACGATAGATGTCCTCTATTTCAGCAAGGGTTGCTGCTTTGCTGAGAGCGGTTTGTATGTCATCGGTCATTTTTTCAAGACCTTCTATCAGATGGAACACTTCTTCACGGCGTTTATCCAAATTTCTTAGATAATCCAACCTTTCACTGATTTCACGTATCGTCTGGTCATCAAGCGTACCGTGCATTTCTTTTCTGTACCGAGCGATAAAGGGAATGGTATTCCCCTCATCAAGAAGTGTGATCAGATTTTGTGCATATTCTTCTTTGATATGAAATTCTTCGGAAAGCTGTTTTTCGTAATTCATACATAATCCCTTTCAGTCAATATAATAGATTTGTCCCTTTGTTCCTTCACTGACAACAAGGATGCTTTTATTGTTTTCGCCTTTTTCTATGGTATAGCTTATCTTCATCGGTGACGGTTCAGAGGCAATAATCCGTTTTTTGAACGGACCAAAATTCTGATAAACTTCAATGGTATACTGATCCTGTACATGAAAGATAGGTATAATATCATCACGCTTATTCATACTTACCATCAGAACCTGTTCACCGCTGTGAAGTGTAACTTCTTCTGTTTTAGCATGATTATACGGACTTTTAATAATTGCCATAATGCCGCTGATCACAATCAGTACACCCAAGGCAGCAAAAAGATACAGCCACATTGTATTGCTTTTTAAACGATAATTGTTATGTTTTTTGGAAACATTGCGAATTTGATACAATCCGATATTAACCATTACTAGCGGAATCAGCAGCAGCGGATAAAAATAATAATTACAGAAGGTTTCTCCGATGACGATCTGTATTTTCATCAAGGCAAATACCGCTTCTACGATCATCATCACACAAAGGATAATCATTCCCGTTCTGTACAGGATATTGGCTTTACGATAATCGGGATCTTGTTTCAGTTCCTTTTCCATTGCTTTTACATCAACTTTTTCTTTGCTGTTCATCAAATTTTCTCCTTTCACTGAGGGCTTACCAAAGACATAATAGATTTTACACCGTAACATATGCCGAATATCACGGGCTGATGTACCAGATAGATCAGCAGTGCGTGTCTGCCAAAAAACGCTAAAAATGGTATATGTTTTTTATAGGTAAATTCCGGGAATTTTTTCTGTGCCGCCAATCTGCCGAAAAATCCCCCCGCAAAGAATAAAAACAGCCACGGTATAATCGGGAAGTAGTCTGACGACACAAAGGAAGCCGACGGCATACCGAACATATAGAATATACCCGAGCTATACCATTCTGCCGGAAGAACAGCTCGGAACAGGAACGGTATTCCTATATATCCCTGTGTAATCGTAAATGTCACAATAAATAGGATAATATTAACAGCTATCCCCGCCCACATTGGTATCAATGCGTTCACTTTGGTAAGAAGTCCGTAAGCGATCATAGCGACAGACAGCATATGAAGAATTCCAAAGCGTATTGTTTCGGCTGGTCCAACCACAAAGAACGTAACAATTGTAACAGCATATGCGATAAACATCAATTTGCACCCTCGCTCCAGATTGGAATGCGTAAGGTTGGACGATATGCCGGAAATCAATATAAACAGTCCCGCAAAATACGGTTCTGCCGGACTAAAAAAATGAATCAGTGTAATTCCTATCTCAAACTGAAAAAATACCCCTATCGAATAAAATGCGTGATAAAATATCATACAAAAAACTGCCAGTCCTCTCAGTTCATCGAGGGTATGAATTCGTTTTTTCCCTTTTGAAGCCGGTTTTTTCTCGGCTTCCGCTGCATTATCTGCCATTATATCTCCTCCGTTCTGTTTACCAATCAAAACAGGATGATTGGTGGCTTCGCCCCCAACCCCCTGACCGAAGGCTCTGCCTCCGGACTCCGCAAGCCTTTGAAAAGGCTTGACCGAAACTTTGCAGTTTGTCTGATCGCCTATTGCTGCGGAAACATTCCGCTTTTTCTAATAAAACAGTATCAAACAGAATATATTTGTGTTATAATTATATCAGCAAAATCTTCTATAATCAAGAAAAACAATTTTATCGGAGGTTGATATTTATGGACAGAGCAGAAAAAGCCGTAGAATATAAACATAACCGTTTTAACTGCTGTCAAGCGGTGCTGAAAGCATTTTCGGACAAACTGCCGCTTGATGAAAATGCCTTAGCAGCAATCGGTTCGGGATTCGGTATGGGAATGGGCTGTATGGAAGCAACCTGCGGTGCCCTGTGCGGTGCCATTATGGCAGCGGGATTGCTGAATGATACAGGCAAACCTACTGTGCGTCAGGCAAGGGAAATTCTCAAAGATTTCACGGAAAAATCAGGTGCCAGTGTCTGTAAGGATTTAAAAGGAATGGAAACAGGTATTGTACTGTGTGAATGTGATGACTGTGTCAGAAATGCCGTTCAGGCACTTGAACAGCAGATTGCGGTTATTGCCGGATCCTGAAAGCAGAAACTGTCATCATCAGGGCGTGTAAAATATATTTACTTAATATTTTATGATTAATCTATTGAATTTATTTTTTAAATATGGTATTATATATTTGTTGCTGATTTGCCGGTATGGCGAAATTGGCAGACGCACGGGACTTAAAATCCCGAGGTAGCAATACCGTACCGGTTCAAGTCCGGTTACCGGCACCACCGACAGATTGTCGGTATGAATTTCGCATCCGATGATTTCGGATGCGATTATTTTTTTGCATTTCATTCGGGGTGATTTTTTTGACATACGACTTTATTGAAATCGAACGCAAAAGCACCGTACCTATGTACCAACAGCTTTACAGAAGTATCAGCACCGCCATCAAAAACGGTAATCTGCCCAACGGTACCGTACTTCCCTCCATACGCAGATTATCAGGAGATCTTTCTCTCAGCCGCACTACCATTGAATCGGCATATCAGCAGCTTTGTGTGGAGGGATATATTATTAACAAACCTCAAAGCGGATATTATGTAAATATAGATGTGTCATCAAACACCAAAAAGCAGGCTGATCCCCAAATACCACTGACAAACCTTCAGATTCAGAACAGAATCATATATAACTTCGGCAGCGACAGTATCGACAGTGAAACCGCCGATGTCAAGCTGTGGCGTTCCTATATTAAAGATATACTGAAAAAACAAAACAAAATCATTTCTTACGGTGATCCTCAGGGAGAACCCGAACTTCGCAATGCCATATCGCTTTACAGCTATACAGTCAGAGGGGTCGTATGCAGCAGCGATACTATTGTCATTGGAGCAGGAACACAGCCGATTTTATGGCTGCTCTGCGGAATGCTTCGACAATACGGCAAAAAAGCGGCAATTGAAAAAGGCGGTTTTTCAAAGGCAGAACAAATATTCCGTGACTGTAATTTTACAGTAGAACATATTTCAGGAAATGATGACGGAATCGACACCGATGAATTATATCGTTCGGGAGCAAAAATATTATTTGTCAATCCTTCGGGGAATCTGATAACGGGTCAACCGATGAAGATGAACAAACGTTATGAACTGCTTTATTGGGCGGAACAATGTGGTGGGATTATTATTGAAGACGACTATAATGGAGAACTTCGCTTTACTTCCAGACCCATTCCTGCAATGGCGAGTATGGACAATGAAAAAGTGATATACATCGGTTCTTTTTCAAAACTGCTGCTTCCCTCCGTGCGTATCGGATATACCGTACTTCCGCAAAGTATTCTTAATCTATATCAACCTAAAGCAAAATTGTACAATCAGACCGCCTCTAAAACCGAACAGCTTGCACTGGCTCGTTATATCAAAGAAAGACAGTTGGACAGACAGTTACGCAGATTAAGAAAAACCTATGCCGAAAAATACAGAATATTATGTGAAGCCCTGAAAAATCAATTTGGTGATGATATTAAAATCACACTTCACGAAAATTCTCTTTCTTTAATCTTGCTGTTAAAAGATGCTATTCCCGATATTGAGGAAAAAGCTCTGTCAAAAGGTTTAAAAATCACCTGCCTGCCTGTTGATAATTCCTCAGTCTGTGCGGTACGACTTAGTTTTTCGGGAATTCCCGTCAATGATATTATTCCTGCCGTAAAAATTCTCAAAGAAATATATGACGAACGGGAAGCAAAGTGATGCTTTGCTTCCCGCCGTTTTATTTCGATATTAAAGTGAGTGATTTGGCGGCAAATTTTCCGTCTGCATCTTTGACCGTAATTCTGACCGTATATCTTCCCGAACCATAGAAAGTAATATTTTTTGATGCCGCTGTGGTAAAATCCGTTATATCTGTCCACGTACCGTTATTGACACGATAAGAATACTTATACAGATAAGGTGCCGTACCTCCTGTGAACTTTGCATTTGCGGTGATGGTTTTTCCTTTCGGCACTGTATATTGTGAAAGTGTCGAACCGTTATCTTTCAATGTTTTTCCTGTATTCTTTTTGATAGTGATATAAAGATACTTTGAAGCATAGGCTCCGTCCGCATCTTTTGCAGCAATTCGTATCGTATAAAAACCACACGTATTCGGCATCATGATTCTCAGACTTTCGTCTGAACAATAGCCTTTTATATCTTTCCATTCTCCGTAATCTTTCCTGATAGAATATCTGTATTGATAAGGCGAACTGCCCCCTTTGAACTTCGCATAGGCAGTAACAATCTGTCCCGTATACACACTGTATGAACTGAGATAAGAATTGTTTTCCGCAAATTTTTCAAGGGGCTTTTCACTGACATCAACATAAAGATATTTTGAGGTATAAGCTCCATCTGCATCTTTTGCGGCAATACGTATGGTATATCTGCCGCCGCTCACGTTCATCGGAAAGGTGAGATAAGACACAGCCGAATAATCTTTGAGATCGGTCCAGCTTCCGCTGCCTTTTCTGATAGAATATTTATACTGATACGGATAGGCACCTCCCTTGAACTTTGCGTATGCGGTAACAGACTGTCCTTTTTGTATATGATAAGAACTCAGGTAAGAACCGTTTTCCGCAAAGGAGAGATTCGTTTTTCTGGATACCGTAAGATAAAGATATTTTGAGGCATAGGCTCCATCTGCATCTTTTGCCGCTACCCGTATGGTATAAAAGCCAAAAAGTGACGGTGTCTGTATTTTCATACTTGATTCATCCGAATAATTTTTAATATCCGTCCAGGAGCCGTTATCTTTTCTGATGGAATATTTATACTGATATGGATAAGTACCTCCCGTAAAATTGGCATATGCCGTTACATACTGATTCACTCTGATATGATAAGAACTCAGAGAAGATCCGTTTTCTTTGAATACGGAAGAATATTGTTTCTTGACGGTAAGGCTGAATGTCTGTGAAATATATGCTCCGGCACTATCTTTAGCTTCAATACGAACTTCATAAAAACCTGCTGTATTCGGCATAAAAATATTTTTAGATTTGTTTGTGCCATAAGTTCCCGTATATTTCCACGTTCCGTTTTTGATACGATACGAATACCGGTATTGATACGGAGCTGTTCCTCCTGTGAAATCCGCATACGCAATCACTTTTTTGCCGGTCTGAACTGCATCGGAATCAAGTCCCGAACCGTTATTTTTTAAACTCTGAGCATATTTTTTAGTGACTGTCAGTTTCAGATTTTCATAAGCATAGTCGCCGTTTTTATCCAAAGCAGAAACGCTGACCACATAAAATCCCGGTTCGGACGGCATCGTCAGATTGCGGCTTTTCAGATAAGAATAGCCCGTAGCATACTTTGTTACACCATTCAAACTATACGAATACTTGTATCTGTAAGGAGCAGTTCCACCCTTAAACTCCGCTTTCACCTTGACAGATTGACCAACGTTGACAGAAACAGAACTTAAACTGGAATGATTTGATTGGAATATTTCAGTTTTGCTTGGTTCTTCCGGAATACTCGATTCCTCCGTAGTGCTCGATTCCTCCGTAGTGCTCGATTCTTCCGTAGTACTCGATTCTTCCGTAGTACTCGATTCTTCTGCAACGCTCGATTCCTCCGCAATGCTCGATTCCTCCGCA
>CACYDP010000077.1 GCA_902773135.1 uncultured Ruminococcus sp.
AAAGCAAAGACCGCCAGTGGTGAGGTGATTATAGTGGAGGTGCAGCTTGGCAGGGAATCATTTTTTATGCCCCGCATTCTTTTCGGTGTATCAAAAGCTGTCACCGAACAATTGGAAGTATCCCAAGACTATGACAACATCAAGAAGGTTTATTCCATCAGCATTGTATATTTCAACCTTGGCAAGGGCGAAGACTATGCCTACCACGGCAAGTTTTCTTTCCAGGGTATGACAAACCCACTCTCGACACTAGAGTTTACCAAACGGGAAGAGGAAGAAGTCATGCCTAAACGGGAAAAACACACTATCACCCCCAATGAAGTATTCCCAGAGTTTTTTATCCTCAGGGTAAACCAATTTAATGAGGTGGCAAAAACTCCAATAGAGGAATGGATGGCATATTTAAAAGACGGTGTTATCCGTGAGGATACCACAACCCCAGGTCTTCAAGAAGCCAGAGAAAAACTCAACTACATGCGTATGAGCCGTGAAGAACGTGATGCATATGTAGATTATATGGTGAGTGTACGTGCAGCAAGAGATGTCATGGAAACAGAAAAGGCTGCTGCATGGGCTGAAGGAAGAGCCGAAGGAAGAGCCGTAGGAAGAGCTGAAGGAAGAGCTGAAGGAAGAGCTGAAGGAAGAGCCGAAGGAAGAGCCGAAGGAAGAGCCGAAGGAAGAGCCGAAGGAAGAGCCGAAGGTAAAGCCGAAGGTAAAGCCGAAGGTATGTTTAAAGCCGTCATCATGCTGAAAAATCTTGGTATTAACATTGATAAGATCATCAGCAGTCTTGTGGAACAATACGGTATGACAACAAATGAAGCCGAAGAGAAGGTGAATGAAATACTTGCAGGATCATAATGATTGACAGGGTATTAAAGTTCATTACAATCAATTGTATAAAAATCATAAAGGAGGTGAAAATGTTATGGTATGGGTATGGGTGATTGTGATTGTTGCGGCTTGTCTGTTGGAATGGATCACTCAGGTTCAGCTGATTTCCATATGGGCAGCTTTCGGAGGTCTTGCAGCTTTGATTCTTGAACTGTGCGGTGTCAGTCAGACTGTCCAGATCATCGTATTTTTTGCAGTGACTTTGCTTGCGATTGCAGTGACACGTCCTCTGGCAAAAAAAATGACTCGGTTTGATACAACTCCTACTAACTCCGATGCCAATATCGGCAAAACCGGCAAGGTGATAAAAATTGTCGATGACGATACAGGCGTTTTCAGAGTCAAGGTGGAAAATGATGATTGGTCGGCAACCACTGAAAATAAATCCATTCTGCCTGTCGGAACGGAAGTTTCCGTTAAAAGAATTGAGGGTGTCAAATTGATTGTCGAAGCATTATAAAAATCAACTAAAACAAAGAAAGAGGTAATTTTATGAATCCCGGAATCATTGCATTTATTATTATATTGGTAGTTGCTGTTCTTATTTTAATATCTAATATCAAAGTAGTGCCGCAGGCAAACGCTTACGTGATTGAACGTTTCGGCGTTTACTACAAAACCTGGCGGCAGGGTATCCACTGGAAAGTACCCTTTATAGACAGAATTTCAAGAAAAGTATCACTCAAAGAGCAGGTTGTCGATTTCCCGCCGCAGTCGGTTATCACAAGAGATAACGTTTCTATGCAGATCGATACCGTTGTTTATTTTGAGATCACCGATCCCAAACTCTATACTTACGGTGTAGAACGTCCGATTATGGCAATTGAAACACTTTGTGCCACCACTCTGCGTAATATTATCGGTGAACTTGAACTCGATAATACGCTTACTTCACGTGATAAAATCAACGGCAGAATCCGTGAAATTCTTGATGAAGCAACAGATGCCTGGGGTATCAAAGTAAAGCGTGTGGAGCTGAAAAACATTCTTCCGCCCCGTGAAATTCAGGTTGCGATGGAAAAACAGATGAAAGCAGAACGTGAACGCCGTGCCAGAATCCTTGATGCAGAGGGCGAAAAAACAAGCCAGATCCTTGTTGCCGAAGGTCATAAGGAAGCGGCTATTCTCCGTGCAGATGCCGTTAAGGAAACCAAGATTCGTGAAGCACAGGGTGAAGCAGCAGCGATTCTCGCCGTTCAAAGAGCCTATGCCGATTCACTCAGAATGTTGAATCAGGCTTCGCCGACCGATCGTGTCATTGCACTCAAGAGCCTGGAAACATTTTCTAAAGTGGCAGACGGCAGGGCTACTAAAATTATTATACCGTCCGAAATTCAGTCGATGGCAAGCCTTACCACATCATTGAAAGAACTGGTGGTAGAGGGAGAAATCGATAAATCGGAAGCAAAAGCTCCGGCTTCATCAAGTTCCAACTTTATGCCGCAAAGTCCCATTATGGCTCAGCCTGCACCGGGACAGACACAGCCTTACAATGCTCAGGAACAACTCCGGGCAAAAGCACAGCAGGCATTTCAGAACAATGCCCCCAGAAACTGAGTGAAATAAAAATATTTCGTGCGGGACCGATATTTCATCATATCGGTCTTGCATTTTTTTTCAATATAATATAAAATATTTGAAGGAACATTTTACACAATGCTGTTTTACTTTTGCTTGTCGGAAGTAAAACGGTATGGTGCCGTTCTTTTTTGATAGGCGGCATCATCATTATTTTCCGGAAGGAGCAGTTTTTTTATGTCAGAACAGAAAAAGGTTGCCGTCATTATGGGCAGCGACAGCGATTTTCCGACTGTATCGGGAGCAATTAAAACACTTGATGCTTACGGTGTGCCGTTTGAAGTACACGTTATGTCGGCACACAGAACCCCTGAGGCTGCCGAACAGTTTTCGGCAAATGCACGCAAAAACGGATTCGGTGTGATTATAGCGGCAGCAGGCAAGGCAGCACATCTTGCAGGTGTACTGGCGGCTAATACGACCGTTCCCGTTATCGGTATTCCGATCAAGTCGTCAACGCTTGATGGTCTTGACGCTCTGCTTGCCACAGTTCAGATGCCTAAGGGTATTCCGGTTGCAACGGTTGCGATTGACGGGGCAGACAATGCGGCGATACTTGCCGTTCAGATTCTTGCTCTTTCCGATGACAAACTTGCTGAAAAACTTGAAAATGAAAAAATTGCAATGAAACAGGGCGTTGCCGAAAAGGATAAGGCAATACAGGAAAAAGTGAAAGAACTGATTAAATAAGAGGAGCATTTTTTATGTCTGAGTTACACGATGAATGTGGAGTTTTCGGCATATTTAAAAATAATGACGAACTTGATATTGTGGAAGAAACGTATCTTGCACTGTACGCACTTCAGCACAGAGGGCAGATCGGTGCGGGAATTGCCGTTAATGATAACGGTCATATGAAATATTACAAAGATTTCGGAATGATACCGGAGGCATTGCCCGAAGCAGAGCTTGCAAGGCTCGGAAACGGAAAGATAGCACTTGGTCACGTCAAATATTCATCGGGAGAAACTGTTGACAGGGCTAACCTTGCCCCTCTTGTTATGCGATATATCAAGGGACAGCTGGCACTTTGTATGAATGGTGCCTTAACCAATTATCCGGAACTTCACGATGAACTGAAACACGGTGCAGCTATTTTCCAGTCCAACGGCGATACGGAAATCATCGCTTACCTTATCGCACGTGCCAGAATTGATCATCCCTCCATAGAAGATGCCGTCTGTACCGCAGTCAAAAAACTGAAAGGTGCATATGCGGCAGTCCTGATGTCCCCCAGTAAATTGATAGGGGTACGTGACCCTATGGGAATCCGTCCGCTTTGCTACGGAAAAATAGGGGATAACTATGTGATCGCTTCGGAATCCTGTGTTTTTGATTCGCTGGGCGGAGAATTTATCCGTGATATAAAACCCGGAGAAGTTCTCGTGATTGATGATGAGGGAGTGCACAGTTATCTCTATCAGCAAAGCGACAAAACCGCTTTGTGTATGTTTGAATATGTTTACTTTTCACGTCCCGACAGTATAGTAGACGGTGTATCCGTGATCAAGGCACGTCAGCGTGCAGGCAGAATCCTTGCACAGCTGCACCCGATTGAGGCAGATATAGTCTGTGGTGTGCCTGACTGCGGCATTGAATCCGCTATCGGCTATTCTATGGAGTCCGGTATTCGCTATGCAACGGGACTTATCAAAAATAAATATATCGGCAGAGCGTTTAATAACCGCAAAAAAAATGAAGAATATCTGATGCGTATTAAACTCAATGCCCTGAAATACAATGTCGAGGGGAAAAAAGTGATCGTGATTGATGACTCTATCCTCAAAGGAAAAACAAGCAAACATATCGTAGAACTTTTAAGACAGGCAGGAGCAAAGGAAGTGCATATGCTGATTGCATCGCCGCCTTTTAAAAATTCGTGTTATCTTGCCAGCGATACCACACCGCAGGAAAATCTGATCGCATCGAATCATACCGAGGAACAGATCTGTCAGTATATCAAAGCGGATTCGCTCGGGTTCCTTACAGTCGAAAGTATGAGAGAAATTGCAAAAGAATGTAATATTGATATGTGTGATGCTTGTTTTACGGGTCATTATCCGCTTGACGTATCGGATACTTCCCGTGAAGATAAATATTCGCAAAAAATAAAAGACTAAGCACGGCTCATCAAGAGACCGTTGATTCGGAGGTAAAAATGAAAAGTTTCAGTGACAGCTATAAAGCAGCAGGCGTTGATGTAACGGCAGGTTATCAGTCGGTTGAACTGATGAAACAACATATCGCCAAAACAGTCACCAACGGTGTTCTGTCAGGAATAGGCGGTTTCGGCGGTTTGTTTGAAATCGATACAACCGGTATCAGCAAGCCTGTTCTGGTTTCGGGTACAGACGGTGTAGGCACAAAGATCAAAGTGGCATTTCTTCTTGACAAGCACGATACCGTAGGAATTGACTGTGTTGCAATGTGTGTCAACGACATTATCTGCTGCGGTGCAAAACCTCAGTTTTTCCTTGATTATATCGCCATCGGAAAAAACTATCCCGAAAAGGTTGCCGAAATCGTCAAGGGTGTTGCAGAGGGCTGTGTACAGAGCGGCTGTGCTCTTGTAGGCGGCGAAACAGCAGAACACCCGGGATTGATGCCGGAGGACGAATATGACCTTGCCGGTTTTTCGGTGGGTGTTGTTGATAAAGACAAAATACTGAAACCCGAAAACCAGAAGCCGGGCGATGTGATTATCGGTATTCGATCAAGCGGTGTTCATTCCAACGGTTTTTCGCTTGTACGCAAAGTATTTGACATCAATGAAAAAACGATTGCCAAATATTATGATGAACTCGGTTCTACATTGGGTGAAACGCTTCTGACTCCGACCAGAATTTATGTCAAAGCGATTCTTTCATTGCTTGACAGTGTAAAGGTGAAATCAATCTCTCATATTACGGGCGGCGGTTTCTATGAAAATATTCCCCGTTCGCTTCCGGACGGTCTTTCGGCACATATCAAACGCAGTGATGTACAGGTTCTGCCGATATTCGATCTTATCGCTAAAACGGGCAATATCCCCGAACGTGATATGTTCAATACCTATAATATGGGTGTAGGTATGACTGTTGTTACTGATGCATCAGAAGCAGATAAAGCAGTAGAAGTTCTCAAGGCAGCAGGTGAAGAAGCGTATATTCTCGGTGAACTTGTGGAAAGCAGCGAGGGCGTTATTATAGAATAATCTTCGGAGGTTTTTCTGATTATGAAAAATATAGTGGTACTTGTTTCGGGCGGAGGCACCAATCTTCAGGCTTTGATCGATGCTCAGGAAAGCGGTATGATCAAAAACGGCAAAATTACCTGTGTTATTTCATCAAAAGCCGATGCATACGCTCTCGAAAGAGCTAAAAAACACCACATTAAAACAAGAGTGGCTGTCAGAAAAGATTATCCCGATACCGTGGCATACAGTAAAGCAATTTTACAGGCAATACAGGAAGAAAAAGCCGATCTTGTGGTTTATGCAGGATTTATGACAATTCTTGATGAGCTGGTGGTGAAAGCAATGCCGAATAAGATGATAAACGTTCATCCGGCATTGATTCCGTCATTCTGCGGAAAAGGCTATTACGGTCTTCGTGTTCACAGAGAAGCACTCGAAAAGGGCGTAAAAATCACCGGTGCAACCGTTCATTTTGCAACTGAAATTTGTGACGGAGGTCCGATTATTCTGCAAAAAGCGGTGGAAGTCAAAGAGGACGATACACCCGAAATTCTTCAGAAAAGAGTGATGGAGCAGGCGGAGTGGAAAATTCTCCCGCAGGCAGTCGCATTGTTCTGTGACGATAAACTGGAAGTCAGAAACGATAAAGTTTATATCAGACAATAAAAATTGACGGTCAAATGAAAAATTCAAACTAAAAACAAAAGGGGAAAAACCAATGACAGAATTAACAAAAGAAATCTCTTCCACAAGTTATCCCGGCAGAGGTATTATCATAGGTAAAAGCGAAGACGGCAAAAACGCTGTCATCGGATATTTCATTATGGGCAGAAGCGAAAACAGCCGGAACAGAGTTTTTGTTCCGGAAAATAAAGACCTTAAAACACAGGCTTTTGATCCGTCCAAACTGGTTGATCCATCACTGATTATTTATGCACCGGTTCGTACACTGGATCAAGTGACGGTTGTTACAAACGGCGACCAGACAGATACGATCAGAGATTTTATTCTTGAAGGCAAAACCTTTGAAGAAGCACTCCGCACACGTACATTTGAGCCTGATGCACCGAATTTTACGCCGAGGATCTCGGGAATCGTTTCACTTGAAAACGGTGATTTTTCTTATCAGCTTTCAATTCTTAAAAGCAATGAGGGCAGAGAAGATTCGGCACTTCGTTTCTTTTATGAATATGCCCAGCCCGTATCGGGAGAGGGACATTTTATTCATACTTATCGGTGTGACGGCAATCCGATACCGTCATTTGAGGGTGAACCCACTCTTGTGAATATTGAGGGCGATATTGATACCTTTACCGATCATATATGGAACGCTCTGAATGAGGACAATAAAGTTTCTCTTTACACCAGATTCATTGACCTTGCAACAGGCGAATTTGAAGACAGGATCGTTAATAAAAATGTAAAGTAAATATAAAGTAAATATAAAGTAAATATAGAGCAAATATAAAGCAAATGTAAAGCAAAATGCAAAGTTTCGGTCAAGCCTTTTCAAAGGCTTGCGGGGGTGTTAGGGGGGCAGCGTCCCCCGGCATATTGACCTGAACCAATAATATGCAATATTCATCAGCAGCTCCGTTCCCGCAGGGGCATTTATTCAAAGAGTCAAAGGGGAATATCAACAATGGCAAAAGAACTTGAACTGAAATACGGCTGTAATCCTAATCAGAAGCCGTCCAAAATATTGATGGAAAACGGAGAAGAACTCCCGATTACTGTGCTCAACGGCAGACCGGGGTATATCAATTTTCTTGACGCATTCAATTCGTGGCAGCTTGTTTCCGAACTTAAAGCAGCAACAGGACTGCCGGCTGCCGCATCTTTCAAACACGTAAGCCCGGCAGGTGCAGCGGTGGCAACGGAACTGTCCGATACACTCAAAAAAATCTACTTTGTGGACGATCTGGAACTTTCTCCCATAGCCAGTGCTTACGCAAAGGCAAGAGGTGCAGACAGAATGTCCTCTTATGGTGACTGGGCGGCTCTGTCTGATACCTGCGATAAGGAAACCGCACTGCTCTTGCAAAGAGAAGTTTCGGACGGTATCATTGCACCGGACTATACCGATGAAGCCCTTGCCATACTCAAATCAAAGCGTAAGGGTACTTATAACATTATCAAAATTGACCCGTCCTATGTTCCTGCCGAAATTGAACATAAACAGGTTTACGGCATTACGTTTGAACAGGGCAGAAATAACCTTAAGATTGATGAAGAACTGCTCCGCAATATTGTGACCGAAAATACGGAACTTCCGGAAGATGCAAAGCGTGACCTCATCATTTCTCTTATCACATTGAAATATACCCAGTCAAACTCTGTTTGCTATGCAAAGGACGGACAGGCAATCGGTGTCGGTGCCGGTCAGCAGTCCAGAATACACTGCACAAGACTGGCAGGAAACAAAGCAGATATATGGTATTTGCGTCAGTGCCCGAAGGTACTTGCACTTCCGTTTAAAGAAAATATCCGCCGCCCCGACCGTGACAATACCATAGACGTGTATATCT
This sequence comes from uncultured Ruminococcus sp., assembly GCA_902773135.1. Taxonomy (GTDB): domain Bacteria; phylum Bacillota; class Clostridia; order Oscillospirales; family Acutalibacteraceae; genus UBA1213. The sequence continues at coordinate 8,176 of CACYDP010000077.1, forward strand.
CCGATGATGATGAGGACGTTTTGGCAGACGGCGTATGGGAACAGTTCTTTACTGTCAAACCTGAACCGCTCACAAGAGAAGAAAAGAAAGAATGGCTCGCTTCTTTCAGCGGCGTATCTCTCGGTTCGGACGCATTTTTCCCGTTTGGCGACAATATCGAACGTGCCAAACGCAGCGGTGTACAGTATATCGCTCAGCCGGGCGGTTCTATTCGTGATGACAATGTCATCGATACTTGTAATAAATACCATATGACAATGGCATTTACGGGAATTCGTCTTTTCCACCATTGATTCGGGAGGTATATGAAAATGAAAATTCTTGTAGTAGGAAGCGGCGGACGTGAACACGCCATTATCAGAAAACTGAAAGAAAGTCCTAAGGTTGATCAGATCTATGCAGCACCCGGCAACGGCGGTATCTCAAAGGACGCAGAATGTGTCAATATCGGTGCAATGGATAAAAAGGGCATTACACAATTTGCAAAAGAAAATGCCATTGATCTCGTTTTTGTTGCTCCCGATGATCCGCTTGCAGACGGTATGGTCAACGAACTGGAAGGTGCGGGAATCCGTGCGTTTGGTCCTCGTGCAGAGGCTGCCGTGATAGAGAGCAGCAAGGTATTTTCCAAAAATCTGATGAAAAAATATCATATCCCCACAGCAGATTATGCCGTGTTCAGCGACCCGAAAGAAGTCATCACCTATATTGAAAACAAGCATCAATATCCCGTTGTGATCAAGGCGGACGGTCTGGCACTCGGCAAAGGCGTTATCATCGCACAAAATTACGATGAAGCCAAAAATGCCGTGAAAGAAATTATGGAGGATAAAAAATTCGGCGATTCGGGCAACAATGTTGTGGTAGAAGAATTTCTCACAGGTCCCGAAGTATCCGTTCTGGCATTTACGGACGGTATCTCGCTCAAAACAATGGTGTCTTCCAAAGATCATAAAAGAGCGTATGACAATGATGAAGGTCTGAATACAGGCGGTATGGGTACCATCAGCCCCAACCCCTATTATACGGACGAAATAGCCGAAATTTGCCGCAAGACGATTTTTGAACCGACCGTAGCAGCAATGAACAGCGAAAACCGTACCTTCAAAGGCTGTCTGTATTTTGGTCTGATGATCACGCCTGATGGTCCGAAAGTGATCGAATACAATGCCCGTTTCGGCGATCCTGAAACACAGGTCGTTCTGCCGAGATTAAAAACCGATCTGGTTGACATTATAGAGGCTGTGATCGATGAAAAACTTTCTCAGCTTGACATAGAATGGAGCGATGATGCATCAGCTTGTGTCGTAATGGCATCGGGCGGCTATCCGCTTGCTTATCAAAAGGGCATTGAAATTTTCGGACTGGACGAAAACGGACAGGTTGACGGAGCAACTGTGTACCACGCAGGAACAAAATTTGAAAACGGCAAATTCTTTACCAACGGCGGACGTGTACTCGGTATCACCGCTGCTGCCGACACACTCGAAAAAGCACTGGAAAAAGCCTATGCAGCTGTTGACAAAATTTCTTTTGAGGGAGCACATTACCGCAAAGACATCGGACGAACCGGTAAGTGATCGTCATAATTATGACGAAAAAGGCAAATTGAAATAACAGTTTCGGAGTATCGCCTGATTGGCAATACTCCGTTTTCTTTTATCATATTAACTAAAAATTTAACAAACATTGTTAAATTTTAGATAATTTGTCTATTTAACTAAAAAAATACACAAAAATTACTGCAAAATGAATCTATACTTTATGGAAAAATTGTTGTATAATATATCCAAGTTAAAAAGTTGATGCAATTCAATATATGCGGAAACAATATATTTAACACAAATTTTTATCAACCGAAAGGGGATTCTATTATGGATGTTATTACAAAAAGAGCCGAAAAAGTGATATACCGTGACGGTGAAAATGCTGTCAAAGTATTTTCTGAGAAATATCCTAAGTCTGACATTCTCAACGAAGCACTCAATCAGTCAAGAGTAGAAGAAACCGGACTGCCGATTCCCGCATTAAAATCCGTTTCCGTGATCAACGGCGAATGGGCTATTACGATGGAATATGTAGAGGGAAAAACTCTTGCACAGATTATGGAAGAAGATCCCGAGCATATCGAAAAATATATGAATGAATTTGTTGATCTCCAGTTGGAAGTATTAGGTCATAAAGCTCCTCTCCTGAATAAGCTGAAGGATAAAATGAACCGCAAAATATCAAGCCTGAGCGGAGAAGTGGACGCTACGATCCGTTACGAACTTCATACCCGTCTTGACGGTATGCCGAAACACGATAAACTTTGTCACGGCGATTTTAACCCGAGCAATATTATTATTGATAAAGACGGCAATCCCCATATCATAGACTGGTCACACGCAACACAGGGCAACGCTGCCGCAGATGCAGCAAGAACTTATCTTGTATTTGCTCTTACAGATAAAAAACAGGCAGATCTGTATATGGATATATTCTGCAAAAAGAGCGATACCGCAAAACAGTATGTTCAGCAGTGGCTTCCCATTGTAGCAGCTTCACAGCTTGTTAAGAGAATACCCGGAGAAGAAGAATTCCTTAAGAGTTGGGTAGATGTAGTAGATTGGCAATAATTCTTTCATTTTGACATTTTACATCCTCCAGAGTACAGTCGGCATTGTGCATTTTTCGTACAGTGCCGACTGTGCTTTCATAATCGGTGTCTTTACCGTATGATAATATAAAATATTAAAAAAAGTTGAGATGATGATGATGAAAAAACAATTCCTGCGTTTGATGATGATATTGGCATTATGCAGCCTTTCGGCTTGTCATATGACATTTAATTTTACGGATAAAACAGAAAATTCTTCCCCATCTTCGGCAGCGACTCATTCCTCTGCCGAAAGTGTAACAAGCAAAAATGAAAGCAGGCTACCAACCGACAGCACTGTTTCAGAAAATACTTCATCAGAAGTCCCTGTACCCGAAACAAGCACCAATGAAAAAACAAAAGATTATTCTGCCTATCTTGGCATTTACAGATATAACGATGAAGTGATTGAAGTGCGTGAAGTGACAGACCGGACGGTTTCAGGCATCTATGTCTATCAAACAAGTGCCGGGGCTTACGGCAGCAGAGAATTGATGTGCACCGTTGAAAAAACAGAACCGTTTACCGTATCTGAATTGTTTCAGAATGGCGGCAGTGAAAAAATCTACTATACTTTTTCCGACAATCAGATAACAGCCGACTATCCGGACGGCTGGTGGGAAAATCGTACCTTTATTTTTGTGTGCGGGCTTGATCAGACAGACCGGATAGATCACCCATATTATTCCGGTAACAATACATCAGAGCATATTACGAATGAAAAAGAACACCTGTCTTTTTATGGAATATGGATTGCTGCTTCAAAGGATAAAGCTGACTGTGAGAAAGTTGTTTCTGATATGCAGAAAAAAGGTTTTGCTGCGGCTATCTATCAAACTGACGATTGGAGCGGCTTGAACAGCGAACATTGGTATGTAGTGTCCGCAGGGGAATATGCATCGGAAACAGAAGCAGATAACTCGCTCCAACAGATTCGGGAAGCCGGTTATGAAGATGCTTATGTGAAATATACAGGTGATTGGCAGGGTTAAGGCGATTGATACAACCCGGAAAGGAAATAACAATGGATAAAGAGGATTATATCAAATTTTCAGAAGCGGATATGGGCAGTACACTCACTCGTCCCGTTCTGGTATCGTCTATCAATGAAAATGTGGCAAGAAACGGCAAACCGTTCGTCAAACTGACACTCAAGGACGGTTTTTCGGAACAGGTTGCCACGATGTTTGATACAACGGCAGAAGATCTGGAACAATCGGGCATTTCTAAAAATACCGTTGCCGATGTGGAGTTGAGTGTGGGCGAATATCAGGGCAGCAAAAGTTTTAAAGTCAATTCTATCAGACCGAATGACAATCCGCTGCTGTCGATCAATGATTTTACAAAAGTCCCGCCGTTTGATATGGACTTTATGTATGATAAAATATGTGAACTGATCAAAGACGCAGCGGATAAAAATTTACGGAAATATACGCCTTTGTCCGAACTGGCACTGCATATTCTCAGTGATTATAAAAAGAGATATATGACATCTTCTGCCTCAGTGACCATGCACCATAATCTGAGAGGAGGTCTGCTTTATCATTCATACCGAATGGTCCGTACCGCCAATGCGATATGCAGCATTTATTCTCTGGACAGGGAACTGATGCTGTGCGGTGCGGCTCTGCACGATATAGGAAAAATATGGGAGTACGATACCTCTGCAACAGGTGATGCGGAATTTACCGCAAGCGGTGTGCTGTTCGGTCATTTGTATCTGGGTGCATCACTGATCAAAAAGTATACAGAAGGCAAAAATTATAATAGGGAAAAGGTACAGCTGCTGATACATATGATACTTTCTCATCACGGTACACAGGAATGGGGAGCAGTAGCGTGTCCGTCTATTCCCGAAGCCTTTGCACTGCATTATATCGACAATCTTGATGCCAAAATGTATGTGTGTGAGGAATTTTACGAACAGCTTGACCCGGGTGCCATCAGTGAAAAACGGCCTTTTGGACTGGATAACAGAATTTACCGTCCGAGGTATGATGTTTGATGTTTGAATTTTGAGAATCAGGAGAAAAAAGAATGTTAATTGATTTTAATAAAATTGACGAAATCAAAATGCCCGGTATGAACGGCGGTACGGGGGAAATGTCCGCCAGAATGTTTTTTTGTGATAAAGGAAAAATCATACCGACCAGAATTCATCCCGGCGGTTCGATAGGACTGCACAAGCAAGCAACAAGCGATGATATTAACTATGTCCTGTCAGGCAGGGGAAAAGCCATCTGTGACGGAAAAGAAGAAATGCTTTTCCCGGGCTGCTGCCATATCTGCCCGAAAGGCTCGGAACATTCTATTATCAATACGGGAAGTGAAGACCTTGTTTTGCTGACCCTTGTTGTCAAGATTGGGAACACGAAAATCAATTTTTAAAAATCTGACATCAGAGAAGTTTCTGTATTTTCTTCCCGACAATTTCGCTGTCAGTAGGATAGGACAAAATTCAGCGGTTTTAGGAAA
>CACYDP010000078.1 GCA_902773135.1 uncultured Ruminococcus sp.
AAATTGGTCGTAAATTTGTACGCTTACAATACGAAAACCCTGATTTTATGCGGGTTTATTTGTCTAAACTCTTCATTGTCGGGAAATTAGCAACCCATTTTCCGATACCTTTTATAACCTGTCAAACCCTGATCTCAAGCCGGTTTCAGATTTTATAACCTATTATAATCTTTCATTGCCAAACCGGTTTTGGTGTAAATTTGGTGTAGAATGGTGTAAGTGATTTTTAGCTTAAAATCAAGGTTTTTCGATATTTTGATATTGAGACTATTTTAATCATAATTCAGGTAGTGGCTTATAAAGGGGAGCCAGATTAATTTTTATTTATTGAATAGTAATTATTATCAATCTTTTACCATTTTAGCGAGATTCGTAGGGCAATTATTCAGAAACCATTGCTTGAAGCTGCGATAACATTGTTCGTCCCAATCAGAGGTAAGGTACATAATTTCATTATTAAAAGAAAACGCGTCCTTCCAACAATGTCCGTCAATGTATTCTTTAACGAAAAAAGCATTGTGTATACCAAAATAATCTTTACTTCGTTCCGGCGAGCTTAGCGCACGTATGGTATAAGCATGGAATACATAATTACTTTGCTCAAGCGCCCTCATGCAATCCCTTACCTTTATGCTCCATTGTGAATGTAATGTCTCTGCTTGTGATGGTATTTCAGGTTCTTCGTCCAACCCTAAAACCTCTGATTGTACGTTATCATCGGTATCATATGTATACCTTGAGATGATATCATCATTAGTAATTTCTTCCTTCAAATTCCGGATACGCTCGTTCCAACTTTTAAGCTTTTTTCTGTTGATCCTGAATTCTCTGCTGATCTCTTGAAATCTGTCCTCATCATCAATATCAATAGCAGCTGTCATTCTGTCATTTTCTGTTTGAATCAATCCTGCAAGGATATCTTCAATTTCAGAAAAACTCATTTCCAATTTATCTTTTGTCTGACTCATAATATGCTGCCTCCTATATTAAAAAATCCGAGTCCCGGATTGTCCGGTGTACCCACAACAGATGCCCTGTCAAGAAAACAGTTGAATCTTTCACAGGTCGTTTCAGGCAAAAGTGTGCAGTCATGACAAGCAGAATAATTTAGATTTTTGTAGCCTTGTCTGGTTGAGGATATACAAAGGGGATCACCGCTGCACCATGAAGCTTGTTCAAGCATACTGTCCATTATCTTTTCAAATACATCGCTGTTGTGTGCTATGCTGATAAGTCCCCCGAGACTGCAATCGCTGTCGGATGAGGAAACATATATCAGCACACCGCACATTTTGATCTCATCAGTCCGGGCATCTGTTTCAGAATATATTTTTTCTCTTATCGAAGCCGCACTGTAACCGCATACATTTGATATCTCTCTGATAAAAAGATGTGCAAAGGTATGAAGCAGAACATATGTCTCTGAAAAACCATCGAACTGGAAATTGCTGTCTATCAATGCTTTTCTCATTCTTCTATATCTTGAACGGTTAGTTTTTGTCCATGCCTGGATTTTATCTTTATTGAATCTGATAAAAATACCCTCTCCCGTCAGTTCAACCGCCGGAAGCCATTTCTTCGGATACTGCGAAAGCGGGACAATATTATCTTCATCTCTTGTCATGCGTGTAAAACCAATCAGTGCCTGTGTAACTGTCAGTCGGTCAACTACGACAAGCTGTTCGATACAGTTTCTGTATTTTGCAGGCACCTCAGAGGAATAGGACGAAAAGCTTCCTGAATCATTGTTTTCTTCATTAGACAAAACGGCATATTCGTCCTCGCAGACAGAAGCTTCCGTTCGGTTTGATCTTTCGGTCAGAGACCTTTTTACAGCGTTCCACGACCGCATAATTTCCTCATCTGTAAGCTCGTCATTATGCATGGAATCTCTGACTGATGAAGGAATACTTGATTCATCCATATTGATCAGGAGATTATAGTTTTTCTTCATAAAAACAACAGCTTCTCTGCTCCAGGGCGGTATCAGAAGTGCAGCTCTTGTGACGGGAAAATAAACGCCGGAAGCTGTTCTCAGACGAGTTATCATTGTTTCCGAACAGCCATAGGATGCTCTGTTAAGCGGGTCTTTGAAATGCGGAAATTTGCAGGTGCATTTTCTTGAAGCAAGTGCTGTATTTGTAAAGGCCTGAACCATTCCTCTTCTTGCCTTACATTCAGCACACTCCAGCATCAGACTGTCTATGTCAGTGCGGTTATAGACATTGATCATTCTGATACGAGGTGCAAGTTTGCCGGATGGGCATTGCTCTCCGTAGTGCACCCACCAATCGTAAGGGAAATCGTCTAAATGTCCCCGCCTGCATACAACAACAAATCGTGAAGCAGTCAGATCATTTTTACACTGTGGGCATTTATGTCTTTGCTTGATATCAAGCTCATTAATATCGTAGATATTGCCGCACCTTGAACAGTGAAGCTTTTTGGGAAATATGTATGATTGTACATCATTACTTTTTGAAAAGCTGTTGACGCTTTTCGTTGTCCTTGGCATAAGAAAATAATCGACACCTGTAATAACAGACAGGTTTTCATTATAAAGCTGTCTTTTTTCGACTTCCTCGTAATTCCCCGGATTGTAGTCCCAGTCATCAGTTGAAGCGATTATTACTGTATCATGCTTGAAATCTACCATTGAACCGACTCCAAATGTTGTTATCATCTGAGTCTTGCGGATATCCCCCACTGATATTTTTTCATTAGCGAATTTGGAAATACCATCGCTTTTTTCACTTTGTTTTTTTCTGAAACTTGGTCTTGGCATCGGTACTCCTCCTATCGCTTAGTGAAATAAATA
>CACYDP010000079.1 GCA_902773135.1 uncultured Ruminococcus sp.
ATCTGCTTGTCGTACTTCTTGAAGAAGACGGGTACGAGGATTCATATGATCTGCTTGATGCTGATGACGGGTACGAGGATTCATATGATCTGCTTGATGCGAATGACGAGTACGAGGATTCATATGATCTGCTTGATGCAGACGACGAGTACGAGGATTCATCTTCCGTCGATTCATCTACATATTCAGTGCTTTCCGACACAGATGATTCGGTGATCTCTACCGACTCATCATTCTGCACAGAAATTGTCGGAGCAGGGTTGCTGCAGCCTGCTGTCACTGCTATCAAAGCAATGGTCAATATCCATACGGTTGTTTTTTTCATTGATTTTCCCCCATATTTACAAACTTTTCATAAGATTCATTCAATATTTAGACTTAGAATTCCTATCATATTGAATTTTACAATACCTATTATAATCTCTTTAGAAAAAATGTCAATATTCTCTTATAATCGACAAAATATCAGACCTGTTCGACCAATGAGGATTGCTCATTGATCAAACAGGTCTATTTGTCATTTTTGATATGAAGAACAACTTTGCAGCCAATCATTGACGAATATAAGTATCCGCTTTCCAATACTTTGACGGTGCATCTACAATAATACTGTTTCCGTCAGAGGATATGGTCACTTTCAGCGGTTCATAGTCAAGTCCTACTCTTCCGCCAAAATAAAGCCGCAGTTCCTCTCCCTGTTCTTCCCACGTTCCGTGATAAACTACATCACCACGGGTATAGACTACTTTTTGATCATCGCTGAACTCCATCGAGATCGCTTCACCGGCTGAATTGGTACCGGCATAGTTACCGACCCATTTTGAGCCGCTGCAAGCCGTCAGCAAAAACATCATTGCCGCAGCAAGCAGTACTGAAAGTGTTTTTTTCATTGCTCATCCTCCGCTGTCGAATCTTTTACAGTGATTGCAAATTGTTGCTGAATCCCTCTTTTTCTCACCGTCACGGCAAGCAGTTTTTGAGAGAAATGCTGATAAAACCGCTTTATCAGCATTTCTCTCTGTATACTTGCCTGATGATTCAAGGCAACTCTCCGGCATTATTGACGAATATAAGTATCCGCTTTCCAACGACTTGACTCTGAATCTACGATAATGCTGTTTCCGTCAGAGGACATTGTTACCATAAGAGGTTCATATTCTTCCCCTACACTTCCGTCAAAATAAAGTCTTAATTCATCGCCTTCTTCTTCCCAAGTTCCGTTATGGATCTCGCCGGCACTGTTATAGACCACTTTGTTATCATCGTTGATCATCATCGAAAGCAATTTTCCCGATGCACTGATACCACTGTATGTTCCAACCCATTTTGATTCACCGCAGGCTGTCAGCATTAACATCATTGCCGCAGCAAGCAGTACTGAAAGTGTTTTTTTCATTGCTCATCCTCCGCTGTCAAATCTTTTACAGTGATTGCAAATTGTCACTGAATCCCTCTTTTTCTCACCGTCACGGCAAACAGTTTTTGAATGAAATGCTGATAAAACCGCTTTATCAGCATTTCTCTCTGTATACTTGTCTGATGATTCAAGGCAACTCTCCGGCATTATTGACGAATAAAAGTACCCGCTCTCCAATGGCTTGACTCTGAATCTACAATAATGCTGTTTCCGTCAGAGGACATTGTTACCAGAAGAGGTTCATATTCTTCGCCTATACTTCCATCAAAATAAAATCTTAATTCATCGCCTTCTTCTTCCCAGGTTCCGTTATGAATCTCACCGGCACTGTTATAGATCACTTTATTATTATCGTTGATCACCACCGAAATCAATTTTCCCGATGCAGTAAGACCGCTGTATGTTCCGACCCATTTTGATTCACCGTTTGATTCACCGCAGGCTGTCAGCAAAAACATCATTGCTGCCGCAAGCAATATTGAGAGTGTTTTTTTCATTGTAACCCTCCGCCGCTGATTATTTTACAGTAACCGTAATGTCTTTGGAACTAGTCTTGCCTACACCGTCACGGCAAACAACTTTAACCGTATACTTGCCCGACTGTGAGGGAAGTTTAAAGCTGAAATTATCATCTGTGGAATAGCCTTTGGTATTGTCGTGCTTCGGCTGTGCAATAGCAACCCAAGAACCATTATTCTTCTTATAAGCATATTTATATCTGTACGGTACAACACCGCCGGTGAACTTAGAAGAAACTGTAATGGTCTGACCCTTTGATACAGTGGTAGAGCTGAGTTTGGTGCCATTGTCTTTCAACAGTTTTTTGCTGTCCTGCTTTACCATCAGATAGGTATACTTTGATGCATAGTTACCGTATTGATCGGTTGCGGCAATTCTGATTGTATAGTTGCCTGCTTTGGTGAATTTCGGCAGTCTGTAACTGCTGCTTGTTACGTATCCTGTCAAATCAACCCACTTGTTGTCCTTATCATTCTTGTAGGAATATTTATATTTCCAACCGCCCTCACCTTTGAAGTTAGCTTTTGCGGTGATATTGTTCCAGTTGACCCAAGTAGATGTGTTGATGCCGCCTTTGCCCTGATTGTCAACCAGTTTTGAACCGTTGTCCTGCGGTGCATTTACATAATATGCCTTTGTTGCTCTTGAACCGGTAACTCTATGACTCAAGCACTCATTAATCAAGCTCTCTGCTTTACTGCCCTTTTTGCAGTAAATGGTATATTTGCCTGACGTTTTACCCGCATATTCAAAAGTCTCTGTATTAATGCTGGTAACACTTGGTGGGATCGTTACTTTTTGCAGAGAATCGCACTCATAAAATACATTTTCTCCAATGCTCTGAACGCCGTCTTCAAATGTAACAGTTTTCAAATTTCTGCACCCAACAAATAAACTGTCGATCGTTTTGACGCTGCCGGGAATGGTGATAGAGGTTAATCCTTCACAACCGCTAAACGCTCCCCGACCGATCTTTTTAACAGAATTCGGTATGGTAATACTTTTGATATTGCGGACGATTGCAGGATCAGCATATGAAAATGCCTCAGCTGCAATTTCCTCTACACTTGAAGGGATAACAATGTTTGTTTCACTGCCGGTAAACATTTCAATTTTGATTTTCCCGTTGCTGAGATATTCATATCTGAAACTGCTCAGCGGAGTCTCACTTGCGGCATCTGCTACAACAGCAGAACCGTCAAAACCCGTGTTTGCCACACTTCCTACTACACCTGCACCTGATACCGTCACAGCTGCCATCGCTATGATCAATGCCTTCTTTACTGTTCTTTCAATTTTTTTGTTCATGGTTTTTTCCTACCGGATAAATTTATTTTTTGAAAGATTTTAAAACCTTTCTGCTATATAGATGTTTTAAAAATCCTAAAGGTTCAAAATTTTGTAAAAATTTTTGCAGAAATTTTTTTAATCCTTCTGCTATATAGATGCTTTGAAAACCCCAAAGGTTCAAAATTTTCTAAAAAAATTTTTAAAATTCAAAAGGTTCGCCAGCCTTCCTCAAAGGCTGCCCGGGGGATTAGGGGGTGGGAAACCCCCGGCATATCCGACCTGAAAAAAGCAGCCTCAGCAGATTCAGCAGCTGTGTTCCCGAAGGGGTCATCTCTATTTTCACAAAAAAAATCAGCGATGCATTGCTGCACCATTGATTTTTTATGATTAGGAAATATTGATCAGCTGACTTTTACTGTAAAGTTCTTGCCTACGATAGTGCCCTCACTGTCCTTAATTCTTACCTTAACGGTATAAGTAGCAGCAGCTCCGGGCTTGATATTGATACCGGTGTTCGTA
>CACYDP010000080.1 GCA_902773135.1 uncultured Ruminococcus sp.
CCACCTGTTGCTGCTCCTGTTACAGTTACTTTATCACCGAAGCTGATCGATGTTTTGTCGATAGTGGAAGTGTTTGCAAGAGCCGGTACTGTTACTGTAACGGTAAAGTTCTTGCCTACTACGGTACCTTCGCTGTCTTTTACACGAACCTTAACAGTGTATTTTGTTGCTGCACCGGGTTTAATCGATACCGTTTTGTTCGTGCCGTATGACTGTTTGGTTGCCCAGTCGCTGTCGGTGTTCTTCTTGTAGGTTACTTCATACTTGTAAGTACCAGAGCCGCCTGTTGCTGCTGCGGTTACTTTCACGCTGTCACCGAGTTTGATCGATGTCTTGTCGATAGTAGAAGTATTAGTAAGCTCTGCCTTTGTTACTTTAAGAGTAAAGTCCTTATTGGCAATCGTGCCGTTAGAATCCTTAACCTTTACACGAATAGTATAGGTAGTTGCTGCACCGGGCTTAAATGCAACCGACTTGGTAGAAGAATAATCCTGTTTGGTTGTCCATGAAGAATCGCCCGACTTCTTCACGAGTACGGCATAGTTATAATAACCTGAGCCGCCCGAAGCTGCTGCGGTGATCGTCACTTTATCGCCGTATTTGATGGAAGTTGCGGAGAGTGTGGAAGAGTTAGTAAGAGCTTTTGCTACATTAACAGTAAAGTTCTTGCCTACTATTGTACCTGCACTATCCTTTACACGAACTTTGACGGTGTAAGCTGTTGCTGCACCGGGTTTGATTGATACAGTCTTGTTAGTACCGTAAGACTGTTTAGTTGCCCAACTGCTGTCGGTGTTCTTCTTGTAAGTTACTTCGTACTGATAAGTACCCGAGCCGCCTGTTGCTGCTGCGGTTACTTTTACGCTTTCACCAAGAGTGATAGCAGTCTTATCAATAGTAGAAGTATTCTTGAGTTCTACCTTCTTAACAGTTACAGTGAAGTTTTTACCAACTACTGTACCGTCGTTGTCCTTTACACGAACCTTAACAGTATAAGTTGCTGCTGCACCGGGTTTGATCGATACAGTCTTGTTGGTGCTGTAAGACTGTTTGGTTGCCCAGCTGCTGTCGGTGGTCTTCTTATAAGTTACTTCATACTTATAGGGACTTGTACCGCCCGAAGCGGCTGCTGTAACGGTAACAGTGTCACCGTAATTAATGGTTGTTGCGGAAATTGTGGAATTGTTTACGAGTGTTTTCACATCGTCTTCGGTAACGGTAATAGTTGCTGTTGCTGTTTTACCGTTAGAAGATTTTGCGGTAATGGTAGCTGTACCCTTGCTGACACCTTTAACAACACCTGCACTAACTGTTGCAACAGAAGTATTGCTTGAAGTCCATGTCAGTGTTTTGTTGGTTGCATTAGCAGGAGCAACCGTAGCTGTCAGTGTAACGCTTGAACCCTTTGCTACTGTTGCACTTGTTTTATCAAGTTTAACAGAAGTAACATCAACATTAGAGCCGGAAGCCTCAGCGGTGAATGTCTTTGAAACAGTTGCTTTGTCACCCTTGGAGTCAGTGATCACGCACTTGATGGTATGTGAACCTGCCGAGCCGGGTGTCCAGGAATAAGTATCTGTTGAGCTGTTTGCCTTTACAACAGTATCGTCAACAGAGAATTCGTAAGTGTAAGGAGCTGTACCGCCCATACCGATTCCCTTGAGAGTGAGAGCTGTTGTATCATACTGCGGAGCAGAGAGGTCTGTACCGAAGTTTACCTGGAGAGGTGTTTCTACCGGTATCGGAGGAACTTCGCCTGAACCGATTCTTGCAAAAGAAGTGGTTACATAGTCTTCGTCGCTCTTTTCAAAGCTATTTTTTTCCTGTGAGTTTGCTGCGTCATCAAGATCAGCATTATCATTCATAGCAAGGTCATAAGGCAGACAATCAAGAGCTGACATACCCATTGTACCTACGAGAAGTACGCCGACACCTGTTGATTCAACATCACTCTTTGTGATGCCGAGTTCTGAAAGCGGAATAGACAGTTCATAGAAGAAGTCCATGGTAGCACTGCTGTGACCCTTTGTGTTAAAGTCAACCCATGCTGCCGATTCGTTTGTCATATCGCCTACTACACGCTTATTATTGGCACCATAAGCACCGTCAATACCGTAAACATTCTTGCTGAGTATACCCTTGCCATACTTCATTGTAACTTTTGAAGTGGTGGCATCGAGCATTTCAACGGGATTAAGACCGCTGCTGTCGCCGCCGTATACCCAAGGACCATTGCCGCCCTTTGTATTGATGGAAATCAGTCGGTTAAAACTATTCTTGACAGTCAGACCGGAATTCCAGAGTGTTCCGCCTGTTGAAAGTGCACCTTTTTGACCGATAGCGTCACTGGTTTTACCTGTATCAACAAGGATAAAGAACGGGAATTCCTGTGTTTGCCACAGTATACCCTGTGAGAGCGGATAGTCATCATTAGTAGCAACTACGTCCTGAACGTTTGTCATCTCCCACATCAGATAGATGTTAGTGTCATCATAAGCACCATACAGTGCATAGAGGTCAACGGGGAGTTCGTACATAGAGTCGGGACGATATACACGGGGGTCATCATTTGCTGTGCCCTGTGCGATCAGCATTGAGCTGTCCCAGTCAGAAATATCGCCGTCTACGGAAATGGTTTTATTAGCACCCATACCGTTTTTGTTGGTTGAATAATAGCTTGTCAGCGATGCAGAAGAACTGGTTGTTTTAACAACATATTTCTTCTCATAAGTAAAGGTGTAAGATTTTTCTGTGCCGTCCGAACCTTTTGCGGTTGCTTTCACCGTAACGGTCGAATCGCCTATTTTACCTTCGCCGATAGTAACGGTCTTTGATGATGTAATTTCTTTAACAGGACCGTTATCAACAGAATAGGTACCGCTTACCGCATTTTCAAGAGAAAGCGTGATGTCCATTGTTTCTGTTGTGAAACTGGAACCTGATGCTTTGTTGGAAGTTACGGTAGGATCTTTTGTGATCGGTTCTACTTTGTAATCTTCCCACGTATGGTTGGCACTGAATTTCTTGGAAGTACCGCTGATCTTCATACCGGCTTCTCCATCGGCAGGGTATCTGTTGGTTGCCGAACCTGTACCATCAGAGAAAATAACCTGACCATTGGTTTCATAGCCTGTTACATCAAGAGCATAGAATCCCGTTGCGGAATCCACACTCATCTTCACGCCCGGCCATGCTGCCATTGCTTTGGCTGTGCCGCTGCTTTCATCATAAACATAAGCATATACATTGCTCCATTTGTAGCTGGAGTTGTCGAAGTATATGCTTACGGTGGCATTAGGATCTTTCTTGGTGTACTTATAGCTTGCCGTAGCAGCTGTACCGTCAGATTTTGTACCCGAAAGTTCTACTGTTACCGAGCTGCCTGCGGAGGTAGAAGAACCTACCGTGATGGTCTGTCCGTTGGTATAAGAACCGGAAGCACCTTCGGAAGTTTTGTAAGTCGGGTTAGTTACATTATTAGCATTCAAAGTAACGGTAAGTGTATCAGTAAATGTAGTACCTGAAGAGGGGCTTGCTGATACGCCGCCCTTATCATAAATAACAGCGATACCTGAATCACCGATAGTACCTGTAATGGTTGTTTCTGTTACGACAAATTGATTACCTGATACTTCATCTGTATAAGTACCGGGTTTTGCATAACCGCCGCCGTTTTCAACGGTTACCTGTCCGCTGCCGCTGCCCTTTACGAGAACAGCACCGCCGCCTTTACGGGTAACAACAGAGCAGTTATTGGTGACTGTATAGTAGTCGGTTTTACCAATCATTGCATTGTTGAAATGGTTAACTGCTGCTACTTCTTTGCTGGTAAAGTGTGTGCTGCCCTTAGCACCGATTTTAATATCGTCTTTGACAGCTGTTGAGGGACGTGAAAAATAAAGTGCCGTAATGCCGTTGCGGCTTGCTGCTACTGCATAAGCTCTGTCGATGACATTCTGGCTCATTTCATTCGAATAGCCCCAGTCCTTATTGTTAGACCATGTATCGTGACTTTCGCCCCAGTACAGCAGTTTGCTGTTATCCAGTCCCATCCATTCTGCACAGTAGTTGCCGAAAGCTGCGGGAGCTGTACCGCTGTTAAACGAGTTACGAAGTGTCATACCGTACGGGCTGTCTGTGATTCCGATATAATTGGAATACTCTTTCATAACAGAGATAGCCTGCTGTCTCTGACCCGAACCTTCATCAAAAGAAAGTCCCGGGTTGTTCAGGATCTCGCCGTAATACCAAAGGCTGCTGTCCTTGGTTACATTCGGCCAGAACTGGTCGCCTTCACTGGGAAGACCGATATGTTTAGCGGCATCAAAACGGATACCGTCAACACCGACACCCTTCAGTTCCTGAATGTAGTTGTACACACACTGCTGTACATAAGAATGTTCAGTATTAAGGTCGGGCATACCAATCTTACCGTGTGTTACTCTGTAACGGTCGCCGTCATCAGCGTTTCCGTCATAATTATGCCAATACTGACTGTCTTTCAGATCATCCTGAATATTACTGTGGTCACCTGCAAGGTGGTTGGCAACAACGTCGGCAATAATCTTAATGCCATACTTGTCTGCTTCTGAGCAAAGTCTCGCCAAAGACTCCTTATTACCCATTGCATTAGAGCCGATATAGAAACCTGTTGGCTGGTAGAACCACCACCATGCTCCTGTACCGGAAGTTGCCTGCGGCGGAGAAGTCTGAATAGATGTAAATCCTGCTTCTGCAATTTCAGGAAGCATTGCGGTAATATCATCATATTTCCAGCAGAAACAGTGAAGAATATTACCGTCCTGAATATTGTCCGCCAATCCGTAGTCCGATGACGCCGCATCGACTGTTGTTGCCGACATCAGCGTACTGCCAAGTCCCGTGAAAGTAGAAGCAAGAAGTGCTGCGGAAAGCATAACGCTTGCAACCTTGCTGCCTATACGATAACGACTTGACTGTGTTTCGTTTTTCACTAAAGATCACGCTCCTTGTTTTGTTGTATAGTTTGACAAGAGTGTCTCCGAAGCCGCACAATATATCCCTTCAGCAAATGTATCAACATATTGCATATATTATTGCGACTTTCCTCAAATTTATTTTAACACTTAGGATTAAATTTTGTAAAGTGGCTTGAATTTCACATTCATATTTTACAACTGTAATATTTTCTGTTTTCAAATTATAAAATCGCCGTTTTTTGTTTATTTTATAAATACGAAATGAAATTCATAGGTTAATTTAACCATATTATTTTTATCTTTTGGTTATTATATATAATTTTTAATTAAATTTTTAGAAAAAATTACAATAAATTTTTTTAGCATTTTAAACAAATTCAAAATTTTTTTTCTTCAAAATAAATGCATTTTTTCATTAAACCTTAAATTAATTCAAGGTTGCATTAATTTTGAATTAATTTTTCATTCATAAAAAGCATCGCCGCATACCCAAAGGTACACGACGATGTCAAAATCATTCGATAGAATGAATCATCATCTATTACTGTTCACGTTTTTTCTTGGAATTCACAAGAACAACTGCTGCCGAAATGCCTGCCATCACCAAAGCCGCAAAAGCAACTGTCATTGTGCTGTCAGATGTATCAACAGAAACGGTTGAATCACCTTTGTCACTATTGACAGTAACGGTTGAAACCGCTGTACTTGTTGTACCGGCTGTACTTGATTTGCTTGATGTGCTAACTGTACTGGTTGCAGTTGATGCAGCGGATACAGCCGAAGATGTTGATACGGTTGAAACCGTACCTGTCGTACTTACTGTACTGATGTCTGATGTTGTTTTGCTGCTTTCTTCTGTACTTACATCAGATGTATCCGATGTTTCAGACGAAGGTTCCACAGAGGGTTCATCTGAGGGTTCAGCGGAAGGTTCTTTGGACGGCTCCTCTGAGGGTTCTTCAGAAGGTTCTTCGGACGGTTCCTCTGAGGGTTTTTCAGAAGGCTCTTCGGACGGCTCCTTTGAGGGCTCCTCAGAAGGTTCTTCAGAAGGTTCCGGTTCATCACTCGGGAGATCTACCCATTTTGTACCGTCGTACAATTTTTTGTCGGTATAGGCCATTGTCAGACCGTCCTGCATCGCACCGGGAATCTGATCGCCTGCACCGTTATTGAAGATAACCATAATATGTGAGCATTTAGCAAACTGTTCGGGAAGTTCATATTTAAAGTAGTGTTCGCCGCAGTCTTCCATTTTTTCACCGGGCCATGTTGCATTGGTGATCGTTACCGCACCGCTTTCATCATAAATATAAACGTTGACAGTAGACCAATCTGTATCTTTGTTGTCAAGTACAACACCACCCTTTTCGAGTGTGGGAAGTGTTCTGACTGCTTCTTTGGTATATCTGTAAACAGCACTTACTTCGTTGCCATTTGTACCTGTACCGGTAAGAGTAACGGTAATCACGGTATCAGCTGCTGAAGCTGCACCTATTTCGATGGTGTCACCGTCCGTAAACGTACCTTCTGCCCCCTCAGATGTTGTATATTTAGCATCTGTTACATCAAGGGCATTGAGTGTAACGGTCAATGTATCTGCTGCAAAACTGGTACCTGTATCAGGTGAAGCGGAAACTCTGCTGTTAAAGTGTGAATCATATACAACTGCTATACCGCTTTCGCCTACTGTACCGGTAATCGTTGTTTCTGTTACAACAAATTCATTGCCTGTGACTTCATCTCTGTATGTACCGGGAGCAACATAGCTGCCGCCGTTTTCAACGGTAACTTCTCCGCTGCCGCTGCCGCATACAATCACAGCACCGCCGTCTTTGCGTGTTACAACAGCACAGTTATTGCTTTTAGTATAGCAATCTTCTTTACCTGCCATTGCATTATGGAAATGGTTAACAGCAGCTATTTCTGCACTGGTAAAATGTGTACTGCCCTTTACACCGATGCGGATACTGTCCCTTGCGGTTGCTTCGGGACGTGAAAGGTAAACAGCAGATGCACCATTTCTGGCTGCTGCAACGGCATAAGCACGGTCAACCGCATTCTGTGTACAAGCATTGGTGCCCTTGCCTTCTTCATTGGAATAGGTATCGTGACTTTCGCCCCAGTAGACAAGTTTGTCTGCCGAAACACCTTTGCTAATCCAGTTACCATCTTTGGAGGGTGCTTTTCCGTTTTTAAAAGCATCGATCAGATTGGTACCGTAACCACTGTCCGTCACAGACATATATTCAGCATATTCTGCCATCAGATAGTCTTTGCCTTTGCCGTCGACAGGACCATTCAGAATTTCGCCGTAGTTATACAGTCCCGAAGAGGTAACAGCAGGCCAGAAATTACAGTCTTCACTCGGAAGTGCAATATGTTTTGCTGCGTCCCAGCGTATACCGTCAACACCCAGTTCTTTGAGTTCTTCGATATAATTGGCTACTACTTCCTGTACATATTCATTTTCGGAATTAATATCCTGCATACCTATATCGCCTTGTGTTACCTGTGTACGATCGCCGTAACTGATAACGGGACCGTAAGTATGCCAGTACTCATCCGCTTTCAGATCGTCCTGAATGTTTTCGTGGTTATCTGCCAGATGGTTAGCTACAACATCAACAATGACATTAATACCGTAAGCCTCCGCCGCATCGCAGAGTTCCTTGAGTTCTTCTTTTGTACCAAGTTCGTTGGTACCTACCGAAAAGCTGAGCGGCTGATAAAGCCAGTACCATGCACCCGCACCTTCACTGGGCTGAACAGGTGACGTCTGAATTGAAGTAAATCCTGCTTTCGCAATATTTTCCAGTTCGTCCTGAATGTCGGTATACTTCCAGTCAAAGCAATGGAGAATCGTACCGTCCTGAATATTATCCGCCAGTTCATAGCTGCTTACGTCCACCGGATCAGGAGTTGCCAGGGCAATCGTACCCATACCGGCAAACGCTGCTGCCGCAACGCTGCCTGCAAGAGCTACGCAAAGCACACGTTTACGAACTTTGGTTTGTTTTTCCGTACTCATATAAATCTTCCTCTCATAAAAAATAAACTATACATTTTATATTTTATCATTTTATGCACCAATATGCAAATACACATTTTTTCACATTTGAATCTTTTTAGAAAAAATAACATTCCGCATTTGCTTTATCAACTTCATTTTAGATATTATCAACAATTTATCAATTTGAAATTGTTAAAATCCAAAACAAAATCATCTTTTCTGCACAATAAATCATAAAATAATTTATGCATATAGCCGATATTATAACATATGACTATATGCATCAGCCAAAATGTGTCAATTATCAAAATCCCGGGCAATCAATTTTGCCAGTTCGTAATCACAAGGATAAGTAATTTTGATATTCAAGCTGTTTCCGTCAATCAGACAAACTTCATAACCTTTCCGCTGATACAAACTGCACACATCGGTTGCTTTTTGAAGTTCAGCCGTATCAATGCTGCCGTATACTTCTTTAAATGAAGCCAATCGGAATGTCTGCGGTGTCTGTACTGATCTCAATTGACTTCTGTCAGGGAACTGATCAGCTGTAATCCCGTTTTCCGAATAGACTACGGTGTCTGTCATCGGTACAGCAGCCGTACAAATTTGGCAGTGTTCCAATGCATTGATACTGTCGCTGATCATTTTATTTGTTACAAACGGTCTTACGGCATCGTGAGTGATGATAATATCGTCTTCCGACAAGTGCAATTGTTTTTCGGCTGAGGAAACAATATTCCTTATGGTTGCATTTCTGTCTGCTCCACCCTCAACGGCATAGACATTTTTATTTCCCGCAAAATATTTTTTAATAAGATAATCCATATGTTCTTTATAAATCGGATTAATCCCAACGATTACCGCATCGATATAACCGCTTGACAAAAAACGTTCCATCGTATAGACCAAAATCGGACGTTTTTCCAGTTCCAGAAACTGTTTCGGCAAATCGCCTCCCATACGTGAACCCGAACCGCCCGCAACAATACCTGCCATAATCATTTTGCATTATTCTCCCTGTTTCTTTCGTTTTCCTTTGTTTCACGTTCTTCCTGTTCTTCTTTGACTTTCATAAATTTTTTATACTTAACCCAAAAGGCAATGAAGATAACTGCAAGAACCGCCATTTCTGCAATCACAATCAAAAGACTGTATTGATTGCTGTTGGTTTCGTTGACACGCACTACACATTTTTTTGAAATTTTACCGTCAAGCGTTGAAAATGTGATGGTCGCTTTTCCTCCCGAAACAGCAGTGATTCTACAATCAGCATCTACGGTTGCTACATCGGTATTGGAAGATACCGCTCTGAGCGACGGTGTACCGGCATTGGCGGGACGAACCGTAAAACTCATATCATAGGTATCGCCCGTATCAATTTCAATGGCAGTTTTGTCAAGCGTAATGTCCTTAATCTTATCGGTACTTACTTTTTCTTCTTTATACAGCACCACCAGATCATCGTCATTGATAATGCACGATATATTCATATTATATGTAAACACTGTCACACTTGCGGAGCAAACAACTTTTGTACTTTTTTCATCATTATAGACATACATTTTATACGCACCGCTTAAAACATCTTCAAAATAAAATTTTCCGTTTTCATCAGTCAGTGCGGATACCGATTCCACGGAGTTTCGCAAAACGACTTTCATTTTCGCTTTTTTCTCTCCGGCAATGGAATACAGAACACCATCTATATCGACCTTGGTATTAGTTTTATCCGATTTTGAAAGGACCTTCACTACACATTTATTACTTATCGCAGAACTGGAAGATTCCACCGTAATGACAGCAACACCTGCTTTGACAGCTGTAATTTTGCCATTTTTATCTACTTTTGCCACTTTTTCATTCGATGAAGAATAATACACACTTTTGTCACTGGTATCTTCAGGCATAATAGTTGCTTTCAGTTTATGCGTTTTGCCCTCGTCAAGCGTGATGCTCTGACTGTTCAGTTCCACAGAAGAAGGGGCATTGCCGCTGATAACATTAACCGTACAGGTGGCTCTCACCTTTGTTCCCGAAACAGCATATATCTCCGCTTTACCCGAAGTAATCGCCGTAACAACGCCCTCATTGTCAACCGAAACAATTTTTTCGTCCGATGAAACAAATTCAATATCGCTGACAGCTTTCGTAAAAGAAAGCCTGTATGTCTGAAGTGCATATAAATTCACAGTATCACGGCTGAACTTCACTTCTGCCGCAGATGCATCAACAGCAAACAACAAACATACCGCCGAAAATATCAGAAGAATACTGAATACTCTTTTTTTCATAGATGAACCCTCTCTTTTTTCTGTATATCATCTTTCCGATAATCTCTGTCGAGAATCGCCAGAAGTGTAGGACGGACATTATCCAGCAGATACTTTTCATCGAGAGAAGCATTGGATTTCAGTCTGCCGTACAGTGCCTCATCAGACAATACCTCGTTGATTTTCAAAAACATATCATCCCTATCATTGGCATCAAACAAAACAGCATTCACACCGTCTTCGGCAAGGTCAACGTGCCCTTTGACAGCCGATAATGCAGCAGGAAGCCCGCAGTACAGAGCCTCCATTACATTAAAAGGAAGGCCTTCCATTTTCGATGCCGAAACAAGCAAATCGCAGCTTCTGTAAATGAGATTAACATCTTGCTGCTGACCCAAAAAACGTATCCTGCCGCCAAGCTCATATTTTTCCGCAAGAAGCCTGCATTTTTCGCTGTCTGCACCGTCACCTGCCAATACAAGCATAATATTCTGATGTTCACGGCACAGTCTGTTAAAAACTTCGATAACGGAAATCTGGTTTTTTCTTGCAGACAATTCTCCCACACAGAGCAGAATTTTGGTATGATCATCTGCACCGATCTTTCTACGCCAATGCTGCCGCTGTTCCCTATTGTTGCTGTCAAAACGTTTTGCGTCAAGACCCATACCATATATATAATGTAAGTTTTTGCCTAATTGATATTTTCGGGCGAGAATATAATCTTCATTATTCATTACCACAAGCTCGTCAACGGGTGACTTTGTCATTTTCTCACACAGAAGAATAAAGCTGTCTTTCAGCCCGTTGTGCTGCGAAAACATATATCCGTGTGAAATATGTACAAAATACGGCTTATCACGGCGTATCATCATCAAAGCGGCTTTCACTGCCGTTCCTGCCAAAGTGGTGTTGGAACAGATCACCTCATAATGATTTTCCTGTATTATTTTTTTCAAAGAAAAAATCGTCTTGATATTGCCGGCAGAAAACAGATTCTTCGTAAATGCAAGATCATAACAGCGATCTATCAGAGGATGTCGGGTATTGCCCTGTACAGCAATATGTACCTCGTATCCGTTTTCCTTAAAATATTGAATATACGGAAGATGAAAATTTAATATATGCGACACTCTCGACGCACAGAACAATATACGTTTCAACGAAATCACCTTTTTAGGTTAAATATCCGCCTCCGCAAGACTTCTGATACGTCCTGTGGGCTGACGCACTTCCTTTTTAGAAGTTTTCAGAAATTTAGAATATTTATCGCATATTTCTTCCGAACTTCCTATATCGATCATTTTGCCTTTATCCAGCCATACGGCTCTGCGGCACACTTTTTTGACCTGATTGGTATTGTGGGAAACAAACAGAATGGTGGTACCGCCTTTAAGCATTTCGGCAATCCGCTTTTCACACTTCTGCTTGAACTTGGCATCACCTACGGCAAGAACCTCATCGGCGATGATAATATCGGCATTCACACAGGTTGCAACCGCAAATCCGAGTCTTGAAACCATACCTGACGAAAAACTTTTCATCGGAACATCAACAAATTTCTCCAGTTCGGAAAATTCTATAATTTCATCAAAGCGTTTTTTCATATACTTATTGGTATGACCGTGCATTGCCCCTGCCAGAAATATATTTTCTCTTGCGGAAAGACTTCTGTCAAAACCACCGTTAATTTCAATCAGCGGTGCCACATTACCTTTTACAGTAATATTGCCTCTTGCAGGCTTGATGATGCCCGCAATGGCTTTGAGCAAAGTAGATTTGCCCGAACCGTTCCTGCCGATCAGGGCAAGCGAATCCCCCTTTTTCACCTGAAAACTAACATTTTTAATCGCCCAGAATTCATCAAAAGCCACTTTTCCCTTGATCATATTGATGAAGTATTCTTTCAGACCGTCTTCTTTGTTTTTGCTGAGGTTAAACATCACCGAAACATCATCAACGTTGACGCAGACATCATCGTCTTCGGGATCTCTTCCCACGTTCTGATTCTGCATAAATTCGATTTGTGCATTAGAAATTTCCATATCATCCACCTCTTTAAATGTACAGGAAGAATCTTTCTTCTTTTTCTTTGAACGTAACAATACCCAGAATAAGCGTAATAATACTGTACAATGTTGCGATAATAAAAGTACGCTCCGAGGGCATCACGCCGTTCATCGTCAAATCACGGAAAATAGAAAGATAAATATAGATCGGATTCAGATCCCAGAGAAACCGGAATTGTGACGGGATAATATCAACGGGGTAGAAAAGCGGCGTTAAATACATCCACATTCTTCTTGCGACACTATACAAATGATCCAGGTCACGAAGGAATGTACCATAAGCACAAAGGAACATTCCCAGTCCCAGTGCAAAAAAATAGGAATAGATCAAAGGGACAAAAAACAAAAATACATTCATGGTAAAAGGCACCTTAAAAAATGCCGCAACAATAAAAAACGTTATCAGAGAAAACAATGCCATAATAAACTGCAGTGTCACGGAAGAAATACAGAAGAAATAATTGGGTATTTTCATTTTTTTAATCAAAGAAGCATTGTGTATCATACTGTTCATTGCATTATGGCTTGCCTGCGTAATAAAAGTAAAAATAATATATCCGCTGAACCAGTATACGGGGTAATACGGTATGGAACGCCTAAATACGGTAGAAAAAACAACCGACATTACTACCATCAGAAGCAGCGGGTTCAGCATTGACCACGCAATGCCAAGTACGGACTTATAATATTTCTTTTTAAAATCACGCTTTACAATCTCTTTCAAAAAAGGCATATAGTTCATAAATTCATACAGACTTTTTTTCAACATAAACATTCTCCTGCCGTCTTGATTTTTCCGTAAAGTTACATAGTCATTATAACATCAATATGTTTTCTTGTCCATTGATTTTTTATGTCAAAAAAAGAACTTTAGTGAAGAAAAATATACCCAATTTGCCCTATTGCCATACTCACACAGAATACCGCTGTGTATGCCTGCCAATCGGCACAAAACAACAGCGGATAGGACAAATTCAATATTAGTTGGCTGTGTTTGATTTTTTTCTTTGTGATATTTCCTGTTTACAAAAAAATAAAAATATACTATAATCTATAATGAGTAACAATGACAATCTTTTGTTATTGTCATTAACGGAAAGCGGTGATATTTTGATAAAGCAAAACCAAGGCAAACTCAACGTTCTGCATATTATCATAGATATTTCTCTCAGCGTGATTTCCTGTGCCGCTTCCTATTTTTTATACAAAGCAATTTTTTACATTGACCTGTTGTACGAGTGGCATTATAATTATCCCGTCATTATTGCCATTGTCGTTATCACAGCCGCTTTACAGATCATATTCAACCGTATCTTCGATTTGTACCGCTCTTACCGCTCTACACGATTTATTTTTGAATTCACCAATTTGGTAAAATCAGGCATTACGATGTTTGCGGTTCTTGCGGGGGTGGCTCTGGCGACTTCTCAGCTTGCAACGTGTCAGCTCTCT
Organism: uncultured Ruminococcus sp.; assembly: GCA_902773135.1. Lineage (GTDB taxonomy): Bacteria > Bacillota > Clostridia > Oscillospirales > Acutalibacteraceae > UBA1213. Next base: position 13,763 of record CACYDP010000080.1, read on the forward strand.
ATCTTTTTTTATTTTTTATGCTATACGTTTCTGTCGGGCTCCTATCGTTTTTTTCTCAGAAAACTCCTGCGTTATATGCGTAAAAAAGGCTATAACAAAAAAACAATCGTAATGATAGGACTCAACAACTGTACCAATAACTTTATCAACAAAATCCATTCTTCTCCGGATTTAGGATATAATATTCTGGGCTATTTTGGTTTTGAACCGGACAGAAAACTGCCGCAAATTTATCTGGGCAATTTTGACAGGCTTTCAGAGTATTTTCAACTCTTTCACCCCGATGAAGCATTGATTATGCTGTCAGACAAATTGGAACCGCAGCTGGGAAATATTGTTGACATCTGCGAAAGCTGGGGTGTGAAATTTTCTATTATCCCCAATATGTTTTCCAATTTTTCATCGAGAATGTATATTTCGAGTTTTGACGGTATTCCTGTAATGAGTATGAGGAAAGTTCCTCTCGAAAACTCATTCAATAAGTTTATCAAGCGTTCTCTCGACATTATCATCTCTGTATTGATGCTCATCATTCTGTCACCGCTGATGCTCATGACCGCAGTCATCATCAAATTGACATCTCCCGGCAAGGTCATCTTCAAACAGGAACGGGTAGGTGTCGGCACCAAGCCCTTTGTGATGTACAAATTCCGCTCTATGCGTACCGATACCGAACAAGACCTCTCTATGACGGAAAAAAACGATAACCGCTGCACACCGTTCGGCAGGTTTATAAGAAGATTCAGTATTGATGAGCTTCCTCAGCTTTTTAACGTACTCAAAGGCAATATGAGCCTTGTTGGTCCACGTCCCGAAATCCCCTTTTATGTCGATAAATTCAGAAAATCCGTACCGCTTTATATGGTAAAACACTATGTAAAACCCGGCATCACAGGCTGGGCACAGGTCAACGACCTGAGAGGAGGAGATACCTCCATTAGTGAAAGAATCAAGTATGATATTTATTATATTGAAAACTGGTCAGTGATATTTGATTTTAAAATTCTGCTGAAAACGCTTATCAAAGCTGTTTTTTCAAAAAATGCACGATAATCATCTATTTGTGAATGGAGTTGTTTTGTTTGCTGTTATACACAATTAACAATCTGCTGATACTGATATGGTCAGCAATATTCTGTTTCAGAAAACCGTCAAAACCGAAAAACATCATATTTACCATCATTGTTTTTTCTCAGCTGCTTGCCATTATGCTGTGCCGTGAACAAATAGGATATGACTATAATATGTATGCGGTAGGGTATCGGTTTATGAACGAAGACGGCTTTACCAACCTCACGTACAAGGACTGGGAAATCGGTTTTGTTATCATGACAAAACTGCTCGGAATGGTTCTGCCGAATTATATATGGTATATTGGTTTGCTGACGATCATTGCCATTGTGCCGGCAGGCATCTTCATATGCAAACATTCCGAAATGCCGTGGCTTTCAACTATATTGTATATCAATACATTCCTGTACTTTATGGAAATCAACTTTCTGCGTCAGGCAGTCGCACTGTCCATTGTCATGATTGCCTGGGAGTTTATGAAACGAAACAAATTTATCGCATTTGCCATCACCATTATCATCGCTTCTCTTTTCCATCAGACAGTACTGATTCTGATACCCGCTTATTTTATGGCAAAAATGAAACCGACCGCAAAAGAACTGATTATTTATGCTTATCTGCTGCTGTGGTTTGCTATTTCTTCCACAGGCATTCTGAATCTCATCACTAATTTTTATCACGAAGAGTACAATAATTCATCCTTTCTTACTGAAGGCGTATCCATTATCTATTCGGTACTTCCCGTACTCACAACCATCTTCGCCTTTATACTGGTTAAATCAGGTACCATCAACGTTACCAAAGAAAACAAGTATCTGATCAATTTATCGCTGATGTCCTGTATGATGCTGATTACCATGTCAAGACACAGCATTATCGAACGTTTTTCCTACTACTTCCTGATATTCTTTATCCTGCTTGCTCCCGTAATCTACAAATCCGTCAGAACTTCGGGTATCAAGCTCTCTTTCGGAGAAACAAAAACAATCAGCATTACAAGCGAACGCAGTAAAACTGCTGTTGCTGTCATATTTGTCATTGCCGTTCTGATACTGTCATATGTTGAGTTTTATTACGGACTTTTTGAAAACGCCCACGGCACTGTTCCCTACAACACATGGCTGAGAACATCATGGTCTGACTTTTTGATGTATTAAATTCGCTTTTTAAGCCTAAATCCGCAACACTATGATTCTACTCTGTTATGCTTTTATTTTACAACAAAAAGCAGAACGAAAAAAAAATCATTTGTAATCTTTTACCAAATCGTAATTTCAGTATTGACATCATTGTAACAAATGTGGTATCATTACATTGTCAAAAAGCAAACAATATTTTTAAGGAGGATGTTTACAATGAACATTAAAAAAAGTTTCTTGGTAGCTCTTGCTGCTGCAACAGCTATCTCTTCTGTAACTGCATTGACAGCATCTGCTGCCGAACTCGGTAAGTCTGATTCAACTGCATCCGCTAGCGTTGTAGCTGACGGTGAGACTCTTACCGCCGAAGTTAAAATCGGTGATATAGAAGTCGCTCTTGAAGCTGATTCCGATAAGGTTCCCGAAGGTTCTATCGTTACTGTTGCCATCGTTGAAAACACCGATGTTCAGAAGGCTATTGACGACCTCGGCATCAAAGAATCTCTGATTCTTGACATTACTGTTAAAGATCTTGACGGTAAAGAGCTTGAACTTAAGGATGCTGGCGTTAAAGTAAAGATCACAACCAACAAGTATGATACCGTATATGTATATGAAGATGGTTCTCTGAAGAACCTTAATGCTGCAAAGAGCGGTGATGCTCTTTCTTTCACAGCTCCCCACTTCTCATACTTTGTTCTTTCTAAGGGTACAGGTACAGGTTCAAGTACATCTACTACTTCAACAGCAGCTTCTACCACAGGTACTTCTTCTAAAGCAGGTACAACCACTACCGGTACAACCACTACAACAAGCAGCAGCACAGGTAAGGGTGACTCTGTAACAACAGGTGACAGTGCAACAGCTACAACCGTTGCTATCTTCGCTGTAATGGGTATCGTTGCTCTTGGTACAGCAGTTGTTGCTTCCAAGACAAAAAAAGCATCTAAGTAATTCATAATACTTAATTATCAGTTTGTTTTACTTGCTTCTTGACAAAGTATTATACATGAGGGATATTGCCGGTAAGCAATATCCCTTTTTTGCATATATCAATCAAAGGAGATAAACATATGCGTTCTAAAAAAATCACCTCTCTGATTCTTTCGTTTCTCTTGTGTTCTGCTATGCTGTTCAGCGGATGCAATCTCCACGTTATTGAAGATCCTCAGGAATCAAAAAGTTCTTCCTCACCCACACATTCCTCTGCCGCTGCCTCTTCCGACAAAAGCAGCAGTACGCAGCAAGAAAATTCAGACCAGATTACCCCTGCCGTGTGGAAAGTCAGCGATGCCGACGGTAATTATATTTATATGATGGGTTCTATTCACGCTGCCGATGATGCTATCCAGAATATGCCCGAGTACTTTGAATCAGCTTTTTCCAAATGCGATTCTCTTGCCGTAGAAGCCGATACAACACTCTCTACTTCCAGCCTGGGTGCTTCACTGGATATGTTCAATCAGCTTTCCTATTCGGACGATACAAAGATCTATGACCATATTCCAAAGGAAACCTATGACAAAATGGTTGAAATTTTGAAAGAAAACAATCTTTATAACCCTGTATACGACAGCTGTACGCCTGCTATGTGGGAATCACTGATGGAACAGGTAGTTATCACTAAGTCGGGTCTTTCTGCTTTAAAAGGCGTTGATATGACACTGATTAACCGTGCCAAAAAAGAGAAGAAAAATGTATTGGAAGTCGAATCCATGGATTTTCAGCTAAATCTGATGAAAAGTTTTTCCGATGAATTGTATACGATGGCTCTCAGCCAATATACCGAGGACGGTGCTATCGACCAACAGGTAGAAGCCTTGAACGAACTGTATGATAAATGGAAAAAAGGTACTCTTGATGCTAAGTCTGTCGGTGTCGAAGTTGATGAGAAAACTTTGGAAGTGAGCCTTACGGAAGAAATGAAGAAATTGCAGGAAGATTACAATAACCAGATGCTTGTAGAAAGAAACAAAGGTATGGCTGACAAGGCAGAAGAATATATGCAGAGTGACAGCGTTGTATTTTTCCTTGTAGGTGCTGCTCATTTCTACGGCGATGACGGTGTTCTCCAGCTGATGAAAGACAGAGGCTGTACTGTTACTCAGCTGAGCGAATCAGACGCAGAATCCACCGATACGGAAGAAACAAACCAAAAAGCCGCTTAATCATGGTTCATCTTTTATAACGTAAAAAACAGGAAGCAAACCACTATGGATTTGCTTCCTGTTTTTATGGATTTATTCATTCATTACTTCACGATAAAGGTTGATATATTCTGTTGCGGAACGTGCCCAGCTGTTATCACAGTTCATAGCACGCTTGACAAGAATTTCCCAACCGTCGTGCTGCCAGTAGCCGGCAATCGCACGTCTGATGCAGCCAAGCATATCCATTGCATCGTAATTGCGGAATGTAAAGCCGTTACCCTCACCGCATTCACTGTCCTGAATGGAATCTCTCAGTCCTCCTACTTCTCTTACGATCGGTATGGTACCGTAACGCAGAGCAATCATCTGCGAAAGACCGCACGGTTCTGCCTTTGACGGCATCAGGAACATATCGGCACCTGCATAGATCTTTCTGGAAAGTTCCGGGATAAATCCGTGACAAGCACAAAGTCTGCCCGGGTATCTGTCCTGCATTGAACGGAAAAAGCTCTCATATTCCCAATCACCCGAACCAAGAATAACAAACTGAACGTATTCTTCCCGCATCAGCTGATCCAGTGCATATTTGACGAGGTCAAGACCTTTATGTGACACAAGTCTTGTTACCATCGCAATAATCGGCACTTCGGCATTTTGTTCAAGACCCAGACGTTCCTGGAGTTTCTGTTTGTTGACCGCTTTTCCTGACAAATCATCTGCTGTATAATGAGCATACAGCTGAATATCCGTTGCAGGATTGTACGAAGTATTATCAATTCCGTTCAGAATACCTCTGATTTTCCATGCTCTTGCATTCAGTATGGAATCCAAGCCGTGTGAAAACCAAGGATCTCTGATTTCCCATGCGTAGCTGGGGCTGACGGTCGTTACTCGGTTGGCTGTTTCAATCGCACCTTTCATATAGTTAATACAGCCGTCACAGTCAAGTATTGAGCGTCCATGAGGCGGTATTCCCACTACCTCTTCGTACAGTTCCGTACCGTATTTGCCCTGATACTGAATATTATGAATCGTAAAGATTGTTTTAATACCTCTATACCAATCGTTCTGCGAATAAAACAAATTATAATAGGTAGGCACAAGGGCAGTCTGCCAGTCATTACAGTGAATGACATCGGGTTTAAAATCTATAAACGGCAGCATTTCCAGAACTGCTCTTGAAAAAAACGCAAAACGTTCGGCATCATCATAATGACCGTAAAGTCCCTGACGCTTAAAATAGTACTGATTGTCAAGGAAGTAATAGATTACGCCGTTATAGCGTGTTTCAAATATACCGCAGTATTGTCTTCTCCAGGACACAGGAACCGAAAAACTTGTCACAAAACGCATCGTATCTTTCAGGTTCTGAGGAATTTCATCATAAAGCGGCATTACAATACGAGCACCTATCAAACGCTGACGCAGGGCATGCGGTAATGAACCTGAAACATCTGCCAGTCCGCCCGAAGCTGCAAAAGGCTGGGCTTCACTTGTTACAAACAGACACTTCATAAACACACACCTCCATTTATCTCTTCATTAAACAACGCTTTCCTTACTTATGTAAACAGGATAAGAAAGGAAGCCCACAAGAGTTCTTTCATCTTTGATGACAACATCTTTATCTACAATCACATAGCTGAGATTGGATTTGGCACCGATTTTGGTATCCTGCATAATCACGCAGTTAGAAACCTTTGTTCCTTTGCCGATATGTACACCCTTGAAGAGCACACAGTTTTCAACTTCACCCTCAATAATGCAGCCGTTGGCAATCAGCGAATTAGTCACTTTGGAGCCAAGACCGTATTTTGTCGGCATATCATCTCTTACCTTTGTATAAATCGGACGATCGCCTCTGAAAAGATCCTGTCTGACTTCATTCTTCATCAGCTGCATATTGGCATTGAAATAATCACCCATTGAAGTCATAATCGGTGCAAAGCCTTTGAACTCATATCCGTAAACATTCAGTTTTTGATATTCTGCCTGAATAATATCACGTTTAAAGTTCAATGTATTCTTGCTGATACATTTGCTAATGAGATCCATCAGCAGTTCACGCTTGATCAGCATCATATTCATATAGAAACTGCAGCTGCCGGTAATATCGGGATTGATCAGAACATCAATTACCTTGCCTCTTGAATCAAAAGAAAGCACTGCCGGATCGTGAAGCTTCGCAGGAATCTGATCACGTTTATAAACCAATGTAATATCCGCACCGTTTTCCAGATGTTTGCTGCATACGTCCTGATAATCGATATTACAGATCGTATCACAGTCCGAAATTACCACATATTCTTCACTGGAATTTTTCAGGAACGGCATAATCGAATTGAGTGTTGTCAATCTGTTAGAATATTCCGAAGTATTGAAAAACGGCGGAAGAATAAACAGACCGTCATGTTTTCTTGAAAGATCCCACGACTTACCTGTGCCGAGGTGATCGATCAACGACTGGTAGTTACTCTTGGTGAGTACACCGATTTTGTTGATACCCGAATTTACCATATTGGAGAGCGGAAAATCGATCAGACGGTATCTGCCGCCGAAAGGAACTGCCCCCATTGTTCTTCTGTCAGTAATTTCACTGATAAGATCTTCATGAAGATTTGAGAAGATAATACCCATTATATTATTTCCACGCATAATTATTCTACCTCCTCAATATCTTCTGAAATCATAGCCTTAGGCTGCACTTTGGCACCTGCACCAATGGTAAGATTATCTCCTATAACAGCGATACCCCAATTGTCTTTGTCCTCAAAATCTTCCGGACGGGCACCGATCACGGCATTCTTGCCGATCACAGTATTTTCGGAAACGATCGCATACTGTACCACAGCACCTTCTTCAATCACACAGCCGGGCATAATGATCGAATCCTGTACCACTGCTCCCTGTTTTACGGTAACGTTGTTAAACAGTACCGAAAAATCCACTGAACCGCTGATGTCACAACCATCAGCAATCAACGAATTTTGTACTTCCGCAGAAGAAGAAATATAATGCGGAGGAACAACAGGATTACGGGAATAAATTTTCCATGACTCATCATTGAGGTCAAGCGGAATATTCGGGTCAAGGAGATCCATATTGGATTCCCAAAGGCTGTCAATGGTTCCTACATCTTTCCAGTATCCCTGGAACTGATAAGCAAACATTCTCTGACCATCTTCCAACATTTTCGGAAGAATATTCTTTCCGAAGTCATGCTCGGAACCTTCTGTTTCTTCATCTTCGATCAGATATTTTCTGAGCTTATCCCAGCTGAAAACATAAATGCCCATTGATGCATTGGTGCTTTTCGGGTGAGCGGGTTTTTCTTCAAATTCATAGATAGATCCGTCAGGATTGGTATTCATAATACCGAATCTTGATGCTTCGGCAAGCGGAACATCAATGACTGCGATGGTACAGTCGGCATTATTTTCCTTATGAGCGGCAATCATTTTGGAATAATCCATTTTATAGATATGGTCGCCCGACAGAATTACCACGTAATCGGGATTATATCTGTCAATGTAAGTAATGTTCTGATAAATGGCATTGGCAGTACCCGAATACCAGTCCGCACCTTTCACCTGCTGATAAGGTGAAAGAACACGTACACCGCTGTTCATACTGTCAAGATCCCACGGCTGACCGCTGCCTATATATTCGTTAAGAACGAGAGGCTGATACTGTGTGAGAACACCTACCGCCTCAATACCTGAGTTAACACAGTTGGAAAGCGGAAAATCAATAATACGATATTTGCCTCCGAATGGTACGGCAGGCTTTGCAAGTTTTTGTGTGAGTACCCCAAGTCTGCTGCCCTGTCCGCCTGCGAGCAGCATTGCAACTACTTCCTGCTTTGGATACATTATGATTCCTCCTTTAGATTTTTATCATATGTTTTATTTTGCTTGTCTTATTTTTTATCCGTTTTGGTTTCGGACTTTTTTGCTGCTGTTTTTTTCGCCGCTGTCTTTTTTTCCGACTTCACGGCTTTGGTTTCGGCTGTTGCTGCCTCTGTGTCGGCACTTGCCGTCTTAGAAGCCTTTTTTGTGCTTGTTTTTTTCTTTGCCGCTGTCTTTTTGGCAGAAGTTTCTTTATCCTCTGCTTTTTTAACGGTTTTCTTCGGCTTTTTGCGTATGCATTTGAAGTACATTACCGACATAGGCGGCAGTGTCAGCGAAACAGATTGTTCAAAGCCGTGCATAGCCACTTCGTCCGAAACAATCGACTTACCGTTTGAAATACCGCAGCCGCCGAATTCTTCGGCTTCGGTATTGAATACTTCACTATATGTACCGTCTATCGGAACACCAATGCGATAATTCTCACGAAGAACAGGCTGGAAATTGCATACAACAATAATCTCTTTGCCTTTCTTATCGATTCTTCTGAAGCTGATCACACTCTGTGTATAGTCATCGTTAGAGATCCACGAGAAACCTTCCCACGAATAATCAACTTCCCACATAGGAGCATTGTCACGATAGAACTCATTCAGCTTTTTATAGAAATATTTCAGGGTACTGTGAGCCGGATAATCAAGCAACAGCCAGTCGAGTTCGGAAGCATAATCCCATTCTTTGAACTGACCAAGCTCGGTACCCATAAATGTGAGTTTTTTACCGGGATGTGCCATCATATATGCCATAAAGGTTCTGTCGCCTGCAAACTTCTGCTCGTAGTTACCGGGCATTTTATTAATCAGCGAAGCCTTTCCGTGAACAACTTCATCGTGTGAAATCGGAAGAATAAAGTTTTCCGAAAAAGCGTAGAAGAACGAGAAGGTAAGGTTATCATGGTTAAACGGTCTGTACAGCGGGTCAAGCGATATATAATGCAGCATATCGTTCATCCAGCCCATATTCCATTTATAATTGAATCCCAGACCGCCCGAATAGGTAGGACGTGAAACCATCGGCCATGAGGTTGATTCTTCTGCGATCATCAGCACGTTCGGATAATGCTTGAATGCAGCCTCATTCAATCTCTGGAGAAATGCAACTGCCTCAAGATTTTCCTTGCCGCCGAATTTGTTTGGAACCCATTCACCATCACGTCTGCTATAATCAAGGTACAGCATCGAAGCAACCGCATCCACACGGATACCGTCTATATGGTAATAGTCCATCCAAAAGATTGCACTTGAAATAAGGAAACTTACCACTTCATTTCTGCCGTAATCAAAAACAAGTGTACCCCAATCCTTATGTTCGCCTTTTCTGGGGTCAGCATATTCATAGCAGGGTGTACCGTCATATCTTGCCAGACCGTGTGCATCACGAGGAAAATGTGCCGGAACCCAGTCCATAATCACAGAAATACCTGCTTGATGGCATTTGTCGACAAAATCCATAAAGTCTGCCGGACCGCCGTATCTGGAAGTCACTGCAAAGTAACCTGTTACCTGATAGCCCCACGATGCATCAAACGGATATTCCGTAAGCGGCATCAGTTCAATATGGGTATAACCCATATCTTTAACATAAGGAATCAGCTCATCGGCAAGTTTGGAATACGAAAAATAATTGCCGTCCTTATATTTTCTCCACGAACCTGCGTGAACTTCGTATATATTCATTGGTCGGCTGTAAGATTCGTTTTCATCCTTATTCTTCTGCCATTCATCATCGTGCCATTCATAGCCGTCAATATCAACGAATACCGACGCATTGTTGGGGCGTGTTTCATAATGATAAGCATAAGGGTCAGACTTCAAAACGCAGACATCGTCAAATGTTTCTATGCTGTATTTATAGATAGCATATGTTTCGATAAGATCAGGAATAAAACACTCCCAAACACCACCGTCTGAAATACGGTTCATACGATGTATATTGCGGTCCCAGTTATTGAATGTACCAACAACCGAAACTGTCTTCGCATTGGGTGCCCATGTTCTGAACATAACGCCCTCTGTTCCGTCGATAGTCATTTTATGAGCACCGAGGAATCTGTATGCATGAAAATTTTCACCGCTGTGAAAAAGATCAAGTTCAGAGCGTTCATTGTTTTCGCTGTTGACAGACTGCATATATAACAACTCCTTTTTAGTAAACTTCTATTTATATACATATATATAATAGCTTAAATTTGGATAAATTTCAAGTACTTTTTCCATTCTTTTTATGAAAAATGTTAAAAAATTTCCATATGATTCTCAGAAAGAATTACACCGGTCAAAACCTGCATTTTATCGGCAATTTATGGTAACATATTTCATCTGTCGAATTTGCTCAAAAATAAAAAAAGACACAAAAAATCTCTGTCGCTTTTATACGACAGAGATCTTTGTATCGATCAATTATTTTTTGTAAGTAACGTTAATGACTCCTGCATCAAGTTCTTTTCTTTTTTTGAGTCTGACAACAAAAACAACTGCTGCTGTACCCGCAAGAAAAACTACTATACCGATAATCATTCCGTTTTTCATCATATTATCGCTGTTTTCACGATCAGCAGCGATTCTTTCGGTTTTTGTTTCAGCAGCACCCGCAAAAGCATTATCGGCTGCTTCTGTTGTTTTCAGGATAAGATTGTTGCCTTCCTGAGAATTTTCTCTCTGCGATTCTTTTTTAATTGCATTGAGAGTGTCATTATCAACATAACCTGTTTCTTTCAGTTTATTATCTTTCTGGAATTTTTTAACAGCTGTTATCAGTTCTTCATCATAAACGCCTGTTGTTTTGCCGTTATAATAGTTCAACGCTGCAAGCTTGGTCTGAACTGCCAACACATCGTCACCCTGATAACCGTATTTCAGAACGTCATACTGCGGGGATTTAACGGCAGCATCAGAATAGAATACATTCAGTTCTTCTTCTGACAGCTGATCGGCATCTTTCAGACCTGCTGCCTTACGATAAGCGTGAACTGCTGCAAGAGTAGCCTCATCAAACTCACCTGTCACCTTGCCGGAATAATAACGAAGTTCAATCAATCTTTTCTGGAGTTTTTTAACCTGATCGCCGCTCATACCGAATACAACGCTTCCTGCATTGGGATTTTCTTTTGCCTTCAATGAGAAGATTTTCAGCTGTGTTTCCTCATCGGCAATACCCGACTGGTCAAGACCGTTGTCTTTCTGGAAAAGTTTTACCGCATTAATAGTAAGATCTCCATAATAACCCGAAATCTTGTCATAATAATATTTCAGTTCTGTCAATCTTGTCTGGAGAGCAGACACCAACGAAGAAGAATCGTTATCCGAATAACCGTAAGCAAGCGTAACAAAATTAGAAACTGCTTTATCAGAATTCAAAAGTTCGTATGTTTTGGAATCAACACGACCTGTTATATTCAGACCATTTATATCCTGGAAAATCATTACCGCTGAAATGGTATCTTCATCATAATAACCTGTTGCCTTATAAGAAAGATAACCGAGTTCATACAATCTGTTCTGAATGGTGTGAACTACCTTGCTTTCATCTGTGTCAGTATCGTCATACTCTGCAAGAACAACCTCAAATTCAACAGTTGATTCTTCTTTGGATTCCTGTTTGGACTCTTCTTTCGACTGTTCCTTGGATTCCTCTTTGGATTCTGCCTTTACTTCTTCAGAAGACTCCTGAATGCTTGCTTCTGAGGATTCCTCAACAATTTCTTCGGAAGATTCCTCTACGCTTGCTTCTGAGGATTCCTCAACAATTTCTTCAAAAGACTCCTCTACACTTTCTTCTGAAGATTCTTCAATGATTTCTTCGGAAGATTCCTCTACACTTGCTTCTGAGGATTCTTCAATGATCTCTTCGGAAGATTCCTCTATGCTTTCTTCTGAGGATTCTTCAATAATCTCTTCGGAAGATTCCTCTACACTTGCTTCGGAGGATTCTTCAATGATTTCTTCAGAAGACTCCTCTATACTCTCTTCTTCGGAGGATTCCTCAACGCTTTCTTCGGAAGACTCCTCTACACTTTCTTCTTTAGAAGATTCCTCAACGCTTTCTTCTTCGGAGGATTCCTCAACGCTTTCTTCTTCGGAGGATTCCTCAATGCTTTCCTCCTCAGAGGATTCTTCAATGCTTTCCTCTTCGGAAGATTCTTCTACACTTTCTTCTTCGCTGCCCGTATAAATATCACTGTATGATGCAGACGGAGCAGATGCCGAAGAATAATCCGTTGCCTGATAAGCACTCGACGGAGGTGCAATATCCGATACACCGGCACCGTCAAATGTATATGTTACACCGTCAAGTGTTCTTGATGTACTTACAACATATTCACCGTTTTCATAATAGAACGAATCACCGTCGAGAAGTACCCAACCGCTGTAAGGATAAGAAACTCCTGCAACCTTGAACCATTCCACCCAACTTTTGCTGTAAACATTATGATATACAACGCCCGAATGTTCATCTCTTGCGTCAACAGCCATACCGGAACCAATATAGACACCAATATGACCGGGCTGATGAAGTCCCAGACCGTGAATACGAGGTACTCCGGCACTCACGTAACCCCATTCGCTCGACGAGGCAAGCATATCTGTTCTCATACCGCCTACACCATTATAAGATGCAATCAGACCCGAGCAGTCAACCGCACCGTACGAGGTACCGCCCCATACGTAGCTCCAACCCTCTCTGTAAGCTGTCAAGGCATGAGCAGCAAGTCCTACACCTGAACTCGTTTCGGCAGATGCCATTGTCGCACCGCCCACCAGCATCATCACTGCCATAGAAGCAACAAGTGCCAGTGCCAGTATCTTATTAATGACCTTTTTCATAGTTAAGATTTTCTCCCTTCTGTTTGACTGATCATCAGTTAAAATTTCCTCATCTCGATTACAAAGATTTAACCGTATCAGGAAAATTATTTCAAACTTGTAACAATTTCTTATATATAATAACATTATGATTACAAAAAATCAAGTCTTTTTCGTATTTTACATATTTCAATGCAAATATTCAGCAATTTGCACAAAAGCTGATTTTTTATTCCCGCAAGTTTTAAGTCCGAAATAAAAATGATATGCAAAAATGGAATTGCACGAAATCAGATTATGTGTTAATATTATAAATTGATAGAAAATATAATATTATTGCTCCATCAGCAAAATACTGCCGATTGTCAGATTGATTCAGCAGTATTTTGCAAAAAGCAACATATATAATGTTATGAAAGTTTTTCAGGAGGGCGATCACAGTGTCAAAAAAACGTATTGCCGTAATTTTCGGCGGAAAATCATCTGAACACGAAGTTTCAAGAATTTCTGCTTCTTATGTTATCAGCGAAATTCCCACAGACAAATATGAAATTATCACCATAGGAATCAACCAAAAAGGCGAATGGCTTTTGTACTCGGGTGATACTTCTGCTATTGCAGACGGAAGCTGGGAATCCCACCCCGATAACAAAACTGCCTTTATCACTCCGGATCCGTCTGTTTCTGGCATAGCCGTTATTAACGGTACCAACTGCCAACTGATCAAAATTGATGTCATCTTCCCGGTACTCCACGGCAAAAACGGCGAGGACGGAACGATACAGGGGCTGTTTGAACTTTCCGGAATTCCCTATGTCGGTTGCGGTGTTCTTGCCTCTGCCGACTGTATGGACAAGGCCGTCACCAATACCATACTGGAGTACAATGAAATCGATCAGGCAGATTTTACTTGGTTCAATGTATCAGACTACCAAAAATCTCCCGAAAAATGCATCGAAAAAATCGAAAATGCCATCAAACAATATCCGATGTTTGTCAAACCTGCCAATGCCGGTTCATCTGTCGGCATCAGCAAGGCTGCGGACAAAAACGAGCTGTGCAAAGCCATTGAAAAGGCTGCAAAGGAAGACAGTAAAATCGTGATAGAAGAAAATATCACAGGATATGAAGTAGAATGTGCCGTTCTTGGCAATGATGAACCTTTCGCCTCCATTCCCGGACAAATTGCACCGGCAAGCGAATTTTATGATTACGATGCCAAATACAACAATGCCGAAAGTCAGCTCTTTATCCCCGCAAAAATCAGCGATGAACTGAAAGACAAAGTGCGAACCACCGCTGTAAAAGCCTATAAAGCACTCGGCTGTTCGGGACTTTCGAGAGTAGACTTCTTTGTTACCGATGAAGGACGCATCCTTCTGAACGAAATCAATACACTGCCCGGTTTTACCTCTATCAGTATGTATCCTAAACTCATGGCGGCGTGTGATATAAAAGGTGCGGCACTCATCGAACGTCTGATAGAATTAGCTTATGAAAGGGCTGAAAAGAATGTCTGAACAAGCAATAGGTGTTTTTGACTCGGGACTCGGCGGTCTTACTGCCGTAAAGGAACTGATAAAAGTTCTCCCTCAGGAAAATATCGTTTATTTCGGAGATACCGCACGTGTTCCCTACGGAACACGAAGCCGTGAAACGATCAAAAAATATGCCCGTCAAGATACTGATTTTCTGCTCTCAAAAGGTGTTAAAATGATTATTGCTGCCTGCGGTACAGTGAGTTCCAATGCTTCGGAACTCACCAATACACTGCCGGTACCGTATACAGGGGTGATTGTTCCTACCGTTGCCGCTGCGGTCAATGCCACACGAAACGGAAAAATAGGTGTGATCGGAACTTCTGCTACCGTCAACAGCAATGCCTATAAAAATGAAATACTCAACCGAAACAACCGCATCCAGGTTTATCAGCAGGATTGCCCGCTGTTCGTTTCTCTTGTAGAAAACAATTTCATCTCCCCCGAAGACGAAATTGTCAAACTCGTTGTGGAACGGTATCTTTCGGAAATGAAACAGGCTGGTATTGATACACTCATACTCGGCTGTACCCATTTCCCCATCATCGCCAAAGCCGTTTCAAACTATCTGGGAAGAAATGTAGCACTGATCGATTCAGGTCGGGAAACTGCTCTGTATGCTGCACATATTCTCGGAGAAAATCATCTTCTCAATCATACCAACACAATTGGCAGCTGTCGTTATTATGTAAGCGATACGGTGGAAAGCTTCAGAAATACAGCCGAAATATTCCTCGGAAAAAGTGTTGACGGTGAGGTATCACACATCAGTATCGAACAAGTTGCCTTATCATAGAATTGGCGAAAAATAACAGACCGGTCAAACAAACAGGTCTGAGGAAAGGATTTTAAAAATGGAAGAAAATTATTTGCTTTCCGTTACGGGAAAACAGTACGCAAACGGTGAATCCGATAAAGTTTCACTGAAAACCCCGGCTTCTTATGTGATGAAAAACGGAAGCAGGTATATCACCTACAAAGAATATGATGTTCATAATCCCGAACGTC
The DNA here is from genome assembly GCA_902773135.1 of uncultured Ruminococcus sp. Classification (GTDB taxonomy): domain Bacteria; phylum Bacillota; class Clostridia; order Oscillospirales; family Acutalibacteraceae; genus UBA1213. The sequence continues at coordinate 29,379 of CACYDP010000080.1, forward strand.
ATTACAGAACCACCATCAAAGTCAGCCCCGATAATATTGTTACCGTGATGAAAGGCGGCACCGAAACCCATAATCTTGTCCTTGAAAAAGGGGTACGCCATAAATGTGAATACATAACAGGATTCGGCAGTATCTTTCTGAACGTTTATACCGAAAAAGCCGATATATCCCTTGATGATAACGGCGGCTCGCTCAAAGTACGGTATTCAATCGACATCAATTCCGAACTTGCGAGTACCAATGAACTGATTATCGACATTGAGGAGGATAAAAAATGTCAGCAGCAGCCAAAACAATAAGCAGTCTTAAAGCAGCACTTGAAAATGCAGTTGAAAAAGCCATATCACAAAATCTTTTGCCGTCTTCGGAACTTCCGCTGTTTACAATCGAAACACCTGCGGATCGTTCTCACGGCGACCTTGCATCCAACATCGCAATGGTATCGGCACGTGCTTTCCGGCTTGCACCGAGAAAAATCGCTGAAATTATCACAGAAAATATTGATCTTGGCAATACTCATCTTTCTCGTTTTGAAATTGCCGGTCCGGGATTTATCAACTTTTTTTATGACCAATCTTTCTACTCTTCCGTTTTGGAAGAAATCAGAACAGAGGGGAAAAATTACGGACGTTCCGATTTTGGAAAAGGAAAAAAAGTACTTGTCGAGTTTGTATCAGCAAATCCCACCGGTCCTATGCACGTAGGCAATGCCCGTGGAGGTGCCATAGGAGATTCTCTTTCCAGTGTTCTTGATGCAGCAGGCTATGAAGTGGCAAGAGAATTTTATGTCAATGATGCAGGCAACCAAATCGAAAAATTTGCCACTTCTCTGGAGGTACGGTATTTGCAGATATACAAAGACGGTATCGAACTTCCGGAAGATGCCTATCACGGTCAGGATATTATTGACCACGCCAACAATTTCGCCAAAATTCACGGCGACAAATATGTGGAATCCAGTTCCGAAGAAAGAAGAAAGGCATTGGTCGACTATGCACTTCCTCTCAACATCGAGGGTCTGGAACGTGACCTGATGAAGTACCGTATCAAATATGACCGTTGGTTCAGAGAAAGCACCCTCCACAAGAGTGGTGCGGTACAGAACATTGTAGAGCTTCTGAAAGAAAAAGGTCATACATATGAAAAAGAAGGAGCTGTATGGTTCAAAGCCACAGAATTCGGTGCAGATAAAGATTTTGTACTGATTCGTTCCAATGGTATTCCGACTTATGTTGTTCCTGACATTGCATATCATTATGATAAGCTCGTTACCAGAGGCTATGATAAAGCAATCGATGTACTCGGAGCAGATCACCACGGATATATTCCCCGTCTGAAAGCCGCTTTGACCGCACTCGGCGTAGATGCATCAAGACTTGATGTGGTTCTTATGCAAATGGTTCGTTTGATGCGTGACGGTGAAGTTATCAAAATTTCCAAAAGAAGCGGCAAAGCAATCACACTGGTAACATTGCTGGAAGAAATACCGATAGATGCGGCACGTTTCTTCTTTAATCTTCGTGAAGCAAACAGCCACTTTGAGTTTGACCTTGACCTCGCTGTCGAACATTCATCGCAGAATCCCGTTTACTATGTACAGTATGCACACGCAAGAATTTGCAATATTGTCAAAAATCTTGCAGAGGAAAACATCAGTCCTCGTGACTGTACGTCCGATGATTATGCACTTCTGAATGCCCCCGAAGAAATTGAGCTTATCAATAAACTGGCTGCCTACGGAGATGAGGTTATTTCTGCTGCAAAAGATTACGACCCGTCAAAGATAACCCGTTATGTATATGAAGTTGCAACACTTTTCCATAAATTCTATAATGCCTGCCGTGTTAAAAATGATAATGAAAATCTGATGCAGGCACGTCTTGCACTTTGCCTTGACACCAAAACCGTTATCGCTAATGTTCTTGATATGTTTAAAATTAATGCACCCGAATCAATGTAATTGATTAATATTTTCACATATAACCAGCAAGGAGAAATGATAACAATGGATTTTCCGTTTCGTCTGCCTATGCTCTGTAACGGAATCACAGACTGCAGCCGCTTGATAAAAAATTCCGATGATGATCTGTACGGCGAACAGGAAATGATGAAACAGCCTCAGCTTCTCGGCTCTGCCATACAAACCTCCATCAGCAGCGGTGCGGATGCTGTGTTCGCTCCCACAGGCGGCATCAGTCGCAGTAAACTTGAAGAGATGGGAATTGATGATGATTTTTCGGCATATAATGAATGGATTGTCGAAAAAACAAAACAGTATGCTGATACCGATACCTTAATTGGCGGTGTTGATATACCAAGCAGACTGTTTAAACCGCCGTATACGAAAAATTTCTTTGAAGATGCTTACTTTGATTATCTTGAAAAATTCACCATTCTGAAAGACGCCGGAGTTGATTTTATACTTCTGAAAGATCAGAACAGCCTTTTAGATATGCGTTCCGGTGTTTTGGCTGCAAAATCACTCGATTTGCCCGTATTTGTCGTAATGAATGTCGATGAGGACGGAAAAAATGCAAATGAAACGGATTATCTTGCCGCACTTATCACCTTGCAGGCTATCGGTGCAGATGCGTTCGGCATATACTGCACCGACGGCATCAAAGCAGAAAGTGCATTAATAGAAAATGCTTTTCCTCATGCAGATATACCGCTGATTGCCGTATTGAACAGTGACGATAATGATATTATTCAGCTGACGGCATTATCAAAAAGTGGAGCATCGGTGTTTATCGATACAGCGTCATGGAGCGACAAAACCAAAACTTCTCTGTTCAAAAACACTACATCACATTTTGACCCGAAAAGCGAAAAGGACAATTATGCCGCTGCAATCGACTGCGAAGCATTTTTTCTTCCCGATAATCTTGTACTTTCCGAACCGATGGACTGTACTTATGATATGTCCGATGATATTATCGATCTGGATGACGAAAATATTAACGCAGTATACATTCCTCTCGATTCAACGGACGATGTTACAATGCTAACAGAAAACGCTGCCATGTCACGGCTGCCTTTTATTGTCAATGCCAATGACATGGTTACACTTGAAGCGGCATTAAGATATTTTCAGGGGCGATTAATCATTGATACACGCTGTGATATTGATCCCGAAAAACTGCACGAACTTGCTAAAAAATACGGTGCCATACTATATTGAATGCGGAGGTGATTACCGTGTTAAAAAACAAACCTTTTCTGACAGCAGCTTTTATTTTCGGCGGAATATCTTTTATTATATTTGCCATAGCCTCACTGTCATTTCTCGGAGACAGCACACTTGTAAGCGGTGCAATCGCAAGACTTTTTCATATAAGCTCCACTTCCTTTACCAACACAACTCTTGCAGAAATATCCGCCGTCTGTGCTATTCCTGCCTTTATATTTGCATTTAAGTCCTATTGTGATACAGATGAAGAAAGCAACGGATAATTTTCCAAAGAAAAATCATTCAGATACTACTATATGTAATATTACGATCTATATTACATATAGTAGTATTTTTTCTCTTGGCACGAATTGTTAAATAAATGAAAATAACCGCCCTGATTCCCAATAGAGCGGTTATTTTATAACTAACTATCTAGGAACAGCCGTTTTACCGAGCAGTTACCTTGTTGTTTTTACTATATA
>CACYDP010000081.1 GCA_902773135.1 uncultured Ruminococcus sp.
ACCAAACAGGCATACAGCACCAACAAATCTGTTGCCGTAAAACCCGGTGCAGCAACTACCTATACCGTTAAGGTACGTGTAAAAGACGGTGCAGGTACCGTAGTAGGCAAGAACTTCACAGTAACAGTAAATGAAGCAGCTCTTGCGAATACTTCTACCATCAGCAAAACATCGATCGCATACGGCAATACAGTAACAGTGAATGCAGCAGCAACAGGCGGTTCAGGTTCTTACACCTATGAAGTAACCTATAAAAAGACCACCGACAGCAACTGGGCTACTAAACAGTCATACAGCACAAACAAAACAATCTCTATTAAACCCGGTGCGAAAGCAACTTATACCGTTAAGGTAAGAGTCAAGGACAGCAAGGGTACAATAGTAGGCAAAAACTTTACTGTTAAAGTTTCCTGATAACTTTGGGGCAGTGATACAAGTGATTGTATCACTGCCTTTTTTCTTATGGTATCAACAAAATAGCCGAACGAATGATGAGATTGCTATTTTTGATATAGATGTATCAAAAATAATCAACATCTTTTTTAAATTTCGTAAAAGTGCATTGACTTAATTTCCAATAAGTGTTATGATTTTGATAAATAAATATTATCATTCTAAGGAGGCGTTTTTTATGGAAAATGTAAGAAAAACTTTCAGCCGTATAATTTCATTTACGTGTATATTGTCGTTGCTGCTGATGATGACAGGCATTTCCACAAATGCTTTGGGAAATGCAAGTATCAGTTATGATTTTGCGGTTGAAAAAGCAGGCTATGCACAGGGTACGATCACGTTTACCTCTGATGCACAAGGAACTTATGCTTTGTACTGGGCGGACGGTCAGGGCAGTATTTTGCAGGGATATTACCCCATTGATACCCTCAAAATGAGTGCAGGTGAAACAAAATCCATTAAAATGGGCAATCATACTGCAATTCCTGCCAATGCTGAACAAATTGTTGCTGTGACGGGCGATAATAATGAACAGAAAGCTGTCTATGAAATCCCTCAAAGCAAACAGCTTTCTGCGGTAAGCGGTACAAAGCTCTATTCATTCAGTGCTTATTCTGATATTCACATTGACAAGGGAGGCGTCTGGTATGTCGATGCTGACAAGCATTTAAAAGAGGGCTTGCAGTATGCCGTTGACAGAAATTCCGACTACTTGGTTGTTTCAGGCGATGTGGTAACAAACGATTCAGGTCCCGACAAAGAATGGATTGCCTATGAAAAAATGCTCAGTCAGAGTGATTTTGTCAATCCTGTATGGGAATCTAACGGAAATCACGATATGCGTCAAGAAGTTAACAGCGGCAATAAGTCGTTTATCAAACACAGCGGCACGGACAGTGTCAAAGGTTCCGATAAAACATATTTTTACAAGATAGAGGAAAAGACGGGCGATATATTCATTTTTATGTCATTGGAATTCAATAAAAATCCGCATGATGCTGCGGAATTTTCCAGTGAACAGCTTGCATGGGCTGAAAATCTGATACAAGAGTACACTGCCAAAAATGTCAATGTATTTTTGGTACAGCATTCACCTATTGAAGGATTCGGTGCAGGCGACAGAATGAGTGATCCGTATTATAAGGCACTTCTCAACACTAAGTTTGAAGCCAACGCCAAATTCAAGACAATGATACAAACATATCCGAATGTAGTATGGCTTTCGGGACATACTCACGAGGATTTTGAGATGGATTACAATTACTCCAATGAAAATAATACAGCTTGCCATATGATACATATTCCCTCTCTTGCAGGATCTACAAAGGCAAATTCTACCGATGACGATCTCGAAAGAAACGGAGGAAAGGGTTTCAATTCACAGGGATATTATACGGAAGTTTACCAGAATGAAATTGTTTTTTATGGTGTCAATCTTTCCGATCAGCTTATCTATCCGAAATACAGCTATATTATGGAAAGTACCCGTACAGCACAATCTGCTTTGCCAGAACCTCCTGAAAAGCCGGCATTGACAGGCAAAGATGTGGATATATCGGAAGAACTTTCCAAAGTTTCCAATATTCTCTCCAAATATTACACTTATTCCTCTTATGATCAGTATCAGGCATTGAAAAAATTGTATTATCAGTACAAAAACTTCACCAATGCCGATGAAAGCGTACTATCTGAATTTGAAGAAAAGATCAATGCACTATCCGAACATACGGGAACGATCAATGTTTATTCCGTAGGCGACACTTACTATTTTGAGAATAACAAATCATGGAGCAAGGTTTACGGTTATGCGTGGGACGGGGACGGTTCTCGTAAAAATGCCGAATGGCCGGGCGTGAAACTGAATAAAGCAGGTCAAATCAACGGTAATGATGTATATGTTATTAAGTTTGACAGTGCGGGACAGTATCATAACCTGATTTTCACAGACGGAAGCAGTCAGACTGTTGACATCGGATTGTACGATTACAGCGGCAACTGTTTCAAACTCGGCGGTACCACGAACGGAAAATATAACGTAAGCAACTATACTGCGAATTTTTCGGGAGAAATACCTGAACCCATTCCTGTTGTTACAAACCATGAATATATTCTGCTGTACTATATCACCAATGAGCATGGTTGGGAAGATACGGACAGTCTTTTCACCCGCAATGCAGATGGAAAATATATTTATACTTTGAAGTCCAAGGGCAGCGAAAATATAAGTTTCAGCCTTTACGACAATACAGATAAAGTTTATCAAAGTATGGCCACAAGTACAGGTGTTGTCTACAAGGACGGGGAACAATTTGATTATACACTCCAAGAACAGACAACAAGGGGCAAAAGTATCACTGTCAATGGACTTTCTGAAAATTCTGTGATTAATGTTGTATATAATCCCGAAAATAATGCCGTTTCAGTAATATGCGGAGAAATTCCCGAGCAAGATCCTCTTGCTAATATTTCTTCCATATCTTCTGAAAATATTAAATTTGGTGACAAAATAACCGTAACAGGAGCAGCAACAGGCGGTTCAGGTTCTTATCAGTATGAAGTAACCTACAAGAAAACCACCGACAGCAAATGGGCAACGAAACAGGCATACAGCACCAACAATACGGTATCGATCAAGCCCGGTGCAGCAACAGAGTACACGGTTAAAATTCGTGTCAAAGACAGTGAAGGTACAGTAGTCGATAAAGAATTCACCGTTACGGTAGCACCGGCACTTGCCAATACTTCCACAATCGACAAAACATCGATTGCTCTCGGTGACAAAGTGACCGTCACAGGAGCAGCAACAGGCGGCTCGGGTTCTTATACCTATCAAGTACTCTATAAGAAGAATGCTGACAGCAGTTGGGCAACCAAACAGGCATACAGTACGAACAATACGGTATCGATCAAGCCCGGTGCAGCAACAGAGTACACGGTTAAAATTCGTGTCAAGGACAGTGAAGGTACAGTAGCAGGCAAGAACTTTACTGTCATAGTGACACCGGCACTTGCCAATACTTCCACGATCGACAAAACATCGATCACCCTCGGCGACAAAGTAACCGTGACAGGAGCAGCAACAGGCGGCTCGGGTACTTACACCTATCAGGTTATCTATAAGAAGACCATCGACAGCAGCTGGGCTACCAAACAGGCATACGGTACCAACAATACAGTATCAATCAAGCCCGGTGCAGCAACAGAGTACACGATTAAGGTTCGTGTCAAAGACAGTGCAGGCACAGTAGCAGGTAAGAGTTTCACCGTCATGGTAGCACCGGCACTTGTCAATACTTCCACGATCGACAAAACATCGATTGCCTTCGGTGACAAAGTAACCGTCACAGGAGCAGCAACAGGCGGCTCGGGTTCTTACACCTATGAAGTACTCTATAAAAAGACCACCGACAGCAAATGGGCTTCCAAACAGATAAACGGTACCAACAATACGGCATCAATCAAACCCGGTGCAAAAGCAACTTATACTGTTAAGGTAAGAGTTAAGGACAGCAACGGAATGATCGTCGGCAAGGACTTTACCGTTAAAGTTAATTGAAAAAATGGCAACCGCAATTCCACCGGCTTTAGACGGTCTGGATTTAGGAATTAAACGTTCCCAATATTACAGCAATATATGGAGGCTTGGGAAATTTCTAAAATTCAAAGTTTTATCCACCTTTTCAAAGGTGGCGGGGTATGCTCGCTCTCTGCAAAGAGCGAACCCACCTTACTCAAAAGCGGCAGTACGACAATGTTGTGCTGCCGCTTTTTTAAAAAGAAATATATTTTCTTTTAAATAATTGTAAAAATTCGTAGGGTATGTTATAATATACAAAAAATAAATCGGAGGAGGATAAATATGGTAAAAAAATTACACAAAAGAATTTTAGCTGTTGTTCTTGCAGTGATAATGACGGTATCTGCTGCGGTTATTACAACAGCAACTGTGTCAGCAGCGGAACAGTTGGTGCCGGTTACACTCTGTGATATTGCAAGAAGGTACAGCGAGGCTCAGTCGCTGCTTGATTTGTGCAATAAATACAGAAAGTCAAAAGGTCTGACCGAATGGACACTGGATACGGAAACAGAAGAAACTGCCATGAAGCGTGCGGCAGAACTTTCGCTTTATGCTTCCTATGAATCTCCGGACGGATCTATTTATACAGAATCTGCTTCAAAAGGTCAAATCATAGGCTATGATTATTTTAGTCTTAACGTTCTGATGAATGACATTCAGTCAAATGAAGCCACAGCCAAGGTGCTGAACTCTACCGCAGTAACGGCAGGTGTGGGTGTTGTAAGTGTTGACAGTGTTAAATATGCCGTTATTCTCGTCAATAATAAAACAGCCGTGCCGGTTGATGCGGCAGTAATGGCTCAGACTTCGGTGGCAGCAACCGAATCAATCAATACACGTATCAGCCTGATTGAAGATGCCTATTCTGAGTATCCGTCTAACCAGTTTGTGCTTTGCGGTACATCGGTAGAAATGCGTATGAAAGTGAAAAATAAAGGATATACCAACGGATTTGCTTATATCACATCGGGCAATATGGTTGTCAAAAGTTCCAATGAAGATTACTTTAAAGTAAACGGAACAATGATCAATGCTGTATATCCCGGCAAAAGTACGATCTCGGTATGGCTTTCAGATGCACCGAATATTGTAGTAAGCAATGTATTCAAAGCAATCGGTTATGACCTCAGCGAATGTAAAATTGCCGATATAGAAGACCAGATCTATACGGGTGATCCTCTTCGTCCGGGTGTTGTCGTGACAGATGCAAGCGGTAAACAGCTGATACTTGGAACCGATTACAGAGTATCGTATACCAACAATATCGAAATAGGTACAGCCACCGTTACCGTTACGGGTATCGGAAGTTATGCCGGCAGTAGTATTTCTAAAAATTTCAATATTATCGAAAGCCCCTACGGAAGCTATAAAGTAACGGCAACCGTAGACTATGCTACGATATGTACGGGCGAAACCGCAACAATGAAAGCAAGCGTATCGGGAGGTACCAGCCCGATAACCTACACATTTGATTATGCCAAATATGATACCGCCGACTGGAAAACACTGAAAAATGCCTCCACATCATCGTGTACGTTTACACCGAATGCTACGGGAAAATTCAACCTCAGAGTCAAGGCTGTTGATAATGACGGAAAAGTTTCCACAGCTGTCAAAACCATAACGGTAGGTCAGCAGCTTTCGGTCAGTGTTTCGGGGGCATCTGCCATCAATCTTGGAGAAGCCTATACTATCAAAACAACTGCGTCCGGCGGTGTATATCCCCTGATTTATTCGTGCTACGTCAAAAAGACAACCGACAGCAGTTATACCACTGTAAGCTCGTATTCTGTAACAGGAAGCTTTACCTATACACCTAAAACGGCGGGTCAATATGAAATGTATGTCAGTGTAAAAAGTGCTACCGGATATACACAGAAAGCAACTCAATATTTTACCGTTAAACAATCAAAACTCGCCAATACATCCACTATCAGTGCAACGTCTATTGCATTCGGCAGTTCCTTTAATGTTGCGGCTGCTGCAACAGGCGGCACAAGCCCCTATACGTATGCGGTATACTACAAAAAATCGACCGATACCAAGTGGGCAACCAAACAGGATTTTAAAACAAATAAATCCGTCACCATCAAACCCGGTGCAGCGACAAAATATGATGTTCGTGTTACCGTAAAGGACGCAGCCGGCACACAGGCGGATAAGAGTTTTACGGTCAATGTGACATCGGCATCTCTGGTCAATACTTCAAAAATATCGTCTTCTGCCATTGCACTCGGTGATAAAGTTACCGTAACCGCACTCGCAACAGGAGGAACGGCTCCCTATACCTATGCAGTATACTACAAAAAATCGACCGATACCAAATGGGCGACGAAACAGGACTTTAAAGAAAATGCAAGTGTGGCTATCAAACCCGGTGCAGCAACCGCTTACGTTGTAAGGGTAACGGCGAAAGATGCTGACAATAAAACGGCAAGCAAAGATTTTACCCTGAAAGTTACAGCAGAGTCACTCAAAAACAATTCTAAGATTTCTGCAACATCTATTGCACTCGGACAAAGTGTGACCGTTACGGCAGCAGCATCGGGCGGTGCAAGTCCCTATCAGTATGCAGTATTTTATAAAAAGACAACGGAATCAAGTTGGGCAACTGCCCAAAGCTACGGCAAGTCTGCCAAAGTGACTGTTGAGCCCGGAACATCAACTTCCTATGATATTCGTGTGAAAGTCAAAGATGATAACGGTTCTATTGCATCAAAGGATTTTACCGTTAATGTAACGGGATCAAAACTGACAAATAAATCAAGTCTGTCGGCATCAACTATTACACTCGGTCAATCTGTGACCGTCAAGGCGGCAGCATCGGGCGGTACAAGTCCCTATCAGTATGCAGTATTTTATAAAAAGTCCGGCGAAACCGACTGGGCGTGTGCTCAGAGTTACGGTACTTCCGCAAAAGTCACCATCAAGCCCGGCAAGGCAACTGTATACAACATTCGTATTAAAGTAAAAGACAGCAATCATATTATCGCCTCAAAAGATCTTTCTGTCAGCGTTGTTCCGGTTCTGAAAAATACATCTAAAATATCTTCGTCGTCCGTAGTACTTGGCAACACTGTTACCGTCACAGCAGCAGCAACAGGCGGATCTGCTCCTTACAGTTATGCGGTATTTTACAAGAAGTCCAGTGAAACCGGTTGGGCGTGTGCACAGGAATATGGTAAAAACACCAAAGTTTCTGTGAAACCGGGTACAGCAACCGTATACAACATTCGTGTCAAAGTAAAAGACAGCAGAGGAACGATTTCGTCAAAAGATTTTACTGTTACGGCTGCGGCTGCTCTGAAAAATACCTCAAAAATCTCATCAACTTCGATCACGGTTGGTGAAACTGTAACTGTTACAGCAGCGGCAACGGGCGGAACATCTCCTTATACTTATGCCGTTTTCTATAAAAAGACGACAGAAACCGGTTGGGCGTGTGCACAGAATTACGGCACAGGAACTAAGATTTCTGTGAAACCTGGTACAGCAGCTGTATACAATATCCGTGTCAAAGTAAAAGACAGCAAGGGAACACTCTCGTCAAAAGATTTTACCGTTACGGCTGTGGCTGCTTTGAAAAATAATTCAAAAATTTCGTCCACCTCGATCAAACTCGGCAGCACGGTTACTGTCACAGCAGCAGCAACAGGCGGAACATCTCCCTATACATATGCCGTTTTCTATAAAAAGACGACAGAAACCGCTTGGGCGTGTGCACAGAGTTATGGTACAGAAACTAGTGTCGTTATAAAGCCCGGTACAGCGGCAAGCTATGATGTGCGGGTCAAAGTAAAAGACAGCAAAGGAACGATTTCTTCTAAAGACTTTACGGTCACAGTAACAAAATAATATGTCTTTTCAGACTTCCCGAAGTGTCACAGATCTTCGGGAAGTCTTATTTTATACGGAAAAGCTGTCCAATGGAATTCTGTGTTTATTTTTGACGACGTATTGAATTTGAGCGTCGTTTGGAATATAATGATAAAGTAATGGTTCATTTATTTTTTAACAGAGAGGAACATCAATATGGAAAATAACATAAAGAGATTTTTCAGATCCGTTAACGGCAAAACCGTTGCGTTCTGCGGCATAGGCGGAAGTAATCTGCCTTTGATAAAATTATTTAAAAAATACGGTGCAGAAGTGATTGCTTGTGATAAGCGTGATCCCGAAGCACTTGGTGAGAATGCTAAAAAGGCAGCAGAGTATGGTGCACAGCTTCATACAGGTGAAGATTATCTGAAAAATCTGAATGCAGATATTATTTTCAGAACACCGGGTATGAAATATTATATGGACGAGTTGGTACAGGCAAGGAAAAATGGTACTGCTGTTACCAGTGAAATGGAAGTTTTCTTCGATCTCTGTCCCTGCAAAACCATAGCGGTAACAGGCAGTGACGGAAAAACGACCACTACCACGATTATTTCCGAATTTTTGAAAGAAGAGGGATATAATGTACATTTGGGCGGCAATATCGGACGTCCGCTTTTGCCGGAAATCGAAATTATATCGCCCGATGATGTGGCGGTTGTTGAATTGTCAAGTTTTCAGCTTATATCAATGAGAACAAGCCCTGATATTGCAGTTGTGACCAATCTGGCACCCAATCATCTTGATGTCCATAAAGATATGCAGGAATATATCGACGCTAAGAAAAATATCATTCTTCATCAGAATGCTTTCGGACGTGCCGTATTGAATCTTGATAATGACATTTCAAAATCATTTGAAAGTGATGTCAGAGGTCAGTGCTGTATGTTCTCAAGAAACAATCAGGTGGTTAACGGTGCCTACGTTTCTGAAAACGGTGACATTATAATGAACGATTACGGCAAAGAAACCGTGATTATGAATGTATCTGATATTCGGATTCCGGGACTGCACAATATCGAAAATTATCTTGCTGCCATTTCTGCCGTATGGGGTATGGTAAAACCGGAAACGATCAGAAGCGTTGCACAGAATTTCGGAGGGGTGGAACACCGTGCCGAATTTGTCCGTGAACTTGACGGAGTAAAATATTATAATGATGCCATAGGAACAAGTCCCACCCGAACTGTCAAGGGGACATTGTCGCTTTATGACCAAAAAATCATATTGATTGCGGGCGGCTATGACAAAAAAATTCCTTACGGCGAAATGGGTGATGTGATTCCCGAAACTGTCAAGGTACTGATCTTAATGGGTGCAACCGCCGACAAAATTGAAGCCGCCACAAAAGCAGCTGCAACATATCGGGAGGGTAATCCTGTGATTATTCGTGTCAGCAGTATGGAAGAAGCAGTTGCAGCAGCAAGGCAGAATGCCGTAAGCGGTGATATTGTTTCAATGTCGCCTGCCAGTGCAAGCTTTGATATGTATCAGAATTTTGCCGAAAAAGGTCTGCACTTTAAGAAAATTGTGAATAATTTGAAATAATTGATCCGGAGCAGAACAGATGAAAGAATTACTGAAAAAATTATGTATAGACAAAGGCATATCCGGCTCGGAAGATGAAATGTACGATACGATCAAATCTTTGATGGGCGGTTATGCCGAAATTGAAACAGATACCAGCGGCAATATCATCGCTTCAATGGGCAGTGAGAATGCCGAAAAACATATTATGCTTGATGCCCATATTGACAGGATAGGACTGATTGTTACCTATATCAGTGATGAAGGATTCATTAAAGCGGAGCCTGTGGGAGGAATTGATTTGCGGACATTGCCGGGAAGTGCCGTCAAAGTGCTCGGAACAGAAACAGTGACAGGTGTCATCTGTACCATACCGCCGCATCTTTCTAAAAACAGCGATGAATTGTCAAAAGATAAAATATGGATAGACACAGGACTTTCCGTCGAAAAAGTCAGAGAAATCATCTCTCTCGGCGACAGCGTGATTGTGTACAGTGAATTGAGAGAACTGTTGAATCATTGTGTTGCCGTATCGGCACTTGATAATCGGGCAGGCTGTGCAGTGCTGATTCGATGTGCCGAAATGCTGAAAGATCAACCGCTGCACTGTCGGGTATCGTTTGTATTTTCCGTTCAGGAAGAAACGAGCGAACTCGGTGCGGGTACTTCGGCTTTTTCGTTGCAGCCTGATGAAGCTGTTGTGGTTGATGTGGGCTTTGCTCATCAGGACGGTATGCCAAAAGAAAAAAGCGGTAAAATCGGCTGTGGAGGGATCATCAGTATCTCACCTGTATTGTCAAAAGAAGTAACAGACAGACTAATCGCCATTGCAGAACAACTCGGAATGGAATGTGATTATGAAGTGACAGGAGGAGGAACGGGTACCAATGCCGATAAAATTTCATCGTCAAGAGGCGGTGTCAAAACGGGTATCATATCTCTTCCTGAAAAGAATATGCATTCACAGGCAGAAATTGTATCCACAGAGGATATGGAAAAGCTGGCACAGCTCCTGACAGTCTATGTATCTGAGGGAGGGGTACAAAATGCTTGATGATAAATTGCTGAAAAGGCTCTGCACGGCAGACGGTATTTCAGGTGATGAAGAAGAAGTCAGAAATATCATATTAGAAGAAATCCGACCCTATGCCGACAAAGTAGATGTTGACAATATGGGAAATATTCTGGTATTTAAAAAGGGAAAACAAACCCCGAAGAAAAAACTGCTCTTGTCCGCTCATATGGACGAAGTAGGATTTATCGTGACCGATATACTTGACAACGGCTGTATCAAATTTGCCTGCGTCGGAGGAATCAACGACAGTGCGGCATTTGCCAAACAGGTAAAAATAGGAAAAAATAAAATTCCCGGTGTTGTCAATTTAAGACCGGTACATATTCTCAAACCTGATGAAAGAACAAAGAACCCGCCCATTGATTCACTTCAGATAGACATAGGTGCTAAAGATAAAGCAGAAGCGGAACAGTATGTTTCTTTGGGTGACAGTATCGTGTTTGATGCTCTTTACGAAAATAAAGACGGACGTATTATTGCCAAAGCGATCGATGATCGTTTCGGTTGTCTGGTGCTGATTGAAATGCTCCGTTCAGAACTGATGTATGATATGTATTTCAGTTTTGTTGTGCAGGAAGAGATCGGTCTGCGTGGTGCGAGGGCAGCAGCCTATACGCTGGCTCCCGACTGTGCTGTTGTGGTGGAAGCAACTACGGCTGCCGATGTACCATATGCCGAAGACGAGAAAAAAGTTTGCTGTGTCGGCAAAGGTGCGGTCGTGTCCTTTATGGACAGATCAACCATTTATGATAAAGAATACTATCGTCTTGCAATGCAGTGTGCAGAGGAAAATAATGTTCGTGTCCAGACCAAAACAATGATTGCCGGCGGAAACGATGCAGGTGCTATACACTGTTCAAGAGGAGGCGTGCGAACCATAGC
Source organism: uncultured Ruminococcus sp. (assembly GCA_902773135.1). Lineage (GTDB taxonomy): Bacteria > Bacillota > Clostridia > Oscillospirales > Acutalibacteraceae > UBA1213. Next base: position 11,394 of record CACYDP010000081.1, read on the forward strand.
CGTTTCTGTACCATGCCGCTATCTTCACGCTTCCAGCAGCCTGATTTCCGTGGAAGATGCAGAATCGGTATATCAGGTGGTAAAAGCAGTCTGCGAAAAAATACTTGAGCTATGATAAAATATATTGATGACACGTCAAAAGAGGATTTGATACGGCTGTGTGCGGAGCAGACCATTTTTTCCTGCCGTATAATGTGTTGGTATAACAGTTACGGACTGCATTATGATTTTTTGCGTTTCTGGGTGCAGTACGTTGACGGCAGTGCCGCAGCGGCAATCGCAAAATATTATGACAGTGTGACAGTATTTCTGACGGACAAAAGCGATATGACGGAATTGAGAAACTTTTTAGAAATGACAGGTTTTTCCAACGTTGTTTCGGAGAAAATGATTTTTAAAGAAAACACATCTGTCGGAACAGTAATGACACTTTCGGATTTGCAGTACCGGACAACACCCTGCGAAAGCGTGGCTGTCAATCCGGATTTGAATGGTATTTATCGCCTTTTGAGCAGAAACAAAGGCAAAGGATTTGCCGTTCCGTCTTATGAAGATTTCATACTGGATGTTTCTCATAAAATCCGGCACGGTACAATGCGATGCACGGCTATTAAGGTTGAGGACGAATATATTTCCGCAGCAATGACGGTAGCAGAGAGTGAAAATTGTGCTGTGATAGGCGGAGTAGTCACAGATCAGTTATATCGCAGACGGGGTTACGGTTCGGTGTGTGTCCGTCATTTAATCGGACAGCTGTGCGGCAAACAGATATTGGTGATGCGTGAAAAAGACAGCAATGAAGCATTTTATCAGTCACTCGGATTTGTGGATACAGGCGTTTTTGTGACAACCGAAGTTCATTAATGCTGTTTGCCTTGGCTCTCGGCAGGAGCAATGCTAAAAGTTTCGCCAGCCTTTTCAAAGGCTGCGGGGTCCATGGGGCAGAGCCCCTGGTCGCCGTCCGCAGACGGTGAAATCCCCTTAAATTAATAACATTGGCAACGTTCCTGCACCCACAATTTGTAAAATAAGAAAAAGGAAGAAGAAAGAGGAAGAAGAAAGAGAATGAATATACCTTTTTATCATATAGACCCGAAAATACTGTCGGCAGCAGAGAAGGCAATGCAAATGTGTCGGCCTTATCTCGACAGAACAGACGAAATCACGGAATATCATCAGCTAAAAATGCTAAAGGCCTTTCAGAATGCCCGTGTCAGTGAAAGTTATTTTGCGGCATCAACCGGTTATGGTTACGGCGACAGGGGACGTGATGCACTTGACAGCGTTTTTGCAGAAGTATTTGATATGGAAGATGCATTGGTAAGACATCATTTTGCAAGCGGTACACATACGCTGACGGTGGCTCTTTTCGGTGTTCTTCGTCCCGGCGATACGATGATTTCCGTCACCGGTACACCGTATGACACTTTGCAGGGTGTGATAGGCATCAATGGCGAAAGCAGCGGTTCTTTGCGGGAGTTTGGAATCCATTATGAACAGATTGATTTGCTTGACAACGGCACTATCGATTTTGAAGCGATGAAACAGCGAATCAGCCCCGATACAAAAATGGTTTACATACAGCGTTCGAGAGGCTATTCTTTGCGTCCGACACTGACCGCCAATGACATCAGGAAAACAGCAGAACTGGCACACCGTCTTGCTCCGGATTGTATTGTTATGCTTGATAACTGTTACGGTGAATTTGTCGAAAAAACCAGTCCCGGCGAAGCAGGAGTTGACCTTATGGCAGGTTCACTGATCAAAAATCCGGGAGGGGGTATTGCTCCCACAGGGGGCTATATTGCAGGAAAAAGCGGATTGGTCGAACAGTGCAGCTATCGCCTGACAACTCCCGGCACAGGCAAAGAGATCGGCTGTACGCTCGGCAACAACCGTGAATTGTTTATGGGGGCATTTTCTGCTCCGCACGTTACGGGTGAAGCAGTCAAAACCGCCATTTTTACCTCTGCCCTGTACGAATTGCTCGGCTTTGAAGTGACACCAAGATATGATGAAATCAGGGGCGATATTATTCAGGCGGTTCTGCTTGACAATGAAGAACGTCTGGTAAAATTTTGCCGGGGTGTCCAAAAGGCATCGCCGATCGATTCTCATCTGACACCGGAACCCTGGGATATGCCCGGCTATGACAGCAAGGTAATTATGGCAGCGGGTGCGTTTACACTCGGTTCGTCCATAGAACTTTCGGCAGATGCACCTCTCAGGGAACCTTATGCCGTATGGATGCAGGGTTCATTGAATTTCCATACAGGAAGACTGGCAGCTATGCTGGCAGCTTCGGATATTATTTGATGGGTGCTTTATGGGGATAGAACCTACCACTTTCAAAAAAACACAAATATGTGTTTTGTGTACGTCGTTGATGGCTGTGCTGATGTTTGTTCTGACGTTTTTGTGGAAAATATTCCTGCGTTGGACAGGGGGCGGCGAAAGCATTTGGCTGTACTGGTTTTCGGCGGTAATGTCGGCATTTTGTATGCTGATACCGTGTATTGTCGGAATTCGGCTGTATACCCGATTGGGACAGACTGTCAGCCGCCGTGAGAAACAACAGAACTTACCCGAATGTATGGTAATGATCGGCTTCGGGTTTCCGGTATGTATATTGATCAATTTTGCTGTCAGTATGATCAGTGCGTTGTTTCCGTTTGGAAAGGAAAGCAGGGTGCAGCCTTTTGGAAATGACCCTTCTGTGATGATAATGATGCTGTTTGTATATGCCGTTATTCCTGCTGTTTGTGAAGAGATTGCATTCAGGGGCGTTCTGTTTCCTATGCTGCGGTCTTGTGGAGAGCGTTTTGCCTGGATCGTATCTTCCTTTTTGTTCGGAATGATGCATTCATCGTTTTCGGGTGCTTTAGTTGCCTTTTTATCGGGACTGGTAATGACTGCTATATACCGGCAAAGCGGAAAATTATGGGTCACATCGGCTATTCATTTTCTGAATAATGCCTTTGTGCTTGTATCGGTATGGCTTGCGGATAATATGAATCAAAACAGTTATTTGCGGTTGCTTTTGATTTTGACGGCGATATGGATAGCAGTTGCTTTACTGATGTATGCGGTAATGCGAAAAAAGAAAATTACTTTATTTGCCTTTCACAGTACAGACAGCAACGAGGCAATGAAAACAAATTTATCTGTTCTGCTGAGCAATCCGTTGTTTCTTTTATGGATAGTTTGTACCATTGCGGATAAAATTTTTTAGAGCCTGTTCAATATCTGTGCCAAAAAGCCGTGCGGTGCAAAGATGTGAAACAGGCTTTTAGATAAGTATAGCCTTAGGGAGAAAAATATGCTGAAAGATGAAATATTGATGCGTGCCGCACTGGAACAGGCACAAAAAGCGTATGAAATCAACGAAGTTCCCATAGGAGCTGTTGTGACAAAGGACGGCGAAATTGTCGGAACAGGATTCAACAGACGGGAAACAGGCAAAAATGCATTATATCACGCAGAGATGGAAGCCATCAATGCTGCCTGTCAAAAACTGGGCGGTTGGCGGCTGTGGCAGTGTGAACTTTATGTAACGCTGGAACCCTGTCCTATGTGTGCGGGTGCTATTATTAATGCAAGAATCCCACGTGTTGTTTTTGGTTCTTATGATTATAAGGCAGGCTCGTGCAGATCGATCATCAATTTATTTGAACTGCCGTACAATCACAGACCCGAATGTATCGGAGGGGTGTTGGAGGAGGAATGTTCCGAACTTTTGTCAAATTTTTTCAAAGAATTAAGAGAAAAGAAAAAAATGAGTCAAAAGGAATGATGTACATTCATTCCTTTTATTTTTGCAATATACGAAAACACATATCATAAATAGTCGAATCATTACTCCAAATTTTTGATTTTGTCATAGATTGTTTGACATAATGTTGAAAATCAATATAATATATATTGTTGCAAATTAATTTTATGGTACGGGGGGATAAAAATGTCTGACGGTAAAAACCCAAAAAAGACTTCTGCTCAGAAGAATCGTTCCGACAAAAAGAGTGTGGAGCCTCAAGAAAAAAATCAAAATCCCGAAGATAAACCGATGGAATACCTTCCTAAAAAGAAATCGGACTATACAGAACATTCTTCAAAAAAGGAAAGAAAAGAAGAAAAGGAATTTAAAGAAAGAAAAAAGCGTGTCAAACACCAAAGCAATGAAATTCCGCCTTTGTCGCAGTCTGAATGTGAACATCTCACGTATCTTCGGGTACTGGGAATGTTTAACGAGATGAAAGCTAAAAGGCGTGATACACGCAAATACGGAACCCTATTTATTATTTTTTCAGGAATTGTATTTTTGCTGTTGATGTTCAGCTTAGATGCCAAAATCGAGTTTTTGATGCTTTGGATACTAACTACCATTTATTGTATTTTTCTAATGGTCAGAGCTGATTATCAATATCATACCTTTAAAGAATTGCTCGGCATTGCCGATGAATTTGACTACTATGATTATGACGAAAGTGAAGAAAAGGAAGAACCGCCTAAGCAGCCGGAAATGTCGGCAGTGATACTGGATAAACATATCTGATCACTTTCGCAGTTATCATCACAAAATCAAATCTATTAAAAAAGGAAACAAGGTGAAAACGATTAATGAAAAATATAGGGAGAATATTGATCAATGACCTGCGTGCCATATCGAAGAATATCATCGCTTTTATTGTCGTGATAGGCATTTCTGTATTGCCGGCATTATATTCGTGGTTTAATATTGCGTCAAACTGGGATCCGTACTCTAATACAGGAGGAATTGATTTCGCAGTATGCAGTTTGGATAAAGGCTTTACGTACAGTTCGCTGACGATTAATGCAGGTGATGAAATCATCAGCAATTTGAAGCAGAATGATAAAATGGGCTGGGATTTTGTCGGTAAAAAAGAAGCACTGGAAGGTGTCAAAAACGGCAAATATTATGCCGCTGTGATTATCCCTGAAAATTTCAGTGAAAACCTTTGTTCCATTACCACGGGCGAATTCAACCGTGCGGAACTGCAATATTATGTGAATGACAAGAAAAATGCCATTGCACCGAAACTGACGAATGCCGGTGTCCAGACTATACAAAATCAGATTTCAGCGACCTATGTCAGCACCATTACCGAAGTGATAGCGACTACACTTAATCTTACCAGTTCAGCGATCGGCAGCGAAAAAAGCACCACAGCAGATAAGGTTTCAGAAGCACTTGATGAACTTCAGGGAGAAATTGATACTTTTAATGCGGGCATCGATGTATTTTCATCAACGATTGACAATCTGGTCATTCTTGTGAAAGATAACAAAGAAATCCTTCCCGACATAAGCGATACGCTGTCAAGTTCCGGTGTGATTACGGGAGATGTAAAATCTTCCATCAATGCTACCAAAAATGCATCTAAAAACGTAACGGACAGCATAGCCAATATGATAGCCTCCGTTGAATCTGCTCAAAGCAATATCGGTACACAGATAGATGCTCTGTTTGACAGGGTATCGGGAGATATTGCGGGGTTTGCTGATGAAATTGACCATGCGGCAGATTCCGTTGGAGAGATTCAGACCACCAACCAAAAGCTGATACAGTTTCTTACAGATGTTCAGGATTACGATATTGACACAAGCGAGGCCATAGAGGCGTTTAATGCACTGAATGACACGCAGGCGAAACTAAAAGAAAAATTAAACACTGCTGCTGAAACGCTCAGAACCAACGGAACACTGCCGATAGAAACGGTCGATGAAATCAAATCGCTTGTCGATGAATCCAAGAAAGAAGCTGAAACGGTTCAAACGGCACTCAAAGACATTGAATCTTCTCTTTCCGATCTCAGCAGTACCGTCAAAACTGTACAGCAAAATATCGACAAACAAACCGAAGCGGCTTTTACAAAAATAGAAAGTGACGCAAACGGTGCAGCAGATGATCTTGCCAAGGTGACAGAACTGAATCAAAAAATCATCTCCGCCGACAATGCAATGATATTTGCCCTGAATTTTGTTCAGAGCATAACAGGTATTGATAACTCTTCTTTGGTCGGTAAGTTGGAAGAAATCAATACAAAACAGCAGCAGACCATTGATAAAATCAACTCTGCCTGCGATACGATAAGAGAAACAGGTGCACTGCCGTCTGATGTACAGAATGAGATAAGAACACTTGTCAATGAGTGCGAAACGGAATTTACCGGCATTGAATCTTCGCTTTCACAGATACAGACCTCTTTTTCCAATGCAGCAGGTACATTTTCCAAAACCATAGAGAATGCCGAGTCCGGCATCGCTTCCATGGCTGAATCTGTGTCGGGAGATATGAATAGTGCCGCAGATGATCTGGAATCGGCTGCCAAAACAAGTGACAGAGTGACATCTATCAATCATACCATTATCAGTTTTCTGAAGAATACACAGGAAAATTTTGGTGTAGATAACTCGGATATTATCAGTAAATTGGAAGCTATCAATTCCGACAGCGGAACATTGTCTTCAAAATTGAAAAATGCCGCTCAGACTGTAAGACAGACAGGAGAACTTCCTGATGATATTCAGAATGAGATCAATAGTCTTTCTGCTAAGATCAAGGGAGAAATCTCTTCGCTGAAAACCTCCTTTTCTAAAGTAAAAAGTTCCATAGATAAGGCGATTGACGATGTTTATGGTACGTTGGAGAAAGCATCGGGACTGTTAAAGTCAGTTGACGGAGATATACCCGACCTTAACAATACCCTTGATGGTGCCATCGAATCTTTGCAGCAGGTCAAAACAACCTTTAATAAAGTAAAGACCTTGATGGGAAAATACAGCCGGAATCTGAATACCTTAAAAGATAAGATCAAAGAGCTGAAAGAGGACAGTACCATTGAAAATTATGTTTCCACCATTATTGAGCGTCCCGATGCTTTGGGCAACTTTGTTGCCAACCCCGTTGACCTCAAAACCGAGGAACTGTTTAAGGTGGAAAATTATGGTTCTGCAATGGCACCGTTCTATACCACACTTGGTTTCTGGGTAGGAAGTCTGATATTAGCTGCCGTGATCAAAACAGATCTTACCAAAAGGGAATTCAAACTGCTGGACAGACCAAATGCAACACAGCTGTATTTCGGAAGATTGCTGCTGTTTTTAATGATCAGTCAGATACAAGCCATTATTATCTCATTAGGAGACATCTATTTCCTGGGGATACAATGCGAAAATGTTCCGCTGTTTGTCGTGTCGGCAATGATCTCAAGCTTGGTTTATGTGCTGATTACTTATTCTCTGACCATTACATTCAGTGTAATCGGTAAAGCAATTTCTGTTATTATATTGGTCATTCAGGTAGCAGGTTCAGGCGGTACATTCCCCATAGAAGTTCTTCCCGAAGCATTTCAGGCATTGGCACCGTTTTTGCCGTTTAAATACAGTATTAATATGATGCGTGAGGCAGTCTGCGGTGTTGACTGGTCATCTTATACGATCAATCTTCTTTGTTTGCTGGCATTCGTACCCTTTGCACTGATATTGGGACTGTTCCTCAGAAAGCCCTGTATCAAATTAATGTCGTTCTTCAATCACCGTCTTGAAGAAAGCGGATTGATTGTCTGATTTATTCCATCATCTTATAAAACAGAATCATGACACAAAAAACAGGTGACAGCGATGAACTGTCACCTGTTTTTTGTAAGAATATCCAGAAACACAGAGCAGCTTATTGGTATTCTGTTCCGTCGGTTTCGGGCATATCCGAAAGGTAATCCTCGTAATATTCCTGTGCTTCTACTTTTTCGTTGTCCGTCATACCGTTGGAAAGAAAATTCGTATACTCACCGGCACTGTACGGATTTCTGTCATTTTCGTGAGAACCGTCCGATGGATAAAAATCTTTAGCTTTTTTGTTCTGATGATGTTCTTTGTGGTTGTCAAAATGTTTTTTCATAAAAATTGCCTCCTTGATTCTATATTGCCCGAAACAAGGAGGAATGATACATTTTATTTTATTGATACATGGATTTCATATCATCAAGATTATACGGTGTTTGCTGGTAGACATAGTAGTTCAGCCAGTTAGAATAAAGAATGGTTGCATAGCTTCGCCAGGTAAGAGCAGGAAAAGCAGCCGGGTCATTCCCCGGAAAATAATTATATGGCAGATTCGGTTTAATACCACGGTTGCGATCTCTGAGATATTCATTGGCGAGTGTATTTCTGTCGTACTCTGCGTGACCGAAAATGAAAAATTGTCTGCCGTTTTTATTGGCAACAACTGCCACTCCGGCAAGATTGGATGACGCAAGTATTTCCAGTTCTTGATGCTGACGAATATCCGAGCGGTGAATACCGGTATAGCGTGAATGGGGGATCAATATTTTATCGTCAAAACCTCTCATCAGCGGATGAAAAATATTCATCACTCTATGTACATAAATTCCTGATAATTTTTCGGGAAGCGTATATTTGGGTACTCCGTAATGGTGATACATTGCCGCCTGAGCACCCCAACAAATATGCATGGTACTGTATACATTTTTGCACGACCAATCCATAATTTCGCACAGTTCGTCCCAGTAATCGACTTCTTCAAACGGCAGTTGTTCAACAGGAGCACCTGTGATGATCATACCGTCAAAATATTGATCCTTTATGTCATCAAAAGTCTTATAAAACTTGGTCAGATGTTCTTTTGAGGTATTTTTGGAAATATGCGTTGCCATTTGCAAAAGTTCCACATCTACTTGCAGCGGTGTATTTCCGAGAAGTCTGAGAAGCTGCGTTTCCGTTTCTATTTTTGTAGGCATAAGATTCAGGATCACAATCTTGAGAGGTCTTATGTTCTGAGATTCAGCACGCTCGTTGGACATTACGAATATATTTTCCGCTTCGAGAGTTTTAAAAGCAGGAAGTTCACTTTGAATTTTGATAGGCATAACGATAACCCCCTTCTACTTGCTGTTTTATTTTTCGTATCAAAATATTATATCACATTGCTTTGCGGAATGCAAATTTAAAATGAAGCAATGATTTTCAATTACCGGCTGATAAGATTGTAAAGACTGTCACAACGATATTCCAGAGCAAATTGTTGCTTAGCGTTTTCCGGGCATTTGCGAATATCCGAACTTCGTGTCACAATCGGCAGGGTACGGGTTTGTTTTGCCAATCTCAATATTTCTGTACCGTTTTGATTAAAGTCCAGGATTTTGATATATTCGGGAAAATCTGTAAGATCGTTTTTGGTAAGACCGATGAAGGAGTGAAAAACAGCCCGCCGTATGCGTGACATCGTATAGCGTTTACATTTGGCAAGATTGATGATTTCCTCTACGGAATTTCCATTCTGTACGGCTTTGTATAATCTGTTTTCCAATCCTTCACTCATATCGGGAAGCCGTTCAAAATCTTTTTTGTTCATTGTTTTCAGACGATACAGCATTGCAAAATCCGTCTTGATTTTTTGTTCTTCTTGGTGTTCGGGGCGGCTGTAAATGCCAACCGTGTTTTTGGGAATATATAAATTTTTCGTGTCGTCACCGGATAAAATGAGCTGTCTTATATAGGATGCCGAAGCAATGCTGTTTTTTGTTTGACAGCTGTCGTGAGAAGCACCTTTTCTTTGGAACGTACAGGGAGTTATGCGGCTGTTAAGTTTGTTAAGTGCTTTGATATATTCTATACCGAGAATATCATTGGGATTATGCATTAAATCGCCGATGTCGCCGACAGTATCTTTTACGGCTTTTTCACGGGCGGCGGCATAGGTCATACCGTCATTCAGATATTGTCTGACTGCCGAATCGGTATGTTGATCTGACAGTGCCGAAGAAATCAATGCAAGATCTTTTATATTTCCGCTTTCACTGCCAAAACAAAGGGTATCAATACAGCCGAGAGCATTTAAAAGATATATGCCGCCAAAAGCAAAGCGTTCGGCGGTACAGCAAGAAAAATGAACGGGAAGTTCTATGACAAGATCGATACCGTTGAGAATGGCCGCTTTTGCTCTTGCATATTTATCGTAAACGGCAAACTCTCCCCGCTGTACAAAATTGCCGCTCATACAGACAACCATTTTGGTATCGGGCTGATGTTTCCTGATTTGGTCTATCAGATACTTATGTCCGTTGTGAAACGGATTGTATTCACAGATGATCCCGCAGATATTCATAAAAATCCTCCCGAAAATAGAAAAAAATATTGAAATTCCATTATTTTTGTATTATCATAATTATATACGTTTTCTTCTGATGCCGCAATCATCAGACGGCTAAAAATTATATATTTTATGGAGGAATTAATATATGAAAATCCTTGTAATTAATGCAGGCAGTTCATCGATGAAGTATCAGTTGATTGATATGGACGATGAAAGCGTGATCGCAAAAGGCAACTGTGAAAGAATAGGCGTTGACGGTCATTTTAAGCATAAGACCGGCGATGGCAGGGAATATGAAACAGACGTGATAATGAATAATCATACAGAAGCGTTTATTCAGATCAAAAACGCATTGATTGATGAAAAATACGGTGTCATCAAGAATCTTTCGGAAGTTTCGGCTATTGGTCACAGAGTGGTACAGGGAGGTTCCTTGTTCAGCGAATCTACCATTGTGACGGAGGAGGTTATCAAGGGAATCGAAAGCCTGATTCCGCTTGCACCGCTGCATAATGCGGCTCATGTTCAGGGTATCAGAGCGTGTATCGAAGTATTCGGCAAAGATGTTCCCGAAGTAGTTGTTTTCGATACGGCGTTCCATTCCACAATGCCGCAGAAAGCATTTATGTATCCCGTGCCGTATGAATACTATGAAAAGTATGCTGTACGCCGCTACGGATTTCACGGAACATCTCACAGATATGTTTCGGGCAGATGTGCGGAACTGATGGGAAAAAATATTGAAGATCTCAAAATCATTACCTGTCATCTTGGAAACGGTTCGTCCATCACGGCGATTGACGGCGGTAAGGTAATTGATACCAGTATGGGACTTACGCCTCTTGACGGTATTATGATGGGAACAAGAACAGGTTCTCTGGATCCTTCTGTTGTAACATTTATTGCCGACAAAGAAAAACTTTCGCCTTCGGAAATGGATACGGTTCTCAATAAAAAATCAGGTCTTCTTGGCATTTCGGGAGTATCATCGGACGACCGTGATGTTTCTGCCGCAGCAGCAGACGGCAACAAGAGGGCACAGCTTGCCATTGATATGCTGGAATATGAAATTCTCAAATACATAGGTTCTTATACTGCTGTACTGGGCGGTGTTGATGCCATTGTATTTACCGCAGGCATCGGTGAAAATCAGCACAGTCACAGAGAAAAAATCTGCGAAGCACTTGCCTATGCGGGCGTTAAAATTGATGTTCAGAAAAATAAAGAATTGATTCACGGTGCAGAGGGTAAAATTTCCACCGATGAATCAAGTGTGGAAGTATTTGTTATTCCCACCAACGAGGAATTGGTGATTGCAAGAGATACCAAAGCTCTCGTAGAAAAATAATTAAAATACAAAAAACGGCTTGTTTCGGAATCGGAACAAGCCGTTTTATTAATTTTCGGTCTGAACAGGTCTGAGAAGATACACATTGTCATAAATGTCTTCCAGAGCTTTGACACATTGGTCTGCATCGTCTTTGTTTTCAAAAAGACCATATACCACAGAACCGCTGCCTGTAAGACAGGCACCTGCCGCACCGTGAGATGTCATTATATTTTTGATTTCGTCAATTTCGGGAATATCGATAACTTCTTCAAAACGATTGTACATTGCTTTGCCAATGCCGTGAATACTGCCGTTACAGATGCTGTCAACCGTCAAATCAATATTTTTTACGGATTTTCTCGGTATGGTATCGGATTTTTCGTAGGCTTCTTTCGTGGAAATTCTGAAATCAGGCTTTACTGTTACGAAATAACATTCCGGAATGTCCGGCAAAGGGGTCAGAATTGTACCGATTCCGCCGGCTGCCATTGTTCCTCCGTATAGGCAAAAAGGAACATCAGCACCGATTTTTTCGGCAATTTCTGCCAACTGTGATTTGTTCAGTCGGGTGTCGAAAATTTCGTTCATCGCAGTCAATACGGCAGCGGCATCGGTACTGCCGCCTGCCATACCGGCTTGAGAAGGGATTCTTTTTTTGATTTTTACCGTGATGCCTGACGGTGTGATTCCGGTATAGTGGAAAAATTCGGTAACAGCCTTATAGGCGGTATTAGTTTCATCGCAGGGAATCTGAAAGTCCGTGCATTGTATCTTTATGTCATCACTGTTGTCAGTGATGACGGTGACTTCATCATAAAGGCTGACACTCTGCATAACCGTGTTGATGATGTGATAACCGTCGCTTCGTTTGCCGGCTATGTCAAGAAACAGATTTAATTTAGCAGCTGCATTGACAGTAAGACGCATATCAGTACAACCCTTTCGTCAATTTACTTTTTTTCATTTAAAAAACGTTCAATTCGCTCCAGAGCTTCTTTGATGTGCTTGAGTGAATAGGAATAGGAAACACGTGCAAAACCCTCGCCGCATTCGCCGAAAGCCGTTCCGGGAATGATGGCAACACGCTGTGAGAAAATCAGTTGTTCGCAGAACTCTTCTGATGTCATACCCGACACTTTGATGCTCGGGAAAACATAGAAAGCTCCTTCCGGTTCAAAACAAGTCAGTCCCATACGGCAGAATTCATCGACAATCAGACGGCGTCTTATATCATACTCGCTTCTCATATGTTCAATATCTTTGTCACCGTGTTTCAGTGCTTCGATGGCAGCGTACTGAGCGGTGGTGGGAGCACTCATAATGGCATACTGATGGAGCTTTGTCATTTGGGAGATCACTTCGGCAGGTCCGACAGCATAGCCCAGACGCCAGCCTGTCATAGCGTATGCTTTTGAAAATCCGTTGACAACGATAGTACGATCTTTCATTCCCTTAATATCGGCAAAGGAAACGTGGCGTTCTTTTCCGTATGTAAGTTCTGCATAAATTTCATCGGAAAGAACCATTATATCGTGTTTTTTAACCACTCTGGCGATTTCTTCCAGATGCTGCCGACGCATTACCGCACCTGTGGGGTTGTTCGGAAAAGGAAGTATCAGCAGTTTTGTTTTGGGGGTGATATGTGACTCCAGTTCTTCCGCTGTCAGTCTGAAACCGTTTTCTGCCTTTGTTTTGATGATCACAGGTGTACCGTCTGCCATTACGGTCATAGGTTCATAACAGACAAAGGCGGGCTGAGGAATCAGTACTTCATCACCTTGCTGCACCAAAGCTCTGATGCAGAGGTCAATGGCTTCCGAACCGCCTACGGTCACAAGAATTTCTTCATCAGGATTGTATTCTACATTAAATCTTCGTGCAAAATAATTGGATATTTGATTTCTCAGTTCGATAAATCCTCTGTTAGGTGAGTACCAGGTATGTCCTTTTCTCAGTGTTTCAATGCCTTCTTGACGAACGTGCCAGGGAGTGGTAAAGTCAGGTTCACCAATGCTGAGAGAAATAACGTGATCCATTTCGTTTGCAATATCAAAAAACTTTCGTATGCCCGAAGGCTTGATGTAACGAACTTTATCGTTTAAAAATTTTGAATAATCCATTACAGTATCAGACTCCTTTGTTCGCTGCTTTCATCGTCTTCGTTAAATATGATTCCGCCGTCTTTATACTGTGTAAGAACAAAATTGGTGGCTGTTCCGATAACCGTATCGAGAGTAGAAAGGCGTTTAGAAACAAACTCGGCGATTTCCTGTATTGTTTTGCCTCTGGCGGTGGCGATAATGTCATAGCTGGAAGATGCCGCAAGATAAACGCTTTCTACATTATCGTATGATGCAACAATCTTTAAAGTATCATCAAATCCGGTTTCTGCTTTGGGCGTTACTTTCAGTTCTATAATGGCGGTTACGTCCGAATCCGGCACTTTATCCCAGTTGATGATTGCTTTGTAGCCTTTTATAATGCCGTTTTCTTTGTAGGTGTTAATTCTTTTGATAATATCCGCTTCGTTTTCGCCAAGCATTGCCGCCAGCTGAGCAGTTGTAAATTCAGAGTTTTGATTGATTAATTCCAGAAGTTTGTCCATAATATGATCCTCCCGTTACAGTATAATTCTAAATACATAAATTATACAAACTTATTTATCGATTGTCAACTTTTGTATTGATGTAAAATTGAAACGAGTACTTGTATTTTTAACTGAATTAAAGTATAATAAAATATATATTGTCTTAATTTAAAATGCAGTATAATGTCAATTTTGAAAACCTATCTTTATACTTTGATATAAAGCGGCATTGCGAATGATGATATTCACAATGTGCAAGGAGGTAAGATAATGAAAAAATTTACTGCTCTGGCTGCAGCGGCACTGATTGCATTTTCTTTGTCTGTTTCTGTGCCGGTGTTTGCCGAAACAAGTGAAAGCAGTCAATCGGAATCTTCTTATTCCGAACAAAGTGAAGATCAATCTTCCGATGTATCTGAATCTTCTGCGGAAAACCGGCAAAGTGAAAATTCCGGTGTTTCCGAAAATTCGGAGAACAGCGAAAACACCGATACATCGAATGATCCGGAAAGCAGCGAAACTTCCGAAGAAAAAGGTCAAGATGATGAAACATCTCCGGCATCATCAGAACAGGAACAAATATCGGAAACCACAGAAACAGAAAGCTCTGCACAGGAATCATCTGAAGATATTGATCCGTCGGCTCTTAATTATAAGGAATACAGTATTGATCTTCTGGATATGAAAATTAGTCTGCCCGATGATATGTATATTCTCACAAGGAATATGGATAAAAATGATCCTGCCCTGAAAGCCTGCAAACTGACAAAAGAGGAAGTTGTCAGCAGTTTTCAGTCAAGTGATACCTATATCAAGGCAAGTGCAAAAGATTTCAGCTATGATATTACGGTTCAGTTGGTCAAAAATGAAAACACCAAAACCATTGATAATCTTACCAGCCTTCAGGATGATGAAATTCAGGAAGTAATCGAAAATCTTCTGAAACAAAATATCTATACGGGCTGCTCCAAAACCAAATTTAATAATACTTTATTTTTGAACCTTGATACACAGTATGATTCGAGCGAAACAAAAATATCCGGAATTCAGGAATATACGATCCTGAAAGGTACAAAGGTAGTTATTACTTTTCAATCGTATAACAGTAAAATCAGCGACAACAAAAAGAAACTTCTCAATAACATTATGAACAGTGTTACTTTTGGAGGAGTTGATACGGAGGCGGTTGTTCAGTCGTCTGTCAAAACAGAGGAAAAACTGAATGTTTCAAATGATATGGATGTCCGATATTTGTATCTTATGGCGGCATCTGTGATTTCGGTTATATTCCTCACGTCCATTATTATTGTCGGTCTGAATTACCGTAAATCAAAGAAAAAAGCGGATGAACCGGAAAAAAATGATACAGCTCCTACCACAGAGCAAAAGCCAAATTCCGAAGAAGATAAAAATATCGTAAACGAAACCAAACATATTGATATTAAACTGACAGATCCCGACAGTATTAAATCATCTCAGAATTCGGAAAGCAGCCAACCGCAGGACAAAACTGCTGAAAAAACAGATGCAAAAGTAATGCTGCCCGAAACGAAGAAGGATACCGGCAATTCGGAGTCTGTCAAGAAAAAACAGGAAAATAATGTTCCCGAAGAAACCATAGAAATACCAAAACTGGATACGGCTCAAAAATTTGATGACTTGTTCAAACCGGTAAAGGCAAGCACCGTTCAGAACAGTGCGGGTCAAAAAACAGCCAAGCCGGAAAAGGATGTTCAGAAGTCGGAAAAGGTTGATCTGAAAAAGAAAGAAGATCATCAGTCCTTAGAGATGGAGGGAATCGTTTTTGCAGGAAGCGAAAACCAGAATACCCCCATAGAAAAATTGAATACGACTATCAGTGACACAGAAAAAGTACAGGAGAAATCCGAACCGGAAATATCTGCTTATGAAAAACGTTTTGGAAAAGCAAATTCATTGCAAAGAAATAATGCAGGAAAAAAGAGCGATGATTCTTCTTATACTGCTTCTGCTGTCGGAGGAAGCATATCGAAATATGAAAAACGTTTTGGTAAACTGAAACCGGCAGGAGACAGTCTGTCCAATGATTTCAATAACACAAAATCTGAGAAAGAAATTAAAGAAGAAATTTTTGATGAAATTGAAAAAAAGAGCAATGATCCTCAAACAGCTCAATTCCCAGAAGTAACGCCCGAAACGGAATCGAAAGAAGAAGTGAAGGAAGAAACAGTGCCTGAAACGGAATCGAAAGAAGAAGTGAAGGAAGAAGCAGTGCCCGAAACGGAATCGAAAGAAGAAGTGAAGGAAGAAGCAGTGCCCGAA
>CACYDP010000082.1 GCA_902773135.1 uncultured Ruminococcus sp.
CTCATAACCCGAAGGTCGTTGGTTCAAATCCAGCCTCCGCAACCACAGTATTTATCAGGCTTTCAGGATTTCTGAGAGCCTGATTTTTTGCGTTAAAACAGCTTTCAGGGCACTAATTCAATAAAAAGTTATGAAAAGATACAATAAGAGAGTGGAGAATAAAATATCTTCACTCTCTTATTGTTTATTGGATTTAGACGATTCAATTGAAGTTCCGGAGAAAATCAGAGAAAAAATAATATTCAAATCTGTTTCCGGTAATAAAAACCCGGTTAATGACGTTAATAACTCCATTAATGATACCCAAAATCCCAAAAGTAAAGTAAAGAAAAGAAAAGGAAAGTAAAGTAAAGTGTGTATGTTTGAAATTCCGTGCCGGAACGGAAACTTGGCTGTTGACGAAAAATTATATGACGAACTGACACACACGTACCCAAATATCAAAATTGATGTAAGCCTTAAAAAGTTATGCAGCTATTTAAAATTTAATCCGGATAAACAAAGAAATCAGGAATCACTTCGGAAACATATAAAAACTATACGTTTGCCAATGATGACCGCAGGAACGATCCGGAATTTTGTCAATTCTATTTTACAATGCGGTTATTTTGTATTGATTGCCGCTGTAAAGGCGTTCGAGTCGGGAGAATATAAATTTACTACTTATCTGAATTACAGCGTGCAGAACGTTGTAAACGAAGCAATTAACGGTAAAAGCAGACAACCAAGTAAAGTAAAAGAATATTCATATAATCGGACGGTTGTCAGCTACGACGGAGATGAAACCGAAATGATAGATCTTATGAAAGATGAGCAGGCGGAATATAAAGTGTTTGAGCCTTTGGAGCTTACGGATGTACAGCAGATTGTTATTACAGCAGTTGCGGAACTTCCAGAACGTGAGAAAAATATTATTTGCTGTCATTACTTCCATAATATGACCTTTAAGGAAATAGCGGAATGTCAGGGTTACAATATATCAAATATTCGGCAGTACGAAAGACGGGCGTTTTACACACTCAGAAAAAACAGAAAATTGTGTTTTCTTTTCGCTATTTGCCATACCTTCCAAGAGGACCATTCCACCGGGTGTTGCGGTGTTATACCCATTCTTTACGCTATCGTATTTAAGCACAAATTCTCGTTCTCTTGCGGAAACTTCTTCATTTGTTGCTGTTTCAGAAAAACTTCAAGTATTTCAAACTCAAACCTATCACCTCTATTGAAATCTTTCTGCATTTCACAAGACACATGATGGTCATGTCTTAATGCGGTTTCATAAGCTGCTTTCCGAGAATAATAGTTTCTTGAACTCCCTATATAGACTTTTCCGCTGTTTATGTTCCTGATTATGTAAACTGCACAAACTTTTTCTTTTATCATTATATTATTCCTCTTTGTCTTTGCCTATACACTGTATGACATATTCTTTTAAAACGGTATTAGCTGTTTTGCCCTGTCCGGCTGCGTATTCTTTAAAGGCTTCTGCTTCTGCTTTTTTTACTTTGCAACCGAGTGTTGTCATATTTTCTTTATCCCATTTATTACGGGGTTTTTTTGTGCTTCCGATAAGGTGGTCATAAACTCACTACCTTAGTCGCAGGCTTTCAGAATGGCTTGGAAACTCGCAAAGAGTAAAGCCGTTGTGAAGGTGGCGGGTGTAAGCAAAGGCAATCGCCAGACAGCTATTGACCATCTCCGGAACTATGCCGCTGAATGTGTGCAGATCACCTTCACAGAAAATCAGCCTCCCTCTCTACGTAATATCGATGACGATAAGTATATCATTACAAACTTGAAATTTCACATCTCTGTCGGCATACTTCATACCGTAAATTTTATCGGGGTCATTCTGATAGGACGGGCGGGGGTCCTGTGCCAGTATTTCCAGAAGTGCCTGCTGTTTTTCCGACGGTATTTTGGACAGTACCGATTCAGGACACTCCACTTGCAATTGCTTACGGGCGGTACTGTCGGTAAATCCGCCTGTGGCATCGGGCTTGCAGTCCGCATAAGGCAGATACGGCTTGATGTCTAAAATCGGCGTACCGTTCATGAGGTCAGCACCTGAAACATAGATAACAGGGGCATTTTTGCCATGAAGGACAATTTTTTCCAGTTTCACACATGACAAGCCAATGGCATTGGGACGAAACGGCGACCGTGTCGCAAAAACACCCATTCGCTGATTGCCGCCCAGCCTTGGAGGACGTACAGTAGGCGACCAATGGTTTCTCGCCGATTTGGAAAATTCCCATAACAGCCATAGATGTGAAAAATCCTCCAACCCCCGTAATGCATCAGGATTTCTGTATGTAGGTTCAAAGATGATTTCGGACATCACCGACGGTACCAGTCCGCTCTGTCGTGGAACGCCGAATTTTTCGGTATAGTCATTATATATCACAGCAATTGGTTGCATAATTCCTCCTATTGTTTGAATCTGAGCCATTCATCAATGACGGCATACTCACCGTCGGGCAGTTTCAGATGCTTTAACGTAAATTTTTTGCCATAGTACCGGCTCATTAGTCTTGCTACATCAAGGTATTCGTACCAGTCATTTTTTCGGAAAGCCGAAACATAATTGATGACATATTCCTGTTCATTGATTTCCGCCACCCTTGTGATAATCATCGGAAAGCCGTTAATATCGGCATATTTTTGTGCCTGAATACGAAGCGTTTCCATTTTTTCCCTAAGCTGTTCCTGCTGACGTACCTCATTTTGCTTTTTCGTCTTTTTTGCGGTTTTCAAAGCCAGTTTTTGCTGCTGTTGATTCCGGTATTTTTTCCAGAACGGGTAGTCCTCAAACTTTTCGATAAACACACAGTTTTTTTCGATACACTGATGTTTTCTCAGCAATTCTACGGTGAGATAGCCTTTGTGAAGTTTGTTGTGACATTTTCCTACCAATGCTTTGGTGTTGATTTTACGATAAATTCCGTCCATCAGCGGCACATTGCGAAATTCTACATTATTTTTCAAATATTCCATATCTTTGTCAGACATTGCCTCACCGCCTGTGTTGTTGATTGATTTTTCTTTATTATATAATATATTTTGTCAAAACTCAACATCAGCCACGCACTTTTCACAAAAATATGTTTGACAGGTGAATATTAATCGGTTATAATCAAACTATATGATTAAAGGGGAGCGAAAAAATGAGTAAAATCCTGATTACCGGCGGCACAATTTTTGTAAGCAAGTATATCGCAGAACATTTTGTTCATCGGGGAGATGATGTGTTTGTCCTTAACCGGAATACACACCCTCAGGTTCATGGCGTTAACCTGATACAAGCGGATAAAAATACGGTCTGCGAACAATTAAAACATCATCATTTTGATCTGGTGATTGCCGTCAATATTTATACCGAAAAAGAAATGAAAAATCTTCTTGACGGGCTTTCAGATATTCAGGATTTTATTTTTATCAGTTCTTCTGCGGTTTATCCCGAAACAAGCCCCCTTCCTTTCCGTGAAAGTCTGCCTGTGGGGCATAATGCTATATGGGGCGATTACGGGGAAAATAAAATCAAAGCTGAAAATTACCTGATACAGAAAGTTCCCGAAGCTTATATTCTTCGTCCTCCGTATTTTTACGGAAAGTATCAGAATCTTTATCGTGAAGGCTTTGTTTTTGACTGTGCTGTTCAAAAAATGCCCTTCTATATTCCAAAAGACGGCAAAATGAAATTACAGTTCTATAATGTCCGTGATTTATGCCGTTTTATTGATACACTGATGATTCAAAAACCTGCACAGCATATTTTTAATGTAGGAAACAAACAGCTGATCGACATCAACGAATTTGTACAGATCTGTTATGATATTGTCGGCACTCCTCTAAACCCTGTATATGTTGATGCTTCACACAATCAAAGAAGTTATTTTCCTTTTTATGATTATGAATATTATCTCGATGTAAGCGAACAATATCGTCTCCTGCCCGATACTGTTTCCATATATGACGGATTCAAAGAGGATTTTGAGTGGTATATTGACCACCGAGATGATGTAATGAGCAAAAAGACCTATTTTGAATATATCGAAAAGGTATTGAAAAAATAATACTAAATTTACATTTAGTATTATTTTGCTGTTATATTATATTTTGTATAAATTAAACGCTGACTTTGACATTGACAAAGTATCAGAAAAGGGTATATAATACAATTATACTTTGGTTATAAAGACGATGAAGAAAACAAGATATTTTCGTCCGTGCAAAGAGAGCTGTCGGCAGGTGTAAGACAGTGACGGCGATTATATGTATAGCTCATTTCGGAGTTGTCCGTCTGAAATCGCATTAAGACGGAACGTCAGATCACGTTATAGATCAGAGTCTTGTCGGAGACTTGCAGAGGGACACGTTTGTGTCTGAATCAGGGTGGTACCACGAGCTTAATGCCCGTCCCTTGTCATATTGACCGGGACGGGCTTCTTTTTATCTCAAATCAAATCTGGAGGTTTTATGATGAATAACGGTTATAAAAAATACATTCCCTTTCAGCAAATTAAAATGGAAAGCAGAGATTGGCCAAACAATACTATCACCAAAGCACCCATCTGGTGTTCGGTAGATTTGCGTGACGGCAATCAGGCATTGGTTGACCCGATGAATCTGAAACAGAAACTGGAATTTTTCCACGCTCTCTGTGAAATGGGATTCAAGGAAATCGAAATCGGTTTTCCCTCTGCTTCCGAAACAGAATATGAAATCTGCCGTGAACTGATTGACGGTCACCACATTCCCGACGATGTAACGATTCAGGTGCTGGTTCAGGCAAGAGAACACCTCATTCGCAAAACTTTTGAAGCCGTCAAAGGTGCTAAAAACGTCATTGTGCATTTCTATAACTCCACTTCTACACTTCAGCGGAAAGTGGTATTCAAAAAAGAAATGGACGGTATCATCAACATCGCTGTGGAAGGTGCAAAACTCATCAAGGAACTGATCGACAACTATGAGGGTGATACCAATTTCCGTCTGGAATACTCCCCTGAAAGTTTTTCAGGAACAGAAGTTGACAATTCCGTCAAAATCTGCGAAGCGGTAATGGATGTCATTCAGCCCACCAAAGAGAACCCCATCATTCTCAATCTCCCCAATACCGTAGAAATGTGCACTCCCAATACGTATGCCGACCAGATCGAATATTTCATCAAACATCTCAAAAACAGAGAGGCGGCAATTATCAGCCTGCACCCTCATAACGACAGAGGTACGGGCGTTGCCGGTGCAGAACTTGGACTGCTTGCCGGTGCGGACAGAATCGAGGGTACTCTTTTCGGTAACGGTGAACGTACAGGCAATTTAGATATTGTCACAGTTGGTTTGAATATGTATACACAGGGCGTTGACCCCGAGCTTGATTTCAGCAATCTGCCAAAATACCGTGATATCTATGAACGCTGCACCAAGATGAAGATCGGCGAACGCCAACCATATGTTGGTGAATTGGTGTTTACAGCATTTTCCGGCTCTCATCAGGACGCCATCAACAAAGGATTCCAGTATGTCAAAGACACCAACAGTGACAAATGGGAAATTCCCTATCTTCCCATCGACCCCGCTGATGTCGGCAGACAGTATGAACCGATTATCAGAATCAATTCTCAGTCAGGAAAAGGCGGAGCAGCATTCATTATGCAAAATAACTTCGGCTATGAATTGCCCAAAGCAATGCACCCGGAATTTGGTGCCTTAGTCAAAGCAGAATGTGACCGAATCGGCAGAGAACTTTCCCCTGATGAACTGATGGAAGTATTCAATAAAAATTACATTGATATAGAACAAAAACTCTGGCTGGTGCGTCACGTTATCAAAAACACCGACCAGGATCATGCGACATTTGACGGTGTGCTTCACCTCGTCAAAGAAAACAAAGAGATTGAAGTATTCGGCGAGGGCAACGGTCCGATCGATGCTTTCTTTAATGTATTGCAAAAAATCGGTGTTGAGGGCTTTACGTTTGTATCCTATAAAGAGGACTCGATCTCGCAGGGCTCGGATTCCAAAGCGATTGCCTATATTCAGCTGAAAGACCCCGACGGCAAAGATGTTTTCGGTGTCGGTATCTCTCACGGAATTTTCAAGGCTTCGGTCAGAGCAATTCTTTGTGCCATTAATCGCTCTAATCGTGAATTTCAGTTTAAATATTAATTTTGATTCGCATATCTCCGATCATTTCCGGCAAAAATATAATCGGAGGTGCAGTCAATGTTCAAAAGCAAAAAAACAAACGCTTATCAGGAATATCAAAATAAAAAATCCCCCCGAAAAAATGCAGGATTTTATATAGCACTTGCCATTTGTGCCGTAACAGTAGGTGCAGCGGCGTGGACTACTTACGGCAGTGTGATGGACTACAATGAAATCAGCGAAGAAAGCACGGAACAATCCGAAGGTGTAACAGCCGGCAAAGATGTTAGCAATGAAAAATATCAAAATACAGCAGAACAAAGCCGCACAACCTCAAAAGCCGAATCCCAACCGGACGTATCCGAAAATGAAGAGGATATGACATGGGAGGAAGAGGTTTCGCAGGAGTCCGAACCGGACGCTGCCGTAGAAACCGCTGTGGAAACATCATCGGCAGAGCCGGTGGAAAACGGGAAAATCATTAAAATATTCAGTCCGGATAATCCGATTCAATCCAAAACAATGTCGGATTGGAGAACACACAGCGGTATTGATCTGTCCGCACCGGAGGGAACCGCCGTCCGAGCCATCAGCGAAGGCACTGTACAGTCCGTTGAGCAAGATCCCCTCTTGGGAAACGTCATTGTGATAGAGCATAGTGATGGTTATACGGCATATTACTGCGGTCTGACGGAAACTACTGTTGCTCAGACGGGCGATACGGTAGCATCGGGTGATACTATCGGCTATATCGGTACTGTGCCGGGAGAAATCCTTGACGAAAGCCATCTTCATCTCGAAGTCAGAAAAGGAGACGAATTAGTCGACCCGGCAAGTTTGTTTTAGATCTAAGAAAAAAGCACGAGAGCAGTCATTTTTGATGATGCATCCCGTGCTTTTGTGTTGTTTGTTACGGATTCTCCTTTTGTGTTTTTGAAAACACACAGCCGCAGAAATTTTGCCGATACAGCCTGAACTGAGCTGATAACTCAATGGAACGCTGATAACCGCCCCGTTTTTTAAAATCCGAATATAAATAATCAACGCCGTAAAGTTCGCTGATTTCCTTTCCAATGGTATTGAGTACAGACGCATCTTTCTGCGGACTGATGGAAAGCGTGGTGGTAAAAAAGTCAAAACCGCCGTTTTTGGCTGCCTGAGCCGCTTGTTCCATTCGCATACGGTAACATTTCAGACATCTTGCACCACGCTCAGGTTCGTTTTCCAGTCCCTTTGCCATTGCATAAAACTTCTCGGGTTCGTATGCTCCCTCTGTCAGTTTCACCTGCGGACACATTTCTGCGATCAGCCGCCTGATTTCTTCTGCTCTATGCCGGTATTCGCTTTCCGGTGAAATATTCGGATTGTAGAAAAAGACAGTGATGTCAAAGTACTGTGTGAGATATTCCAGAACATAACTGCTGCACGGAGCACAGCAGCTGTGCAAAAGAAGTGTGGGACGGATATGGTCTGCATTGATTTTCCGGAGGGTTTTATCCAGTTCCAACTGATAATTGATTTTTGGCATCTGTTTCATAGTTCCACCATCATTACTTTTTGATATGCTTTTTCCCTGATTTTACGAGTGAGTTTTTGCCGCTTTTGAGCCTGCGGCTGTTGTTTTCCTGTTCCGGCTGAACCGGAGCGAGCTGCATTCGGCTTCTTAGTATCAATATCACAATAAAACTCAGTATAATAATAATGACCGTAATAATTACGCAGGTCACTACATCGGATACATTCAGCACCGATACATCAAACGACATTGATGCCTTTGAGGACGAAAGCTGTGACGATGCCAAGGAGGAATCGGCAAGTTCGATTTGCTCCGCCGTATTTTCCTCCGAGTTTTCGGACGATACGTTGTTGATCGTGAGCGATTTTACGATGTCACCGTTTTCGGCAGCCACAGAATAATAAATCGGCGTATCAATATTTTTGCCGATAATCAGTGACGACAGATCAACACTGTCTGTAAACTGTTTAGTGGTTCGCAACGTCATAAAAGGCACATAGGAAGCATATGTAATACGGTTTCCTGTACCGAAAATGGATTCGATCTTGCTGTTGATTTCATCAGCCGTGCCGATAAAGCTGACGGTACAGGTCTTTTTGTCATTTTCAATTTCCTGTGTTGAATCGATATTCACACTGTCAAAATAAGATTTTGTATAATCGCTTGCTTCAATACCGCCTGTCGCAATGTCATATTTAAAGGTAATGGATTTACGTATTTTTTCATTTTCAAGAGGTGTGACGCTGACATTGATCGAGGAAGCGGTATATTGTTTGCCGTCACTGATTCTGAGCGTCAAAAACGAATCATTGCTTTTTACCGCCACCAGACTTCCGTATTTGTTGGTACTGAGCAAATCGGTAGCAGCTGACCAGGAACTGCCGTCATATAACTGACACTCCCCGAGTTCTCCCGAATCCGCAACGGAATAGGTATACTCTATCGGAACATTGGCATTGCTGTTGCCGATATAATTGGAAAAATCCAAAGCTTCGGTAAAGGTGTTCTGCGAAGCAAGCGGTGTGCTGCCCACAGATTTATCTTCATAAGATGCCTCACAGTAAACCGACCCGAGCAGTTTGTTGGTATAGCCCTCCAGTTCACGAAGTGATATATCGTTAAACTTGACGGTATAGAGGTAATAATTGTTTTCGAGCAGCCATTCCGCAGAGGAAGCCGACGCATCTGTAACTGATTTGAAATAATCACTGATAGAAGTGCTGACACTGTCAAAAGTGGTCTGAGAAATATTAAACACAATGGTACGGTCATATACAGAACCTTTATTAACGGTCGTTATCTGTATGTTCTGCACCGGAGAACCGCTTAACGTATTCACCGATATAATAGGGTTGGCATTCTGTACATCATCGTCGAGTGCGGCAGTAGTTTTTGACTGATCATAGATAAATCCGAATTCTTCAAAGCCTTCCTGTCTTGCTCCTGTTTCTATCCACGAGAGCAATTCCGTACTCTGAAAACTTTCCTCCAGTTTCCAGCCTTTTGTCATAACGGTATTGGGATTAGAAAACGACACAACGGTTTTAGACCCGATAATGCCGGTGGTTTTTGTGATATACTCATGTGTGGAGGTAAACTCTATCACAAACGTATAAGAGATTTCACCATCTGTTGTATTTTTACTGTATGACATGGTATCGGGACAATATTTCTGAACAACCTTATCCAGATTGATTTCCGTTTCAGAACCTGCGGCAACAATACTTGACGGAAATGTCAGCACAACCGTTCTTGTTCCTTTGAATGACGCATCAATGGAAAGTGTGGTCCTCACATCAACATTTTCGGGTTCGGTATTTTTGCAGGACGCAAAAAGAAACAAACAGCATACCGATACGATGCAGAAGATTATTTTTATCGACTTTGCCAAGACAATCACATCCTGTATTTTATTCTATACATTATCTATTTTACTATTTTCAACACATAAAGTAAAGCATTTTTCAAAATGTGATATTAATGAATTGGCGAAGTGGCATAAAAAATGAATTGGCGAAGTGGCATAAAAAAGGTCTTGCATAATTCAAAACGGTGTGGTAAAATAATGTATGGTATATGTTAGTTGACTAAAAGAGTGGGGCGACCCGCTCTTTTATCATTAATAAGACAAATCAGATGCACGCTGCTGTATCACACAATGCCCTTGCCGGAATGATCCCGATAAAGCAAATCGGCGGTCTGACAAATGAATGGTACGGGCGGAACGGAGATTGATTTATGGCTAATAAAAAACAAAGTACTACGGTTGAATCGGTAACCAATCTTGTTAAACCGATCGTGGAACAACTCGGTCTTTCGCTGTGGGACGTGAGATTCGTCAAAGAGGGTGCGATGTGGTACCTCAGAATCTTTATTGACAAAGCGGACGGCGTTACCATAGAAGACTGTGAAAAGGTGACAAGAGCCGTTGATAAACCGCTCGATGAACTCGACCCGATTGAACAGAACTACTGTCTGGAGGTTTCCTCTCCCGGCATAGAACGGGAATTGATTAAAAATGAACATTTTGAAGAATTTCTCGGTGCTCCCGTGATGATTAAACTGATTCGACCGGATGAAAATCATATCCGTGAACTCAAAGGAACACTGATTGCCAATGAAAAGGATTCCGTAACGGTAAGTCTGAAAAGCGGCGAACAAAAAAATATTATGAAAAAAGATACAGTATATATTAAACTGGACGATTTTAATCTTGAATAAGCGGAGGATACTACAATGAAAAAGAAAACCGTCAAGCAGCCCGATAATAAAAATACCGAACTTTTTGAGGCACTTGCCCTCATCGAAAAAGAACGGGGTATTCCTGTTGACTTTATGCTGACACAGATTCAGAAAGCAATTGTGACTGCCTGTAAGAATACTTACGGCGGAAATGAAGATGTGTTTATTAAAATGGAACCTGATACAGGCATCTTTGAAGTGTTCCTTAATAAAGAAGTGGTAGAGGAAGTATTTGACCCCAATCGTGAAGTTCATATCGATGAGGCAAGAAAAATCAATGCCGCCGCAAGACTGGAAGATAAGATCGGCATTAAACTGGATCCGAAAGATTTCGGCAGAATCGCTGTGCAGACCGCAAGAAATATTATTCGTCAGGGAATCCGTGACGGTGAAAAAGGACAGGCTCTTGCAGAATATCAAAGTAAACTCAAGGAAATTGTTACCGCCACTGTTGAACAGGTCGATGCCAAAACCGGCAATGCCACACTCCGCTTGGGTAAGGCGATCGCTATTCTTCCCCGCAACGAGCAGGTGGCAGGCGAAACCATCAAAGAGGGCGAAAATATCAAGGTTTATGTCGTTGACGTGAAATCAAACGAAAAAGGTCCGAGAGCGATTATATCGAGAACACACCCCGATCTCGTAAAAAGACTGTTTGAATCGGAAGTGCCCGAAATTTTTGACGGTACGGTTGAAATTAAGTCTATCTCCAGAGAAGCCGGCTCCAGAACCAAAATTGCTGTACACAGCCGTGATGAAAATGTGGACGCAGTTGGTGCCTGCATCGGTCCGAGAGGTCAGCGTGTGGGAACGATCGTGGACGAACTCGGCGGAGAAAAAATCGATATTGTAGAATTTGATGAAGATCCGGTAAAGTTTATTTCTGCTGCTCTTTCGCCTGCTGAGGTGCTGAAAGTGGATATTGACGATACGGCGGAAAAAATGTGCAGGGCGACTGTGCCGGACAGCCAGCTTTCCCTTGCTATCGGCAATAAAGGTCAGAATGTACGTCTGGCTGCCAAACTGACCGGCTGGAAAATCGATATTCGCCCCGAAAGCGGATTCTTCGGGGAAAATGAACAAGCAGACGATGAAAACGAACCGAAATATATCGGTGACGGTCTTGATGATGAGGAAGAAGAACCGGAAATGATTGACAATGCGGATACAGCGGCAGAGGAAAACAGCGAACCGTCCGAAACCGTTGACAGCCATATGGAAGAAGATGCTGTTCAGCCTGAGAATACTGCGGAAGAAACAGATTGAAAGAAAGCAGGATTTAACAATGCGTCAGAAAAAAATTCCTATGAGGAAATGTACGGGCTGCGGAGAAATGAAACAAAAAAATACACTGATCAGAGTGGTGAAATCTCCCGATTTGAAAGATGAGGATGGAAACATTCTCCAAAAAGGCGAAATATCACTCGACCTGACAGGTAAAAAAGCCGGCAGAGGTGCATATGTATGTAATAATATGCTCTGCTTGAATGCCGCTAAAAAAGCTAAAAGACTGGAACGGGCTTTTTCCTGCAAAATTCCGGAAGAAGTATATGCGAAATTGGCGGAGGAACTGGCAGCAGAGAAAAATGTTCCGTGACCCAAAGAAATAACACGATCTGTGATCACAATGATTCCGTTTTGACGGAAATGTCCGGGAAGGAGGATGATTGAGTATGAACAGCAGACTGCTGTCGCTTCTGGGAATTGCACGGCGAGCGGGACGCTTATCGCTGGGCTTTGATGCAGCTGCGGAGGCGATGCACGGCGGTCGGTCCCGACTGCTGCTTCTTGCTAACGATTTGTCGGAGCGAACAATGCGAAATATTCAGGCGGTATCGGACGAAACCGGAACCAAAACCATTGTCTTGGATATTTCAATGGAAATTCTCGGACATTCCGTAGGGAAAAAATCAGGAATTCTATCCGTAAATGACGACGGCTTTGCAAATAAGCTTATCACACTTTGTACCGAATAAGACAGGAGGAATGTTGATATGATAAAAATAAGATTGAGCGAGGTCGCAAAAGACCTGAATGTATCGAATAAGGAGGTTACAGACGTACTGAAGAACCGCCTTAATACCGTAAAAAAACCTGCCGGTATACTAAATGAAGAGGAACTGAATATTATATTTGAGCATTTCACTCAGAATAACAGCGTTAAGAATTTTGATGAGTATTTTGCATCAAGAAAATCGGCTGATGACGAAAAAACAGAAAATACAGAAAATATGGAAAAAGCTGCCGCACAGGACAACGCCAGACAGCCGAAAAAAGATATTAACAAGAAAAAAGACGGCAAAGCTCCCAATGGAAAATCTCAGAACAGCAATGCCGCCGCTAAAAAAAGTGACAGCAAAAACCGCACGAAAAAGGCAGTTGCTCCGCAGCAGAAAAACAGTGGTCAGAATGTGAAAACTGATAATAATGTGGTGATACACGAGGAAACCTCTTCCAGTGAAAACAGGGGCAGAGTGATTAATACCCGTCAGTCACACGTGGATATTGAAAGATACAACGAAAAATATGACCGACTCGCAAGCGAAAAAATGCATACGGAAAATACTGTTCAGAAACAAAAAATTACCCAGCGTTCCCAGCAGAGAGGAAAGCCCCGCAATTCCCGAAAGGAAACCGAACAGGAAAGACTCAGACGTATTGAAAAAGAAAGAAAAGCCAAACCTATTAAGGTACAGATTCCTGATGAGATTACCGTAGGTGAACTGGCATTAAGACTGAAAGCAACAGCTGCCGAAGTGATCAAAAAATTAATGATGCTTGGTGTGATGGCTTCCGTGAATGATACCATTGATTTTGATACCGCTTCCCTTGCGGCAATGGAATTTCACGCTAAGGTCGAAAAAGAAGTCATTGAAACCATTGAAGAAAAAATTATTGATGACAGTGACGATACAGATGAAAATCTTGTACCCAGAGCACCGGTAGTGGTTGTTATGGGACATGTCGATCACGGTAAAACTTCTCTCCTTGATGCTATCAGAAATGCTCACGTTACATCTACCGAAGCAGGCGGTATCACTCAGCATATCGGTGCGTACAGAGTAAACATAGACAACCGTGAAATTACCTTCCTCGATACGCCCGGCCATGAAGCCTTTACCACCATGCGTGCCAGAGGTGCTCAGGTAACGGATATTGCGATTCTGGTGGTTGCTGCCGATGACGGTATTATGCCTCAGACAATTGAAGCTATTAACCATGCTAAAGCTGCCGGTGTGTCCATTATCGTAGCGGTTAATAAGATCGATAAGCCCGGTGCTAATGTTGAAAATGTGAAACAGCAGCTGACCGAACACGAAATCGTACCGGAAGAATGGGGCGGCGATACTCCTGTGATGCCTGTATCCGCACATACCAAAGAAGGTCTTGACGAACTTTTGGAAATGGTGCTGCTGGTAGCCGATATGAAAGAGCTCAAAGCTAACCCTGACAGAGCCGCAAAGGGCAGTGTTATCGAAGCAAGACTGGACAAGGGCAGAGGTCCGATTGCAACAATGCTCGTGCAGAACGGTACACTGAGAATAGGTGATATTGTGGTGGCAGGTACCAGTGTGGGACGTGTCAGAGCCATGACCAATGATAAGGGTTCTAAAGTAAAAAGTGCAGGACCGTCTGTTCCCGTAGAAATCACGGGTCTTGACAGCGTTCCCTCCGGCGGTGATGTGTTTAATGCCGTTTCGGATGAAAGACTGGCAAGAGAATTGGTGGAACAGAGAAAGACAAAAGAAAAAGAAGAACGCTTTAATTCCAGAACAAAGGTAACACTTGATAACCTGTTTGACCAGATGAAAATTGAGGATATGAAAGAACTCAAGATTATTGTCAAGGCGGACGTACAGGGTTCAGTGGAAGCTGTAAAACAGTCACTGGAAAAACTGAGCAATGAGGAAATTCGCGTCAATGTAATCCACAGCGGTGTGGGTGCGGTAAGAGAATCCGATGTAATGCTTGCCTCAGCGTCCAATGCGATTATTGTAGGCTTCAACGTTCGTCCCGACCCGGTGGCAGAAGATAATGCCAAACGTGACGGCATTGATCTCCGACTTTACAGAATTATCTATGACTGTATCGAAGAAATTGAGTCTGCGATGAAAGGTATGTTGGCACCGAAATTTAAGGAAACACAGCTGGGACGTGTGGAAGTACGCCAGACTTATAAAATTACCAATGTCGGACTGGTGTCGGGCTCCTATGTACTCAGCGGCAAGGTGATCAGAGGTGCTCAGGTAAGAGTGGTACGTGATGGTATTATCATTGCCGATGACATTATTGCCTCGCTCCAGAGATTCAAGGATTCCGTCAAAGAAGTCGCTCAGGGCTTTGAGTGCGGTATCACACTGGAAAAATTCAGCGATATAAAAGAAGGCGACATCTTTGAAATTTATCAGATGGAGCAGATCAAAGAATAAACGTAAACAAAAAAACTTCCCTGACTTTACCATCAGGGAAGTTTTTTTTTGTTTTCGGCTGTGTTTTAATAATCAGGGGTCGGAGCAGTGCAGTTTCTCGTTTTGCGGTCAAATATATGGTCGGTTTCAATCATATAGTCGGGAATCAGAAAATAATCATAGACAAGCATATCGGTCGAACTAACAGGGTCGTCCCATGTGACATCAATATTGTACCAGATATTGTCCACCTTTACCTGATTCCATGCGTGGCCGCCATATCCTCCGATGCCGTTTGCCTTGCCGGTGGTCAGTTCGGTATCCAGCCCGGCATTAAGTGCCATTGCCTGAAATGCTTCGGCATAGCCCTGACATACGGCAACGTGGTTTTTCAGTACGCCTGTGGTGGTGTAACTTTCATAAGGAATGGTTCCGCTGTAAAAATTCTCAATATCGTATCTTGTGTTGTTAATAATCCAGTCGTGTATAGTTTTGGCTTTCTGAACGTCTGTCATCGAAGATCTGATAATCCTGGAGGAAGCCGTCTTTGCCATTTCATATTCATCGGACTTATCAATGGTGACATAGACACTGAAATATTTGGACAAATATTTTCCGGTGGCATCTTTGACAGCGATCCTTACCGTATAGTTGCCCGATTTGTACGGCATATTGAAGATACCGGAGGTGTTTTCGGAATAGTTCTTTATATCCACCCAATTTCCGCTGCCGTATTTATAGGAGTACTTATATTGATAGGGAAGTACGCCGCCGGTATAATCGGCACGGGCAATCATCGGTCCTCCGGAAAAGGTGTATGTTACCGCATCAGAGCCGTTATCTCTGAAACTCGTTTTGGTGTCTTTTTTGACCGTGATATTGATGTATTTTGAGCTGTATTTTCCTGCGGCATCTTTTGCGGCAATTCTTATACTGTAAAAACCGGCTTCGGACGGCATCTGAATTTTTTGACCGGCGTTATTGACATACGAGGTAAGGTCGGACCAGGCACCGTTTCCTTTGCGGAAGGAATATTTATAGGTATAGGGCTCTACACCGCCGCTGAATCTGCCGTTAGCGGTGATTGTCCAGTTAGCCCACGTGGACGTGGAACTGAGAGAAGAACCGTTTTCCTTGAAACTTGTTTTGGTGTCTTTTCGGACTTTGAGGGAAAGATATTTGGAGGAGTAAGTGCCGTTTGCATCGATTGCGGCAATACGGACAGTATAGTTGCCGGATTCGGACGGCATCTTGATGGTTTTGCTGCCGGAGGTGATGTAGCCTGTGACATCAATCCAGCTGCCGCCGTCTTTTCGGTAGGAGTATTTATAGGTATAGGGTTCTACACCGCCGCTGAATTTGGCATTGGCTGTGATTGTCCAGTTGACCCACGTTGCAGTGGAGCTGAGAAAAGAGCCGGTTTCTTTAAAAGCGGTTTTAGTATCTTTCTTTACTTTGAGATAAAGATATTTTGAAGAATACGCACCGTTGGCATCTGATGCCGCTACCCTGATAGTGTATTTGCCGGGAGATGAGGGAAGTTTTACCGCCTTACTGTCGGACGAAATATATGACGTGACATCAACCCACGCTCCGTTTTCGTAACGATAGGAATATTTGTATCGGTACGGACCGGTGCCGCCTGTAAATCTGGCATAAGCCCGAATGGAAGAATTAATATACGTTTCGCTCTTACTCAGGTAAGAACCGTTGTCGGCAAGTGATCTGACAGCAGCCGCATTGACAGTCTGCGTTGTCAGAGTTGTATCAAAGGCGTTGACAGCTCCGAGGGCGGTACTTCCTGCTGCGATCAATACAGCGGCAAGAGCGGTACTGGTGATTTTTTTAATCATATTGTATTTTCTCACGGTGAAAACCTCCTTGGTAATATCATATGCTCATTCCAAAGTAAAATCAAGCCCTTTGTATGCACGGAAATCAATTTTGTCGGGCAGTTTCCCGGGGGAAACCCTTTTCCGGCGGAAAAAGGGTTATTCCCCGGACCCCTTTCCTAAAACCGCTGAATTTTGTCCTATCCTACTGACAGCGAAATTGTCGGGAAG